>NZ_DASSKM010000183.1:0-33159 GCF_035690525.1 Salinisphaera sp.
GTTCGGCATAGGCGTCGGGGTCCGAGAGCAACCGGCGCAGGGCGTCGGCCAGCGCTTCGGCGTCGCCCGGCGGCACCGCCAGCCCGGCGTGCGGGGCCAAGGTGTCGGCCAGGGCGCCGCCGGTGGTTGTAATCACCGGCAGGCCGTGCGCCAGCGCTTCGGTGACTACCATGCCGTAGCCTTCATAGTAGGACGGCAGCACGAACAGATCGGCATCGGCATAGGCGGCGCTCAGCGCGGCGGGCGGACGGCCGCCCATGAGATGCACGCGCCCGGCCAGACCGTGGCGATCGATGGCGGCGCGGATATCGGCGGCGCACGCCGGATCACGTTCGGTGTCGCCGATACAATCGCAGCGCCAGTCGAGATCGGTCAGCGCGGCCAGCGCTTCCACCAGCACGGCATGCCCCTTGCGCGGGATGAGACTGGCCACGCAAAGCAGGTGCGGTGTGCCGGGGCGTTTGTTGCCGACCGGGCGGACCGGGTGTTCCGGCTTGTCGAGGCCGGGTTCGACAATATCCAGATCGGCGCGCGCCACGCCGTAGGCCATGACCAGCCGGTCGGCGGTGAACGCGCTGGTGACGATCACGCGCGCGGCATGGCCGAGCGCGCGGCGTTCGCTTTCAAACAGACGGTCGGCGAGCGCGCCGTCGATGCCGGATTCGTCGGCCAGGGGATGATGCACCAGGGCGACCAGACGGAGCCGGTCCGCTTCCCGGACGACGACTTCCGGCAATGCGCCGTAAACCAGCCCGTCGACGATCACGATCTCGCCGTCGGCGCGCGCGGCCAGCGCTTCGGCGAGGGCTCGCGCGGCGTCGTCGTCGGCAGCGGGAAAACGTCCGGCCAGGCCAAGGGTTTCGATCGGGCGCCCGCTGCGGGTCAGCGCCTCGGCGATGCGGGCGTCATAAATATAGCCGCCGGTGTACTGCTCCGGGTCGCCGGCGACGATCAGCCTCGTCGGGCTCACAGATCCGCCTCGTACCCGGCCCAGGCGATATGCGACTCCGACAGGCGCACGCCCATGCGGCAAAGGCCGGCGGCGCCGGCGCCCAGCCGGCCGTCGGCGATCGCCCGGCGCATCCGCGTGAAAATCACGCCGGCCATGAACTCGGTCGTGGTGTTGTGCCCGGCGAGCGCTTCGTGATCGTCGAGATTGCTCAGGTTGAACTCGGCCAGGACGTCGCCCAGCGCGGCCGCGGCGGCGCCGATATCGACCACCAGATCGTCGTCGTCGAGTGCCTCGCGGTAGAAAGTCACATCGACCACATAGGTCGCGCCGTGCAGTGCGCGGGCCGGACCGAAAGTCGGGCTGTTGAAGCTATGGGCGATCATCACGTGATCGCGCACGCTCAGGTGATACATGATCGCGGTCTCACGAGGATGGCACGCCAGGATAGACGATTCGCTGGCAAAGCGTGCGATCGGCCGGATCGGCCAGACGCGCCATGACGCCCGGGAGTTGATCGAAGTCCACGTCGCGGGCGAACAATACGTCCAGGCGCGGATCGGCGCACAGGGCGACCGCGAGCGCTAGCCGGCGGGCATGATCCCAGCGCGCCGCGCGAGCGGGCGCGACGGTGCCCACCTGGGTCGCGCGCAACGTGAGCCGACGGGAATGGAACGCGCCGCCCAGCGCGAGCGTGGCGGGGCGCGTCCCGAACCAGCTCAGTTCGATGATCTCGGCTTCGCGCCCGGCCAGTACGAGCGCGGTGTTAAGCCCGGCATCGGTGGCGCTGGCATGAAACACCAGATCGCGTTCCGGCGTGGCCTGGTCGGGCGTGGCGAAGGCCACGTCCAGCGCATCCGCCACCGTGGCCCGGTCGGTATCGATATCGATGAGTTCCACGTTCACGCCCGGCAGATCGCGGCATAGCCCGGCCACCAGGCTGCCGACCACGCCGGCCCCGACCACGCTGATACGATCGCCCACGCGCGGGGCGCCGTCCCATAGCGCGTTGACCGCGGTCTCCATATTGGCGGCGAGCACAGCGCGGGCCGCGGGCACGGCGGCGGGCACGGGTATGACCGCGTCGACGGGAACGACATAGCGGGTCTGGTGCGGGTACAGACAGAACACGGTGCGCCCCGGCCAGCCTATCGGCCCGCGCTCGACGATACCCACGTTGGCATAGCCGTGCTTGACCGCGCCCGGCAACGTTCCGGCCTGGAACGGCGCGCGCATGCGCGTGTATTCGCTGTCGGGAACCGCGCCGTCATACACCAGGGTCTCGGTGCCGCGGCTGACCGCCGAATAACAGGTGCGAATGACCAGATCGTTCGCGCCCGGCGGCGGCAGGGTTTCGTTCTTTAATTCGGCATGGCGCGGCGGCCGGAGCCAGAGCGCGCGGGCTGTCTCGACGGTCATGCTCGGGTAAGATGGCGGAATAGGTCGAGATTACCGGCTTGCCCGGTCATCGCCAAATGCACCGCGCGGCCGGGTCGACAAGCCTGCTGTACTGTACACCCAAGCCGCGCGCATTGTATTTTATAAAAAATTGAATCGACGGGTTCGGGCGGCTGTAGCCGGGCCAGAGGACGGGTTGTGAAGAGTAGTTTGTTCGAGCGTTTCATCAGCCAGGGCACGCTGGTGATGCACCACGCCAACGGTACCGAGACGCGCTATGGTTCCGGCGAGCCGGTCGCTCATGTGCATCTGCGCAATCGCAAAGTCGTCGCACGGCTGCTCGCCGATCCGGAAATGGCCTTCGGCGAAGCGTATATGGACGGCGACTGGTGGCCGGGCGAAGGCGGGCTACAGGCGATTTTCCATCTGTATTTCGTCAATGCGAAGAACTTCGGCTCGAACCGGCTCACGGACCTGGCGCGACGCACGTTCCGCGGCGTGTCGGAGATGAACAATCGGATGCGCTCCGAGCGCAACGTCCAGCACCATTACGATATCGACAACGAGCTCTTCCAGCGCTTCCTGGACGAGGAGATGCAGTACTCCTGCGCCTACTTCGAGCGTCCGGACATGACGCTGGACGAGGCCCAGCGCGCCAAGCTGGCGCATATCGGCCGCAAGCTGTTGCTCAAGCCCGGCGACAAGGTGCTCGACATCGGCTGTGGCTGGGGCGGCATGGCGCTGTTCCTGGCGCGCGAATACGATGTGGACGTGGTCGGGCTGACCTTGTCCAACGATCAGTACGATCACGCGAGAAAGCGCGCCGAAGCGCTTGGTCTGGCCCAACGGGTGACCATTCTCAAAGAAGACTATCGCGAGCACCGGGGGGCCTACGACGCGATCGTGTCCGTGGGCATGTTCGAGCATGTCGGCCGGCCCCAGCACCAGACGTTCTTTAACCAAGTGGCGCGGCTGCTCAAGTCGGACGGCCGCAGTCTGATCCACACCATCGGCCGCAACGGCGTGCCGCCCCGGGACAGCCGGACCTGGATCCAGAAATATATCTTCCCCGGCGGCTATGTCCCGTCGCTGTCGGACATAGCGCCGCGTATAGAGAAAACGGGCATGTCGCTGACCGATCTGGAAGTCTGGCGGCTGCATTACGCCCGCACGCTGGCGACATGGAACGAGCGCTTCCAGGCCCAGCGCGACGAGTTCCGCGAACGGCTCGGCGAGCGATTCTGCCGTATGTGGGAGTTCTATCTGCTCGGCTGCGAGGCGATCTTCCGCTACGGAGAACTGGTCGTCTTTCACATCCAGCTCGCGCACCGTAACGATATCGTACCGGTCACGCGTGATTATCTGTACCGTGAGGACGAGAGCACCGCGGCCCCAACCTCGATGAGCGCGGCGGGCTGAGCCGGCTCCGGGCGTCGCCTACAGCGAACCCCGCTCGCGTACATGGTACCAACCCTCGCTGTCGGGTTCGCCGAGATGTTGTAGGATCTGTTCGAGCCGCGCGTCGGCGCCGGCGCGTGCGCGTAGCTTGACGTTCAGATCGTAGTGCTGGTTGTCGGAGAGCTTGACGCTGCCGGTCAGCGCCAGCGCGCCCTGGCTGTCGACGATTCGTAACGCCACGCCGGTATCGCCGCGGCTCAGTTCGGCCTTGAAGCGCCCGAGTTCGAGCGGCGGATTGAACAATTCCCACCGACTGTTGGTGAGTTGCAAGGTGCCGGACAGGGCGTCGATGTGCAGGTCGTCGTCGAACGCCAGTCGATCCAGATCGAGCCGGATGCGCCCCGATACTGGCACGAAGGTGTAGCCGGCCAGTTTCGCCAACCAGCCGATGGTGGCCTCGCCGTGGATATCCTCGAGGGTGTTGTGGCCGAACAGGCTGCGTCGGACCTTGGCGCGGACGCGGCCGAGATCGCTGTCGACGCGGATGTCGGCCGCCACGCTGCCGGTGAGCAATGCCGCGGGGTGCACATGCCAGCGCACGTTGTCGAGCGCGCCGTGCGGCAGTGACGCATAGGCCGCCCGACCGTTTAGCAGCGTGCCGGATACGCCGGCCAGGCGCACCGGCGTGTCGCCGGCGACCCAGCCCGCGACCAGCGAGGCCGGCAGATAAGTGATCAGGCCCACGACGAAGGCGACCAGCCCGACGACCACAAAGCGCACGATCCGCCAGCTCATCACGAGCCGCCCCGAACCAGCGTGAACCGGGCCTCGACCCGGCCGGGCGCGTCTTCGACGCGCGAGATGGTGGCCTCGGTCGCTATCACGCCGTAGTCGCGCTGCAATGTCCTGAGCCAGAACAGCACGCGGTTGAAGTTGGCCTTGTCGAGCGTGACCGTGGCCTCATCGTCGTTCTGCGGCTGGATATGGCTGACCGCATCGCCGAGGTTGTTGGCCCGGCTGGTGGTGTCGACGATGGATAGCAGCGATTGATCCTGACCCTTCGGCTCCTGGCGCTGCGACGACGAACGCAGCAACTGGGCTTCGTCGCGGATTCCGAGCATCCAGCGCGCCTGATTGGATTCCGCGCTCACCTGTTCGCGCGCATTCGCCAGCGCGCTGTTCAACGGCTGCCACAGACCGTAGTAGAAGACCGCGATCGCCACCACCACGGCCGCCACGGACACCATCGCCCGCTCGCGCGGGACCAGGCTGTAAAACCAGTCCTTGAGCGCGTTCATGAGCCGCTCCCCCGGCTGACCGTCGCCCGGATCTGAACGCCCGACGAACTGGCATCCGCACTTTCCACCGACAGCTGGATCCGGTCGCGCTGGGCAAAGCCGGCGCGTAGCGTCTCGACCGATTGCACGTCCTCGCCTTCGAGGCTCAGGCTGAGTTCGCCGCGGCGATACTGCATCGACTGGAGCTGAAGATCGTCGGTTTGGCCGGTAACCGCCGCCACCGCCTGAACCAGCGGAAACAGGCCGCCGCCGCCGCTGCCGCGCAGCCCGCGGATGCCTTGCTCGGCCTGCACGCGCAGATCGTTGATGGTCTGGACCTCGGGAAACGCGTCGTGGAAAGCGGCGAGCGTCTGCTGATGCAGCGCATCGGCGTGCTGGTCGAGCTGCCAGGTTTCCACCCCGCGGGCCACCATCGCCACCACCAGCCAGATCGCGGCCAGAATGCCGGTGAGCAGCAACGGGCGCCACTGCGACTGGAACTGAGAGCGGCGGGCAAACGCGCCCTGACGCAAATTGAGCCCGGAACGCAGCGCCTCCGGCTCGGCGAGCAGGGCCGCGATCAGCGCGTCGTCGTGCGTATAGGAGACGAAATCTATTGTCGGCGTTTCGGTCGGCGTTTCGCTATTTTCGCCCCAGTCGTTAGCGAGTAAGGCGTGCGCGCGGGCCTCGTCGCGGGCGCGCACGGTGGCCGCCGGCGGCGGTTCCAACGAGGGCGCGAGAATCGGCCATAGATCGGTTTCGCAGGCGAACCCGGCGGCCGGGCCGGTGCGTACCAGCACGCGCTCGCCGATCATCGCCATCTGCCAGCGCCCGGCGTCGGCGGCGCCGAGCGCCATATAATCCGGCAGGATGCGCGTGGCCTCGATACCGGCCGCGTGGAGCGCGTCGCACAGCGCGGTCATGCGTTCGAGATCGATCACCGCGACCGGCGTCTCGCCGTCGCGATCGGGCGCGCCGGCCAGCGCGAAATGCAGCTGTTCGACCCGGCCGGCGAGCCGGTCCTCGAGTGCGTAGCGCGCGGCCTGAAGCCGTCGCGACGCCGCCCGGATGGGCGGTAACGGGGCACGCGTGAGCAGTACGTCCTCACCGGGGATGACCACCGAGATCTCGGCATCCTCGCGGTCGATCGCGGCCGCGAACTCGTCCAGCGTGCCACGCGCCAGCCGCCGCTCGTAGTCGAGCCAGGCCGCCCGTTCACCATCGAAATACAACGCCAGCCGTCGGGCCACGTCAGCTTCCCCAATCCATGCGCCGGTTTGCCCCGCGGCGCGCCCTACCGATCGGGCAGTCTAACGTAGTCCCGGCGCGCGGTGAGCCGTGATACGGCGTAAATACGAACATCGATATTCCTAAAAAGCCTAGGTCAAAAAGCCTGGGTCGCCTGACGGACGACCGTCACCGCGCCTTCGCTGTCGCGGTTGAGCACGCTATAGAACTGGGTGTCGCTGTTGCCGACCTTGATCCGGCCCGCCAAAAGAAAGTATTGGGTCGCCACCGACAGCGATACGTTCTTGAGGTCTTGCCCGGCCAGCGGATCGGCGCCCTTGAACTCCTCCACCGATTCCCAGGGCGAGTCCCGGCGCATCGTCGCAAGCTCCTGGCCGGTCCCCTGCGGCAGATCGGCGATCGATTGCAGCACCGGCGCCGGCGCAGTGTCCACGTTGATGGCGGTGGCGGTCGGTAGGGCGCAGATATACGGCACGAGCCGGCGATAGAGCGCCGGCGTCATGCCGCGCACTGCGCGCAGCTCGCTGGGGCTTACCATCAGTGTGTTGCCGGTGCGATAGGCGGGGGTCAAGCCCAGATAATAGTTGTCTTCCGCCCCGTACGGACGTAACGGGGTGATATCGGAATCGATCCAGTCGTGCGCCGCCTGGGCGATGGTGCGGGCAGTGATTTCGTCGGTGTCGGAAACTGCCTGGATCAGCCGTACCAGCTGGGCCGCCGAGGTTTCGGGATTGCCGAGCACCAGGTTATTGAGATTGAAGCGCCCCTGGAGATCGACAATGCGACCGCTGATCGAGCCGCCGTCGATCGGCAGATAGTCGACCGGCCGGGCCCAGAGTTCTTGCAGCGAATCGATCTTGGAGTGTTGGGCGTCCTCGCGCAGCTTGGTGCCCAGCCAGTTCTCGATGCCGACGCCGTACCACCAGGCCTGCTCGGCGTTCCAGATGTTGCCCGAGCGATGCATGGCGAGCGTCATACGCGAGATCATCGCCGTGCAGATGACCGTGGCCAGCGCGACGATCAACATGGCCGTGAGCAGAGCCACGCCGCGCTGTCGACGCCGCGCGCTCACAGATGGGCTCCGGGCATGGCGAACAACAGACGCAGGCGGCCCCACGAGCGGGTGTCCAGGCGCAGTTCGATGGCTATCGGCGGCGGCTGCGAAGCTTGGCTCGACAGGCTCGAGACGGCGCCGGTGTTTTCCGGCGGCCAGCGATCACGCCACTGCCCGTTCTTGTCGAGAAACCGCCATTCGATCTGGGACACGCCGTCCAGCAGAGCGACACTGACCGGATCGCTGTCCTGCGCCTGATCGAGCACGCGGTAGTACGACCGCAGCAAATGACCGTCCGGGCCGATCTGGTAATGCACGCGCTGCAAGGTGGAGCGGGGCTCACCGAGCGGATTCGACCAGCCGTCGCGGGTGAGGGTCAGCCCGGTGACGGGGCTGCCTATCACTGCCGGCTCGGCGTCGCCAAATCGATTACGGACCGGCCGGTCCACCACCTGCTCGATATCCTGTTGCAGACGCCAAGTCGCCATTTGCAGCATCTTGCTGCGATCCAGCGCGGCATCGATCGAGTCACGCGTATCGATCACCGATACGAGCCCGCCGTAGGCGATCGCCGCCATCACCGCGAACACCGCCATCGCCACCAGCAGCTCGATGAGCGTGAAACCGCGCTGTCGCGCCTCGTATCGTCGAACTGGGCCGGTCACGAACCGTTGTCCAAGGCGCCGCCGGCGGGCGCGTTCTTTTCCGGCTGCTCGTGCTGGGTGAGAAAGCCGCTCAGCAGCGCGATCGAATCCTGATCCGGTTGGTGGCTGTCGGGATCGACCGAATACACGCGGACATCGACACGCCGCACACTGGCGTCCGCCGTGCTCTGGATGTCGGCCTCCCAGTGCCAATGCCGGCCGGCCATGGTTACGTCGTCCTCGCGCTTGCCGGTGTCCGGCCAGTTGGCCGCGGTCTGGTATTCGACTAGCCGATTGCGGGCGACGATCTGCGCGATCGTGCGCTGTTGGATATAGGTCGCGTAATCGGCGTTCTGGGCGCCGGCCGATACGAATGCGACCAGGGCGATGGCGACCACGGCCAGTGCGATCAGCACTTCGACCAGGGTGAAACCGCGCGCGTGCGTCGTCATCGGTCCACCGGTTTGAGCGCGATCTCACCGTTGGGCGCGCCGCTGATCCGGTAGCGCCGATCCACGCCCTCGGCCGACAGCTCCAAAGTGAAGGGCAGCAACTCGCCGCTCGACAGGAACAGCGCGGCCGGCATGGCGAGCTGCTGATCGGCGGCGTCGCGGTTATCCTGCACCGGCGATTCACCCGGCTGACGGCCGGCGATCGGCGAAACGGGCAGCATGAGCGTATCGACCTGACGGCTGTGCCGATCGCGTTCGCCCCGGCTGTTGACGCGATCGAGATGGATATCGTCGTCGAGCCGCCTGGGGCGCAGCGGCGAGTCGGCGGCAGAAATGACCTGCCAGCCGCGATCGCTCAGCCGGATAAAGCGATAGCCATGATCGCCCAACTGTAAGCCGATCGTCTGCCCGGACAGGATCGCCTCGTCCGCGGCGTCCTGCGTCAGCGCGAGAAGACGCCGCGCCGCGGTGTCCAACCGGTCGCCCGGCCCGGTCGGGTTGAGCGACAGCGTGGCGAAAGTCACCACCACGCCGATGATGACCAGAACGACCAGAAGCTCGATCAGCGTAAAGCCGGTCTCGCGGGTACGAAGCGATCTCACGTCGGCGCGGGGCGATCGGGCTCAGGCATTGTTGTTGAGCGTCCAGTTGCCGATATCGGCATCCGGACCGTCACCGCCTTCCTGATTGTCGCGGCCGAGCGTGTAAATATCGATCGGCCCGTGCTGACCGGGGTTGCGGTAATGATAGACGTGGCCCCAGGGGTCGGTCGGCAGGCGGTCGAGATAGCCGCCGGACTTCCAGTTGCGCGGCGTCGGTTCACTGCCCGGTTTGTTCACCAGCGCCGCCAGCCCCTGTTCGGTGGTCGGATAGCGATAATTGTCGAGCCGGTACAGCTTGAGCGCCGAGCCGATAGCCCGGATATCCTGGCGCGCCTTGGCTTCGCGGGCGGCGTCCGGGCGGTCGATGATGTTGGGCACGACGATGGCGGCGAGGATACCCAGGATCACGACCACGACCATGATCTCGATCAGCGTGAAGCCGCTCTGGCTGCGCCGACGCGCCCTAGGCGATAAATCGCAGGATTGCATATCGAAACTCCTCGCGGAATGCGATGAAACCGGACCGGCCGTCATTATTTGACCAAGTCGTTGAGATGGAACACCGGCAGCAGCACCGCCAGCACGATCATAAGTACGATTCCGCCCATGGCGAGGATCACCGCCGGGCCGAGGATGCCCATTACGCCTTCGCGGATGGTCTCGACCTCGCGATCCTGATGATCCGCCGCTCGGCCGAGCATCGTATCGAGCGCGCCGGACATCTCGCCGTTGGCGATCATATGCAGCGTGATCGCGGGGAACAGCTGTTCGCGCTGTAGCGCTCGGTGGATGGCGTCACCTTCGCGCACCCGGGTCGCCGCGCGCTTGATCGCCTCGCGCATCGGTACGTTGGTGACCACATCCGCGCCGATGGTCATCGCATCCAACGCCGGTACGCCGCTGCCGGTGAGAATCGCCAGGGTGCGGGTGAAGCGGGCGGTGTTGACCGAGCGCACGAAACGGCCGATCAGCGGGATACGCAGCACAAAGGAATGAACGCGCCTTTTGAACGCCGGCCGCCGCAGCCCATAGATGAAGGCGACGATGGCGGCGGCCAGCACCAGGGCGAGCAGCCAGCCCCAAGCGCGCAGGAAACCGCTGCTCGCGATCAGGGCCACGGTCAGCGCCGGCAAATCGGCATGCACGCTGTTGAATACGTGTACGAGCTTGGGCACGACCGTGGCCAGCAAGGCGATCACGATCGCGATCGAAACGACGACGAGAAATGCCGGATAGATGAGCGCCGCGAGAATCTTCTGGCGCAGCGCCTGCTGTTCCTCGACATAGTCGGCCAGGCCGTTCAAGACCTCGTCGATATGGCCGGACTGCTCGCCGGCGGCCGCCGTGGCCTGGTACAGCGGGCTGAAACTCTTGGGAAAATCGGCCAGCGCGTCGGCAAAGGTATTGCCTTCGACCACCTCGGAGCGTACGCCCACGATGATTTTTTGCACCCGCTCGTTCTCGGTCTGTTCGGCGACCGCCTTGAGCGCTTCCTCCATCGGCAGGCCGGCGTGGGCCAGGGTGGCGAGTTGGCGAGTGAACAGCGCCAGCTCGGTCACGCTCATGCCGCGCGCAAAGGACGACAGCGAGCGACCGGCGGCGCCGGTGGCGCGTTCGGCGACCTCGTTGACCTCGATCGGCGTCAGCCCACGCTCGCGCAGCTGGCTGCGGATCGCGCGTGCCGCATCTCCTTCGAGCACGCCTTTCTTGCGGCGGCCTCGGGCGTCGAGCGCGGTGTATTCGAAAGCCCCCATCGATTGGTTAGCCTTCGCGCGTCACGCGCAGGACTTCCTCGAGCGTGGTACGCCCGGCCAGCACGTTGGCGCGGCCGTCGGCGCGAATGCTCGGCGTGGTCTTGCGGGCCTGAGCCTCGAGCGCGTATTCGGCGGCCTGCTCGTGAATCATCTGGCGCAGTTCGTCGTCGATGACCACCAGCTCATAGATGCCGGTGCGGCCGCGGAAGCCCGAATGGTTGCACTGCTCGCAGCCGGCCGGTTTGTGCAGGGTCGGCGGGTGGTCCGGGTCGGCCTCGAGGAGTTCGCATTCGCGCGCATCGGCGGTATAGGGCTGCTTGCAGTCGGGACACAGCGTGCGCACCAGGCGCTGGGCCATGATGCCGATCAGCGAGGACGACAACAAAAACGGCTCGACGCCCATATCGCGCAGACGCGCGATCGCGCCGACCGCCGTATTGGTATGCAACGTCGAGAGCACCAAGTGGCCGGTCAGCGAGGCCTGAACCGCGATTTCGGCGGTTTCCAGATCGCGGATTTCGCCGATCATGACCACGTCCGGGTCCTGGCGCAGAATCGCCCGCAGACCGCGGGCGAAACTCATATCGACCTTGGAATTGACCTGGGTCTGGCCGATGCCGTCGAGGTAGTACTCGATCGGGTCCTCGACCGTCATGATGTTGCGGGTACGGTCGTTGATACGGGTGATGCCGGCATACAGCGTGGTGGTCTTGCCCGAGCCGGTGGGGCCGGTGACCAGGACGATGCCGTGCGGCTTGTGCACCAGCGCGTCGATCGCGGTGAGCGTGTCCGCCGGCATGCCGAGCTGGGGCAAATCGAGCCGACCGGCCTGTTTGTCCAGCAGGCGCATGACCACGCGCTCGCCGGTGCCCGACGGGATCGTTGATACACGCACATCCACCGGGCGCCCGGCGATGCGTACCGAAATACGCCCATCCTGGGGAATGCGCTTTTCCGCGATATCGAGCTTGGCCATGACCTTGACCCGCGAGATCAGCCTGGCGGCGAGTTGACGGGGCGGGTTGAGCACTTCGCGCAGGACGCCGTCGACCCGAAAACGCACGGTCAGCCGGGCCTCGAACGGTTCGATATGAATATCCGAGGCATTTTCCTTGATCGCCTCGGTCAGCAAGGCGTTGATCAGCCGGATGATCGGCGCGTCGTCGGAGGATTCCAGCAGATCGGCCGGTTCGGACAGGGCGCGGGCGGCGTCCGAGAGGTCGATGTCGTCGTCCATGCCCTCGACGATCTGGCTGGATTCGTTGTCGCGATTCTCGTAGTCGTTCTGGAGCATCGCGTCGAACGCCTCGGCGGCCACGGTTTCTACCATCAGCCGCCGGCGGCTATGACGGCGGACCTCCAGTAGCGCGCCGGCGTTGACCGGCCGCCGGGCGATGACCCGTACCGCCGATTCATCCCGGTCGCCCAGAATCAGACCGTGCCGTTTGGCGAACGCGAACGAAAGACGCTCGATCGCCGCGTCGGCGGCGGGGCGCTCGGCGATTACCGCTTCGTCGCCGATCGGCTCGAGCCCGAGTTCTTCAGCGTGCTCACTCATGCCTTTGCCTCCTACGGCCGGCTGCGCGACCGAAGCTAAAACTGGTCTCCACGGCGCTTGCCTGAAGGTTGATCGGATGGCGCGGCCGGCTGGTCGCCGCCGCTGCGCGTCGCGGCATTCGCCCCGCCTTTAAAATGGTTGATATCCGGCAACATCGGCCGCTTCTCATTGCCCATCAGCGGAATACGCTTGCGCGATTGCTTCTTTTGAAGAGAGCGCAAGTATTTGTATTTCTCGGCGCTGTAGCGGCTGGCCTCGCCGTCGCCGCGCAGAATAGTGGGCCGGATGAAGTTCAGAAGATTGCGCTTGGTGCGGTCTACGCTGTTATAGCGGAACAGGGCGCCGATAATCGGAATATCGCCGAGCACCGGAACCTGGTTGTGGGTGACACTGAGGTTGTTATCGATCAGCCCGCCCAGCACCAGTATGTTGCCGTTCTGCACTTCGACGGCGGTCTGCAGCGTCCGGCTGTTGGTGATCAGACCGGCCCGGCTGGATTGTTGCGCGCTGGGCGCGATGCTCGAGACCTCTTCATCGATCGTAAGCTGGATGGTATCCCCGGCGCTGATCTGGGGCACGAATGCCAGCTGTAGGCCGACGGTTTCGCGGTCGATGGTCTGAAACGGGTTGGTGCCGACGCCGCCGGTCGTACCGGTCGTGTAGCTCCCGGTGACAAACGGTACTTTCTGGCCCACCGTGATCATGGCTTCCTCGTTATCGCGCGTGATCAGCGAGGGCGTCGACAGCACATTGGTATCGACGTTGTTGGACAGGGCGTTGACCAGCAGCGCGAAGTTCACGTCGCCGCTGGTATTGCCGATGGCCACGTTCAGGCCGCGCTGAATCAAATTCAGCGGCGTGCCGTTGGCGGCCAGGCGTTGCACCGATTGAAACGTATCGGCATCGAGTACGCTGGCCGCCGCCGGCCCGCCGTTTTTCAGCACCGCCAGATTGATCCCCAGATCGCGCGTTTGCTGAATACCGATCTCGGCGATGATGCCCTCGACCAATACCTGACCGCGCCGGATATCCAGCTTGGAGATGATGTTCTTGATCTTGCTCATCTTGTCGGGCGGAGCGTGAATGATCAGCGCATTCGCGCCGGCTTCGGCGATCACCGCAATGCCGTTCTCGTTCTTCCCCGAGATGCTTTGTGCGCCGCCGGAGCTGGACACCCGGCGGCTGAGGCCGCTGCGGTTGCCACCGAAACCGCCGTTGCCAAAGCCGCTGTTGTTACCGAAACCGCCGAAGCCGCCGTTGTCGTTGTCGTCGAAACCGCCCAGACCGCTCAAACCGCGGCGCGAGCCGCCCGACGAATAACTCCGGCCGGTCGCGAAGGCCTGAAGCACCGGTGCCAGGGTTTCGGCATCGGCGTAATTGAGATAGATGACTGCCGTGTCGCCGGACTCCTTCGATTTGGTGTCCATGTTGGCGATGATGTCGCGCAACTTGCGGCGCTCGCGCGCATTGCCACTGATGAGCACGCTGTTGGTGCGATCCAGCGGCACGATATTGCTGGCCGAATTCTTCTTGGTGCCGCCCTGAAGTTTGTTGATGGCGTCGGCCACGTCGGAAGCGTTGGCGTTGTCGAGATGGATCTGCACGACGCTGGAAGTGCCGTTGGCGTCGATGCGCTGCACGATCCGGGTCAAGCGCTCGACGTTGGCTTTACGATCGGAAATAACCAGCGAATTGGAAGCCGAGTAAGCCGCCAGATGCCCGTACTGCGGCACCAGCGGGCGCAGAATCGGCACCAGTTGATCGGCCGGCACGTTGTTGACGTGGAGCACCCTGGTGATGATGTTCTCGTTCCTCACCCGGCCCGAGCCGCCGAAGCCGCCGTCCTGCTTGGCGTTGATCTGCGGGATGATCTTGATCACCTCGCCCGAGCGCACCGCAGCGAAGCCGTGTACGTCGAGCACCGAAAGAAAGGTCTGGTACAGCTCGGACGACGTCATCGGCTCGCTGGACAGCACCGTCACGTCGCCCTTGACGCGGGGGTCGACCACGAAATTGCGCCCGGTGACCTCGCTGACCGTGGCGATCAGCGTGGTGATGTCGGCGCCCTTGAGATTCAGCGTGAACGTCCCGCCGCTGCCGCTGCGCGTAATGCCGGTCGACGTGTTGTTCTGGGCGAGCGCGGCGGCGGGCGCGCAGAGGACGGCGGCGCACATGGCCGCTCCGGTCAAACGATACAGCCATGTCATTGCAGGTCGATCCGCACGGTATGGGTCTGACCGTCGCGCTGCAGCGTGATCGTCGCGCTCGATGCGTGCGCGAGGCTGCCGAGCAGCCTCAATGAGGCCGCCGGATTGTCCAGCGGCTTGCCGTTGATTGCCGTCACGAGTTCCCCACTTTGAAGCCCTGCTTTTTTAAACAGGGATTTATCTGCCCCCGGATAAATCCGGTAGCCCACGAGATTGCCGTTTTGACGAGCCGGCCGCAAGCGTATGTAGTGCGACGCGGTCGCCGGATCCGCCAGGATCTTCTTGCGAATCGTACCGATGCGATCGGCGACATCGCCCGCCACCGTACGCGTAGCCTGATCGCCGGTGCCCGAGTGCGACGAACCGGCGGTGGCCGCAGCCGTCGCGCCGGTGCTGCGCTTGATGCCGCTCATCGAGCGTACCTTCTTGATGCTTTCCAGCGTAAGCGTTTCGTAATGGCCGCTGCGATCGAGGATCACCCGGTCGGCATAGACGGCGTACAGCTTCACGCCGGAGATGATCTGCTGGCCGACCCGGTAACTGTGCTGCTTGCCCTTGGGGTCCTTGATCAGCGCCCGCGACCGTTGGTCGCGGCTGTCGGAAACGATACCGGTAAGCTCCAGATTCAGATGGGTTTCCGGAGCCTTGATCTGCTTCTCGCGTTTGGCCGCCGCATCCTCGGCCTTCGGTTCGCCGAACAGATGAGCGCCGGCAATGGCGTCGATGTCGATGTTCGGACTCGACGCCGCCCGGCTGCTACCGCCGCCGCTGGGCGCGACGGCCCGGGCCGCCGGTTCCGGCCAGACCAGCCAGAACAGGCGGGCCACGGCCAGCGCGATCAGCGCGACGAGGATGAGATTGGCGATATCGGGGGCCCGCATCGCCCAGCGACGCGCATCGCGCGAAAGTTCCATAGCCATGGCGAAAGTCTACCCAATGGAGCGACGGCCGCGTTACACGGAAATTAGTGGAGTTTGTACTTGACTCCGCGCGCGGTAGACTAGCGCCTTGTTTGCCGCCACGCTGATTCGATGTATCTGCGGTATTTCGGCTTCGACAGCTATCCGTTCGCGGCGACGCCGGACCCGGCTTTTCTGTATCTGGGCCACAGTCACCGCGAAGCCCTGGGACACCTGCTTTACGGCGCAGGAGAACAGGGCGGTTTCGTTGCGCTCATCGGCGAGGTCGGCACCGGCAAGACCACGCTGATCCGCGCCTTGGTCGAGAACGATACACCGAATCTGGACATCGCGCTGTGCTGGAATCCGCATCTCGGCGTGACCGAGTTCGTGGGCACCATCTGCGACGAACTCGGCGTGGCTTACGACGCCGGGCGCGACACCACGCTCAAAGCGCTGGTCGATCGGCTCAACGCCCATCTGCTGGAAGCGCATGCGGCCAATCGGCGCACGGTGTTGATCCTCGACGAGGCACAGAATCTCTCGCGCGAGGTGCTCGAGCAGCTACGGCTGCTCACCAATCTGGAAACACACAAGGACAAGCTGCTGCGCGTGATTCTGGTCGGCCAGCCGGAGCTCGAAGACGTGCTCGCGCGCCACGATCTGCGCCAGCTTGCCCAGCGCATCACCGTGCGCTTTCGGCTGCGCGCGCTCGGCCTGGCCGAGACCCGGGCCTATGTCCGGCACCGCCTGGAACGCGCCGGCGGGCCGCAGCATCTGTTCTCACGTTCGGCGATCATGGTGCTGCAAGGGCTCACGCGCGGGGTGCCGCGGCTGATCAACATGGTTTGCGAGCGCGCCTTGATGGGCGTCTACGCCCACGGCCGCGCCTACGTCGGCCCGTGGACCGTACTGCGGGCCGCGGCCGAAACGCTTCCGGGCCGGTCACGCCGGACGCGCTCGCGCCGGTGGCGGCTCGCGCTGCCGGCCGCCGCGGTGGCGATCAGCGCTATTGTGGTCGCGTTGGCCTGGCTGCCGGGGATTCCGTTCACCCGTGCGGCCGAATGGATTCATGGGTCCGGCGATGGCCAAACCAACGGCCAGGTCAACAGCCAAACCAATGGCCAGACCAATGACCAGATGATCGCACAGGCCGGCGCCGCCAAAACCGAGCATGACGCGGCCACGGATGAGACCGACGCTGCCGCAGACGACAAGCAAGCCGACAGCGTGATCGTTGCGTCCGCGGACACCGGCGACAGCGAGTCGAAGGACGGCAAGCCCGAGCCCGAGCGCGCCGATTCGAAAACCGGGAATGACGAGCCGGCGTCCGCTGGCTCGAAGGCGGAATCCTCCGGCGATGCGCCGGCCGAAGCCGATACGAAGCCGTCCGACGCATCGTCCGCCAAGGATCAAAACCCGGCCCAACCGAGCGGCAAGGCCGAGGCGAAGCCGAACCAGGATACGCACACCCTGCCCAAGGGCGATGCCGACATGAGCCAGCTGTTACGGCTCTGGGGCGTGTTCGGAGCACAGGTCCGCAGCGGCTGCGCGAGTTTGCACGTGGGCGATATGCGCTGTCTCGACGACAGCGGCGATTTCACCACGATCAAGCGCTATAACCGGCCGGCGCTACTGGTTCTCGAGCACGACGACCATCACCAGACGGTGCTGCTCGACGCCATCAACGACGACGGCACGGTAACCCTGATCGGCGGCGACGGCGCGCGCAAGGTCGACCAACAACGTCTGCTCGATTTGTGGACCGGGCGCTTCAAGATGATTTGGCGCTCGGATGCCGGCGTCAAGCTCATACAACCCGGCTCGATCGGCAGCGCCGTAGTCTGGCTACGCAAGCGGCTGATGCGGATCGAGGGCAAAAATCCGGACCAACAGGTCGGCAAGCCGTCCCCGGTGTACGACCGGGCTTTGGGCGAACGGCTCCGGGCTTTTCAGAAATCGCACGGGCTCGAGGCCGACGGCATCGCCGGGCCGCGTACCCAAATAATACTGAACGGCGCGGTGCCGTCGCCGGGCGCGCCGTCGCTGACACCCGACAAGTCATCGGAAAAGAAATAAGTGTCCTTTCTCGTCGACGCGTTGAAAAAAGCCGAGCGTGAGCGTTACGCCCACCGGGCGCAGGATATTCATGTGTTGTCCGCCGGCCCCGGCGTGGATATGGCCGCGCCGCGTGGTAATGCCTGGCTTTGGCTGGTGGCGATTCTCGTGGCGAGCAACATCGCGCTGGCGATCTATGTCTGGCGGCCCCGGCCGGCGAGTCCCGCCCCGGCGGCGCCGATAATAGGGCTGTCGTCGCTGGCGGGTTTGAACCCGCTCTTTGAGTTGAGCCCGGATATCGCCTCGATCGACACGCCGCCCGCCCGGGCACAGGATGCCGAGCCGGCCGAGCCGGCGCCGGAGGAAGAGCCGGCCCCGCGCGGACAAGGGCGGGTCACCTACGCGAAGGCGCCGCTAATCGACGATGACGGCGGCGACGCGAAGAAGCGGACCTACTACGGCGGCAACGCCGCAGACATCGTTACGCCGGATCAGTCGGAACTGTCGAACGTGCCCCGGGTGAATATCAACGGCCAGCTCTATAGCACCGTGCCCGGGCGTGGCTTCATTCTGGTCGACGGCCGGCGTTATCACCAAGGCGAACGTCTGGCCGCCGGGCCGGCGGTCGAGAGCATCCAGCCGGACGGCGCGATACTGCGCTATCACGGCCAACGCTACCATGTGGCCGGCCCAGGCTAGGGTCTGTTGTCTTGGAAAGCGCGCTGTCGCGACATCGGCGGCGCCCGGTCGGCACCCATACGCTCGCTTGAACCGACGGGCCACAACGGCCGGTTTTCTGCTCGCGCTCGCCGGGATGTTGCTGCCGGCGATCGCACACGCCGATTCGTTGCGCTGCGACGGCCGGCTGGTCACCAACGGCGACACGGTCGTCAGCGTGCTGCATGCCTGCGGCCAGCCGAGTTTCCGCGATCCATGGTGGGGCAATGCGCCGGCGGGCGGCGTGCCGCCGATGATGGAGTGGACTTACAACTACGGGCCGCGCCGGTTGATGGATCAGATCGTCTTTCGCAACGGCAAGGTGATGTCGATCCATACCGCCGGCTACGGCTTCCGCGCCGGCCGACTACCGCCGAGCGGCAGTTGCGAACCGACAACGATCTTACCCGGGCTTTCCAAATACGAATTGCTCGAAACCTGCGGCGAACCGGTTCAGCGTAGCGGCGGCTATGTGTATTCGCATGTCCTCACCGAAGGCGGGCATCGTTATTTTCTTAATAACGGAGCCCACCGCGTCTATCATGAGCGCTGGATCTACAATTTCGGCGCGAATCGGCTGCTGCGCGAAGTCATCATGGAAAACGCGCGTGTGGTCTCGGTACAGACGCTGGATCGAGGCTTCAACCCGCGCTGAAAATATCTAGCCTGAAAAAAACAATGGCAAAAACTAAAATAGTCCGCAAATAAACGCCAAATAAACGCAAATCGAGATATGTTATTTGCGCCTGTTTGCGTTCATTTACAGACGCAGCTTTACCTTATGGCAATCGATCAATTTTTTGAAATCCAATGCAAGTCGAAACCGTTACGATAGCGCCCGCTTCAACGCTGGGATCACTTCGAAAAGATCTCCGACCAAGCCGTAATCGGCGATCTCGAAGATTGGCGCGTCGGCGTCCTTGTTGACCGCCACGATGGTGCCGGCGTCCTTGATGCCGGCCAGATGTTGAATAGCGCCGGAAATGCCGAAACAGATATACAGCTCGGGCGCGATGATTTTGCCGGTCTGGCCGACCTGCATATCGTTGGGCACGTAGCCGGCATCCACCGCGGCCCGCGAGGCGCCGACCGCCGCCCCGATACGATCGGCTAAATCGTAGATGACGCCGAAGTTCTGTTCGCTGCCCACGCCGCGGCCGCCGGTGACCACGCGCGCGGCGGTGCCGAGATCCGGGCGCTCGCTATCGTGCTCCTCGGCGCGAACGAAGCGCGTATGCCCGGGCAGTTCGGCGGCCACGGCGAAGTTCTCGATCGCGGCCGCGCCGTTTTCGGCCGCCGGCTCGAACGAAGCCGCGCGCACCGTGGCCACCAGCACCCGATCCTCTGGGGCGACCACCGTGTCCACGGCATTGCCGGCATAGGTGGGCCGGTCGAATTGATAGCGGCCGTGCACATGCATGAGGTCGGTGAGCATGGCGACGCCGAGCAGGGCGGCGACGCGCGGCATGACGTCCTTGCCGAAGCTGGTGTTGGTGCCCAGCACATGGCTGTAACCGCCGTCCTCGAGCGCGGCGAGGATATGCGGCGCGGCGGTGGCGGCCATCGGGTGGGCGTGCGCCGGATGATCGACATGCCGGACACGGCGCACGCCGGCCAGACGCGCGGCCTGGGCGGCGACATCGGCGCCGTCTTCGGCAAGCACCAGAATGTCCACCGCGTCGGCACAAAAATCGGCGGCGCAACGCACGGCTTTGCGGGTCGCGACGCTCAGCGCGCCGCGGCTGTGATCGGCGATGATCAGGATCGTGCTCATAACAGCCCTTTGTTCTTGAGCTCGCTCACCAGCGTCTCGGGGGAGTCCACCATGATGCCCGGCCGGCGTACGCGCGGCGGCGTGGTGCGCGTCACGCGCAGTGAGATGTCGGGGGTCACGCCCAGCGCTTCCAGGCTCGACTGCTCGATCGTCTTCTTCTTCGCCTTCATGATGTTGGGAAGCTTGAGATAGCGCGGCTCGTTGAGTCGCAGATCGGCCGTGATCACCGCCGGCAGATCGACGTCCAGCGTTTCCAGGCCGTTGTCGATCTCGCGCGTCACCCGGGCCGCGCTTTCGCCGAGTTCGATCGTCGAGGCGAATGTGGCTTGCGGCCAGCCGAGCAGGGCGGCTGTCATCTGACCGGTTTGGCCATTGTCGTCGTCGATCGCCTGCTTGCCCATGAGGATAATGTCGGGCGCTTCGGCGTCGGCCAGCGCGGCGAATACCCGCGCCGCGGTCAGCGGCGCGACGGCGGCGCCCGGTTCGACGCGGATCGCCCGGTCGCAGCCGAAGGCCAGCGCGGTGCGCAGTTGATCGTCGCAAGACGCGGCGCCGATGCTCACGGCCACCACCTCATCGACCCGCCCGGCCTCCTTCCAGCGAATCGCCTGTTCGAGCGCGATTTCGTCGAACGGATTCACGCTGTGTTTGACGCCGTCGGTGATTACGCCCGAGCCGTCGTCGGCGATACGGATATGGACGTTGTAATCGATCGCGCGCTTGATACAGACCAGTACTTTCATCATGTTCGTTTCGCAATTGAATTGACCGTCGCGGGTGCCGGCCGGCGCCATAGGTTACATGACCCGGTCTATCCACCCGAAAGCGCTATACGACGCCGCTTCACGGCACGAAAAAGGCGGGCCCGCGGCCCGCCCGGTGGACGAATCCCAGGCTCCGGCCGGGGTCAGCCGTGCTCGACCAGCTCGATCCAGTAGCCGTCCGGGTCCTTCACGAAAGCGATATGGCTCATGCGGCCGTCTTCGGGGCGCTTTTTGAAGGTGACGTCGTTCTGGTCCATCCAGTCGCAGGCGGCGGCCAGATCGGGCACGGTGAAACAGATGTGGCCAAAGCCCTGGGGCTCGGAGTTGCCGTCGTGATAGCTGGCGTTGGGGTCGTTTTCGGTGCCCCAGTTATGGGTGAGTTCGAGCACGCCTTCCCGACGGCCGAGGTATTTGGCGCGCTGGGCATCGTCCGCGGGGACATCGTCGCCCTCGGTCGTGGCCAGGAAATACAGCGTGAATTCGGCGTCGGGATTTTCGCTGGTGCGCAGCAGCCGCATGCCGAACACCTTGGTATAGAAGGCGAGCGAGGCTTGGGGGTCGACCACGCGGATCATCGTGTGATTGAACACGAAGCCCTGGGTTTCGCTCGCCACCTGTTCGTGCACGCCGGGGGCGTCTTGGGTATTGAATGCCATATCTTCGAATCGAAGCGTGAGTGGTCGCCATACTATGCATCAGCCGCAAGCTGCGGAAAAACGCGGCGTGATCCCGCGCAGCATCCGTCACGCGTTCAAGGTCGCCGAGGCCGAGCGGCCGGGCGCGGTGCATCTGGAATTGCCCGAGGATATCGCCGGTGAGGCGATCGAACCAGCGCGCCCGCAGAAGCGCGTGAGCCTGCGCCGACCGAACGCCGACGAGCAGGCGCTGGACGTGGCCGCGCGCATGATCCGCGACGCCGAACAGCCGGTGATCGTCTACTCGGCCGGCGCCAACCGTAAGCGCATCACCGAACAGCTCACCATGCTCTGCGAGAACCTCAATCTTTACGCGATCGGCACCCAAATGGGCAAGGGCGTGGTGCCCGACGATCACCCGCAGAGCCTGTTCGGCATGGGCATTCACAAGCACGACTACGTGCACACGGCGATCGACGAGGCCGATCTGGTGATCACGCTCGGCTACGATATGGTCGAATATCCACCCTCGGTCTGGAACGAAAGCAAGGACAAGACCATCCTGCATATCGATTTCGTGCCGGCCGACCCGGATGAATACTACAGCCCGGCGTATGAAGTCGTCGGCGATATTTCCAATACGCTCAGCGCACTGGCGGGCCGGCTCGATGGCCTGCGCTTCGACAATCCGCGCATGACCCGCCTACACGACTATGTGGCCGAACGCCTGCACGTCAGCGAATCGGAATACAGTTTTCCGCCACGGCCGCAGCGCGTGGTGCAGCAGGTACGGGCCATCATGGGCCGCGACGACATCATCAGCCTGGACAACGGCATCTACAAGGTCTGGTTCGCGCGCATGTATCCCGCTTACAGCAACAACACCGTGCTGTTGGACAACGCGCTCGCCAGCATGGGCGCGGGTCTGGCGGCCGCCATGGCCGCCAAGATGGTGCACGCCGACCGGCGCGTGATGGCGATCTGCGGCGACGGCGGGTTCATGATGAACAGCCAGGACATGGAAACCGCCTTTCGTCTCGGATTGAATCTCGTGGTGCTGCTTCTGCGCGACAACGGCTACGGCTTCATCCGCTGGAAACAGGCCGGCGACGGTTTCGCCGATTTCGGCATGTCGTTCGGTAATCCCGACTTCGTCGACTACGCCCGCGCCTACGGCGCCACCGGGTTGCGGCATACCGAAGACAACATTCTGTCCGAAGTGCTGGAGCACGCCTTCGAGATTGGCGGCGTGGTGCTGGTGGATTGCCCGATCGACTACACCGCCAACACCGAACTCGACGATCCGCATATGGTGCCGAGCGAGGTTCTGGGTGAGGCGTAGAGCGCCGACAAGCAGGGCGGACGTCCAGGCGAGCGCGTCCGGACTTGCTTATAACTAACTACAACATATTCAGGTAAGTGGCTGGATATATTGATATTCATGGTGCCGCCGGAGGGACTTGAACCCCCACAGCCCTTCGGCTACTAGGACCTAAACCTAGCGTGTCTACCAATTCCACCACGGCGGCATGGCGCGCATTCTAACCGATCATTCGAGCGCGACACAGCCGTGATCGGCGTCGTGTCGCTTGTTGCCACCGAAAACGGTCAATGCGCGGCGTCGAGCTGGTAGCCCACGCCGTGCACCGTGCGAATCATCTGGCGCGCGGTGGGGCGTTCCAGCAGTTGCCGCAGTCGATGAATATGCCCGCGCAGCGCGGCATCGGATTCCGGCGGGTTGCCGTCCCAAATCTGTTTTTCGATCTGGTCGCGCGTGACCACGCCGGGGCAGGCGCGAACGAGCAGTTCCAGGATTCGGTAGCTGATCGGCGCCAGATCGACCGGCACTTGGCCGCAGTAGACGCTGCCTTGCTCCAGATCCATATGCAGTTCACCGGCGCTGAGCTGCGACAAGCCGCAGCCGCATTCGGTCATCAGCGCACGCAGCTGGCGGTGCAGATCACGGGGTTGCACCGTACGCCGGGCGAAGGCGTGCGGCCCGCACTCCTCGGACGCGCAGGGAAGCGACGATTCGGCCGCCAGCGCGAGCACCGGCGTCGGACGCCCCGCGGCCTGTCTGAGCCGCTGGCAGAAGACATCGACACCGCAGCGCGGCAACGCGCTGTCGACTACGACGATATCGTAACGATTCATTTCGCACAGGCGCAGGGCCAGCGCTTCGTCGTCGGCGTAGTCCGGCTCATCGCCGGCGGCTTCGATGGTGTCCCCGATTTGGGTGGCAAGAGGGATATCGTCTTCAATGATCAATACGTGCATTGCCGGGTCCCGAGTCTGTTGTCGTCGATTGGCGGGCAAACCGCATCCCAGCGCTATGACAATGTTTTTGCGCCAAGGTTTAATCGGGAGTGCAAAAAAAAACGGCTCCGGAGGCCGCCTCCGATACCGGTTGCGGCGCCGGCGCGATTGAAACCTCGCATCATCCGGCGGCGGTCGATATCGCGCACGCAGCCGGGCGGTCCTTGTATATGATGCCAAACCGTCGCCGGCAGCGAGCGCAGTATCGGCTGCGGATCGTTGCCGGCGACAAGGCCGCTAAGTCGCTCGCGCGACAGACACACCGGATGGCCGGGATGGCCGCGATACACCGGCCGCGTAGCGGTCGCGCCGCCGTGGATCGCGCGCCATAGGCGATGCGCAAGGCGGCGATCGAAAACGGGCACATCCGCGAGATGAATCTGGACCACGCTTGCCAGACGCGGCGCGGCGGCGAGAGCGAAAGCGCGCGAGCGCGTCATGTCGTGGCGGGCGCCGGCGGCATAAACGATACGCAGCCGATTCGAGAGCACGCCGTGGCTTTTCAGCGCCCGGCGCAAGGCCGGCGCTTGATGATCGGTAACGAGCAATACTGGGCCACGGGTCGCGCGGAGCACTTGCCGGACGGTAATCGCGATCAGCGGTTCGCCGCCGGCTCGGGCGAGCAGCTTGTTCGACCAGCCGTAACGCCGCGACCGGCCGGCCGCGAGCACGACCGTCACGCTCATGCCCGCGGCACCGGGCGCGGGCGGTGCGCGGTGATATCGGCCAGTATCGATAAGGCGATTTCGCGCGGGCCGGTCGCGCCGATGGCGATCCCCGCGGGCAGGTTTAACCGGGCCAGATCGGCCTCTTCGAACCCGGCCTTGCGCAATTCCGCGAACCGCTGATCGGCCTTGCGTCGGCTGCCGAGCACGCCGACGCGAAACGCCGGCGAGCGCAGCGCGTGGCTGATCACGGCCTGATCGTCGGCCATATCGTGGGTCAGGCTGTAGACCGCGGTCCAGGCATCCAGCGGCAGATCGGGCAGGGCGCCGGCTAGGGCGCGCGTGTCGTAATGGCAGGGCGCGATCCCCGGCGGCGGCGCGCTCGGCCCGTAAGGGCGGAGCAGGCCGACCTCGATACCGAGCAGGGTGGCCAGCTCGCCGATCGCCAGCGTCACCGGATCGCCGCCGACCAGCATGAGCCGGCTCGGCGGCAGGTAGTGCTGGCGAAAACCCGGCGCCGGCGGACCGCGCTGCGGTTCGCGATGGAGCACGCTGTCGCCGCTGTCGAGATCGATATCGACGAACAGATCGCGGCGCGCGCGCCGAGCGGCGTCGTGCTCGGCGACCCAGGCGGCGAGATCGGCGATCCGACGCACGAAGATGCCGATGCGCCCGCCACAAGTGAGCTGGACATCGAGCACGGGGCTCCCGGCGCCGTAATCCAGCATCTTGGGCGTGCCGTTGGCGAGCACCGATGCCGCCTGGGCCGCCACCGCGCCTTCCACGCAGCCGCCGGATACGTAGCCCGCGGCCTCGCCACTCGCGCTGATCGCCATTTCACTGCCGAGCGGCCGGGGCGAAGAGCCGCTGATATGCACCAGCGTGGCCAGCACGGCCGCGTCGTCGGTGGTCGCCCAGCGCCGGAGTACGGGCAGCAGATCGTCGACCAAGCCATAGCTGGGCCAGGCCGGCCAATCGCGAGCGGTGAATGCGGTGTCGGCCAAAACCAGTCCGCGCCCAAATGCCGTGGCTGTTTTGTTTACACCCGTGCGCCGCGCGAATCAATCGCGGAAACAACCTATTACGCGAAGCGCCGCGATCGCGTCCGTGATCTTGTGCCAGTCTTCCAGCACGCCGTCGGCGCCGAGACCGGCCGCGGGTTCGGCCGCATAGCCGAACTCGGCCAATAGCACCGGCAGCCCCGCGGCGTGACCGGCCTGGCGATCGACCGCCATGTCGCCGACGTAGACGGCCTCCTCGGCGCCGCACACCAGCGCGTTCAGCGCGGCGAAAAGCGGGGCTGGGTCCGGTTTGAGCGCGTATTGTCCGGCGCCGATGACGACATCGAGATACGGTTCGAGATCAAGTGCGGCGATCACGCGTTCGGCGATCGCCCGCGGCTTATTGGTGCAGACGGCAAGGCGCACGCCGCGCGCCTGTAGCGCGCACAGGGCCGCCGCGGCCCCTTCGAAGACAACGCTGTCGCGACAGGGCTCGTCCCGGTAGCAGGCCGAAAACCGCTCGGTGAGCCGTTCGACGGTGGTTTCGTCGAGAGCGATGCCGTGGGCCGCGAGCACGCGCTCGACGAGCTTGCGCGCGCCGTCGCCGAGAAAGCGGCGCGCGGTGGCGGCGTCGATGTCGATGCGGTAATCGATCAGCGCGCGGTTGACCGCGCGGGCGATATCCGGCGCGCTGTCGATCAGGGTGCCGTCGAGATCGAAGATGACGGCGCGCGGCCATGGTGTTTGGGCGTCGTCGGGCATGGGTCGGTCCGGTACAGCCAAACCACCCATTTTAAGCGCCACGCCGCCGCGCTGGGCGGCGTGGCGTAGAATGCCGGCCTGTTTTCATTGTTTTTCCGAGGCCCGCGTGTCGGATACCGCTTCGCGCGTAAGCCTGTGGTCGTTGCGGCGCCAACTGTTCGCGCAGACTTGGCCGATGGCGATCGGCGTGCTCTCGCTGCTCGGCTTTCAATTGGTCGATGCCGCCTTCGTCGCGCGCCTGGGCACCGCGCCGCTGGCGGCCCAGTCGTTCACTTTTCCGGTCACGTTCCTGATGATCGGGGTTCAGGTCGGTCTCGGCATCGCCATCGCCGCGCTCATCTCGCGCGCCATCGGCGCCGGCGAGTACGAGCGCGCGCGCCGGCTGGGGTCGCTGGTGCTGATCGGCGGCAGTTTGATTACCGGCGCGCTTGCGGCGGTGCTCTGGTTCGCCCATGGCCTGATCTTCTCGAAGCTCGGCGCGGACCCTCAAATTATGGCGCGGATCACGCCGTACTGGGCGATCCAGCTCGTCGCCAACTGGCTTTCGGCGCTGCTGTATTTCGGCTATACGCTGTTCCGGGCGCACAATCACACGCGCCTGCCGGGCATGCTCATGGTGCTGACCAGCCTGTGCAATTTGGCGCTCGACCCGCTACTGATCTTCGGCTGGGGGCCGATCGGCGGGTTTGGTCTGCCGGGCGCGGCGATCGCGACCATCATCGCGTTCGTCATCGGGCTGGTGATTCTGGCGTGGCCGCTGGCGCGCCAGGACTGGCTGTCGATGTCCGGGTTGGGCGCCGAAGCGCGCCGCTCGACGCGGCCGTTCGCGGGCATCGCGGGGCCGGCGATGATCAGCCAGCTCATGCCGCCGCTCGCAGCGATCATCGCCACCGGCCTGGTCGCCAGGCTGGGCGATCCGGCGGTCGCCGCCTGGGGGCTGGCCAGCCGGCTTGAGACGATGTCGCTCATGGTGGTGCTGGGCCTGACCATGTCGCTGCCGCCCTGGCTGGGGCATTGCTACGGCGCCAACAACTGGCCGCGCATCCGGGCGCTTGCTCATATCGCGTTGCAGGCGGCGCTGGTCTGGCAGGCCGTGTTCGGTATCGGCATGGCGCTCGCCGCGCCCTGGGCGGCCGGCGCGCTGACCGGCGACCCGACCGTGCAGCACGATCTGGCGCAACTGATCCGCTTCATGCTGCCGAGCTACGCGCTGCTCGGCATCTGCATGATCGTGGTCTCGGCATCCAACGCGCTCGGCTGGCCGTTGCGCGCCATGCTGATCTCCTGCGCGCGACTGTTCGTGTGCTATCTACCGTGCGTGGCCGTCGGCGTGCTGGCCGGCAGCATGACCACGACCGCGCTCGGCGCACTGGCCGGCAATATACTCGCCGGGCTGATGGCGTGGCTGGTATTTCGCGCCAGCCTGGCCCGGGTCGACGACGCCGGCCGGGCGCGGGCATGAACGCGTGTGCCCAGCCCGGCGGCGCGCCGTCGCCGCTGCCGCGCGGGCACGCGGCCCGGCTGCGCCATTACTGGCGCTCGCAGGGCTGGGCCTGTCACGACAACGTGGATATCGATCTGTTGCGCTGGGGCCTGATCGTCGAGCGGCCCGGCGCGCACGTGGCCAGCTGCTTCACCCTGACCGAGGCCGGCCGCAACGCGCTGGGCGACGGGCTCGAACGCAATCGGCGCGCGCGCAATGCCCACAGTGAAGCGACCGAGGCCGTGGCCCGTCATCTGGCTTCGGCCGGGCGGCTGGTGTTCACCGAGCTGTCGGTCCGCACCGAACACGAAGGGCGCTGGCGTTCCTGTAAACCGGACGTGTTTTCCTTGGTGCGCGGGCTGCGCGCCGACCATCTCGCGCCGCAGGTGCACGAGGTCAAGGTGCGCCGCGCGGACCTACTCGGCGAATTGCGCGGCGCCAAGATCGAGCGCTATCGCGAACTGGCCGCCTCGATCTATCTGGTGATCGCCGACGGCATCGCCGAACCGGACGAGATCCCGGCCGCCTATGGCGTGGCGCTGTATGCGCCGGACGCGGGTTTTCGTATCGCCCGGGCCGCGCCGATCGGCGACTATACGCTGGAGACCCGCCACTGGATGGCGCTGGCCAAGGCGACGCCGTTCACGAGCGAGCCGACGACGGCGCAGCTTTCGTTGTAGGTTCGACCCAGTGTGCGACCGGCTGGCGGCGACGGTTATCTGACAGGATAGGGGTTTGCCTTTAATATCCGCGCGTGATCACCCACACTCGCGCTCTATGACTGCTTCGTATCCCGCTTTCGTCGCGCCTCGCCTAGCCTCGCCTCGTTTTACCGCTGCCCGCTGGCTGGTCGCGCTGGCGCTGGTCGCGCTGCTCGCGGGGTGCGGCGTGAATACCATTCCGCGCGACAATCAGGCCGTCAAGGCGGCCTGGGCGCAGGTACAAAACGAATATCAGCGCCGCGCCGATCTCATTCCCAATCTGGTATCCACCGTGAAGGGCTACGCCAAGCACGAGCGGAAAACGCTGGCCGCGGTCACCCAGGCGCGGGCCAAAGCGACCTCGATCCAAATCGATGCCAGCACCATCGACGATCCCGACAAGCTCAAGCGCTATTTGGCGGCCCAGGATCAGCTTTCCGGAGCGCTTGGCCGGTTGCTTGCAGTATCGGAGCGTTATCCCGATCTGAAATCGAGCCAGAATTTCCTGGCGCTGCAGTCGCAACTCGAGGGTACGGAGAACCGCATCGCGGTCGCCCGCCGCGATTACATCCAGGCGGTGCAGAAGTACAACACCGATCTGGTGACGTTCCCCGGCCGGATCTGGCACTGGCTGCTGTATAGCGACATGAAACCGCACGCCAACTTCAAGGCGTCGACGCCGAATGCGAACCAAGCGCCCGAGGTGTCGTTTTGATGGTGCGCGGTTTGCGCCGGGGGTTCGTGGCGCTGGTCGCGTTGGCGCTGATCGCGGTAGCGTTCAACGCCGGCGCCAAGCCGGATTTCCCGAAGCTCACCGGCCGCGTCGTCGATAACGCAAATATGCTCTCGGCGCACGCGGAAACCCGGCTCACGCGCATGTTGGCGGCGCTCGAGCAGGCCAACGGCGACCAGGTCGTGGTGGTCACGCTGGCCGATCTCGGCGGCCATTCGATCGAAACCTACGGCTATCAGCTTGGCCGGGCCTGGGGCATCGGCCAGAAGAATAAAGACAACGGCGCGCTGCTGATCATCGCGAAGAAAGAGCACGCGATCCGGATCGAAGTCGGCTATGGTCTGGAAGGCCGGCTCACGGACGCCAAATCGTCGGTGATCATTCACCAAGTCATCGAGCCGGCGTTCAAGAAAGGCAATTTCGATGCCGGCGTGCTGCAAGGCACGGCGGCCATCGTCCAACTGCTGGGCGGTAAGCCGCCGTCGCAACTGATCGACCAGGCGGCGCAGGCGATCCAGCATCATCAACAAGCCGATCGGCGTCCGTCGCTCGGCTTAACGCTGATGTTCTTCGTCCTCATTTTCGGAATGATCGCCCTGTTCAGTGGCGGCGGTGGCGGTGGCCACGGCGGGCGCCGTCGCCGTCGGGGCTTTATGCCGCTGTTCATTCCCATGGGCGGCGGCTTCGGTGGCGGCGCCGGCGGATTCGGCGGCGGCATGGGCGGCGGCTTCTCCGGCGGTGGCGGCGGATTCGGTGGTGGCGGCGCTTCAGGGGGCTGGTAAACAATGACAGTTTTCGATCAACGCGCGCGCCAGGCAGTCGCGGAAGCGGTCACCCGAATCGAGCGCGATACCGACGCCGAGGTGGTCACGGTCGTGGCGCGCCAGGCCGATGAATACCGCTGGGTCGGCTTGTTCTGGGCCGCGCTGGTGGCTCTGGTGCTACCCGGGTTGGTGATTTTCTTCCCGGCGTGGTTCGACGTGCGCACGCTGCTGCTCGTGCAATGGGGCGTATTCGTGGTGCTGGGCGCGATCTTCCAACTGCCGGCCGTCACGCCGCGGCTGGTGCCGAAAGGCCTTCGACATGCGCGCGCCGCGGCCCTGGCGCGCAGCCAGTTCCTGGAACAAAGACTGCACCGAACCGCGGCGGCCACCGGCGTGCTCATTTTCGTCGCCGAGGCCGAGCGCTACGTCGAAATCCTCACCGATCACGGCGTGGCGGCACATATCGACGATGCCGCGTGGTCGGCCATCATCGAGCGTTTCACCGCGCGCGTATCGGCGGGCGAGACCGAGGCCGGATTCGTGGAATGCGTCGAAGCCTGCGGCGCACGCCTGGCCCAGGCCGTGCCGGCAACCCACGAACGCGACGAACTGCCGAATCGGCTGGTGGTTCTGGATTAGAGCCTGCTGCCGCTTCATATGGCAACAGGCCCCAGCGCGCAGTGGTCCGTCATTGGTCGTAGGACGGGGCACGCGGCATCGTTATTGCTAGAATAGGCGGCTTTTCTGTGCTCCGCAGGAGACACGATGGCCGAACACAAGCCGCTCGTCGGCGTAATTATGGGCAGCACGTCCGATTGGGACACCATGCGCCATGCGCACGAGATGCTCGAGCGTTTCGAAATCCCGCATGAATGCCGGGTGGTTTCGGCCCACCGCACGCCGGATCTGATGCGCGAATACGCCGCCACCGCCGAACAGCGTGGCCTGGAAGCGATCATCGCCGGCGCCGGCGGGGCCGCGCATCTGCCGGGCATGGTCGCGGCGCAGACGCTGGTCCCGGTGCTCGGCGTGCCGGTGAAGAGCCGGGCGCTGAGCGGACTCGATTCACTGCTGTCGATCGTGCAGATGCCCGGCGGCGTGCCCACGGCGACCTTCGCCATCGGCGATTCGGGCGCCAAAAACGCGGCCCTGTTCGCGATCGCGCAGCTTGCCGCCACGCGCGAGCCGCTGCGCCGCGCACTCACCGATTTCCGCGCCGCGCAAGCCGATAAGGTTCATAACGAGACGTTGTCATGACCCTAGCCAACGGTTGCCGTTCGATAATCCTTCCCGGGGCCACGGTCGGCGTGTTGGGCAGCGGCCAGCTCGGGCGCATGCTCGCGCTCGCCGCGCGTCGTATGGGCTATCGCGTGCATACCTTTTCGCCGGGCGCCGATACGCCGACGGGCCAGGTTGCCGATCGCGAGGCCGTGGGTGACTATCAGGATCTCGCGGCGGTCGCCGAATTCGCGTCGCGCGTCGATGTCATCACCTTCGAATTCGAGAATGTCCCGTTCGAGGCCGCGGCCGCAGCCGCCGAGCATGTGCCGGTGCGTCCGGACGGCCGGGTGCTGCATATCGCCCAGCATCGTCGTCGCGAGAAGGATTTCCTCGCCGATGCCGGCTTTCCCACCGCACCGTTCGAACATGTGCCGGATCGCGACACGCTGACCGGCGCCATCGAGCGCGTGGGTACGCCGTGCGTTCTCAAGACCGCGGGTTTCGGCTACGACGGCAAGGGCCAGTACGTGATCAAGTCGCCCGGGGAGGCCGATACGGCATGGTCGGCGATCGGCGCCGGCGAGGCCGTGCTGGAGGGCTTTGTCGATTTCGAAAGCGAGGTCTCGGTGATCGCCGCGCGCGGCGCCGACGGCGCGTTCGCCCACTACGGTGTGGTCGAAAATCGGCATCGCGATCATATTCTCGATGTATCGATCCCCGATGCGGTGCTGGACCCGGCGGTGGCCGACGAGGCGATCCGCATCGCCCGCGGCGTGCTGGAGGCGCTGGACGTGGTCGGCGTGCTCTGCGTGGAATTCTTCCTCGGCCGCGACGGTACGTTACGCGTGAACGAACTCGCGCCCCGGCCGCACAACTCCGGTCATTTTTCCTTCGACGCCTGTACAACCAGCCAGTTCGAGCAACAACTGCGCAGCGTCTGTGGACTGCCGCTGGGCGATACCGCGCGGTTGGCGCCGTCGGCGATGGTCAATCTGCTGGGCGATCTCTGGACCGATGGGGCGCCGGATTGGACGGCCGCGTTGAGCGATCCGGGGCTCAAGCTGCATCTGTACGGCAAGAGCGAGGCCCGCCCGGGCCGCAAAATGGGGCACATGACGGTGCTCGGCGCGGATCGCGAGGACGCCGCCCGCCGCGCCGTGGCCGCCCGCGATCGGCTGACGGGCCGGCCGCGCTACTAGGCGTTATCCTGTCGTTCACGCCGTGACGGATTTTGGATCGACATTGGCGTCGCCGGCGGAGAGACGCAGGCATTGAATATCGCGTTTGGGCGGCGCACCGAAAAGACGGCTGTACTCGCGGCTGAATTGCGAGGGGCTTTCGTAGCCGACTTCAAACGCCGCGCCCGCCGCGTCCAGCCCCTCATTGAGCATCAAGCGCCTCGCTTCGCCCAGCCGCAGCCATTTCTGGTACTGCAAGGGGCTCATCGCGGTGAGCTGACGAAAGTAGTGATGCAGGCTCGATGTGCTCATTTGCACGTGAGCCGCGAGGTCGGCGGTGCGCAGTGGTTGGGTGTAATTCGTCTTCAACCAATCGATGGCCCGGGCGATCCGCCGGCTCTGGCTTCCCACCGAGGCAATCTGCCATAGGCGCGCCGCCAGATCGCTCTTCAGCAGGCGATAGTGGATCTCCCGCTCGATCAATGGCGCTAGCGCCGCAATGTCAGCGGGCTCGTCGAGCAAGGCGAGCAAGCGACTGAAAGGCTCCAGCAAAGCCGGGGTCATCGTGCCGATAGCGGCGCTCGCCTCGGTGGCGCGATCGCCTGGGGGCAGCAGGGTGGTCTGCGAGATCAATTCCGCCATGACGCGTAGATCGAGCTTGAATACCAGCCCCAGGCACGGCTTGTCCGGGCTGGCGTCGAGAACTTGCGAGCGGGCGGGAAGATCCAGGGAGTTGAGCAGGAAACGCTCGGTATCGTACGCATAAGCCTGGTTGCCGACCAGCATTTGCTTGGCGCCCTGGACGACGAGAACGACGCTGGGTTCAACCAGACAGGCGCAGGGTTCGGTCAGGGCCTCGCGCCGGAAAAATGCAAGATTGGCAATCGCGGTCGAGCAATCCTCCTGCCCGACTGTGCGCCCGCCAATCATATCCACCAGATCCGCGT
>NZ_DASSKM010000184.1:0-3369 GCF_035690525.1 Salinisphaera sp.
ACCATGGCGTTGAACAGATGCGTGCCGCGGTTCGCGCCCGCCGCGATCGCCGCTTCGGCCTGGGCCGCGGTACAGCCCGAGTGCCCGATCGAGGCGCGCACGCCCCGCGCGCTCAGGTGCGCGACCAAGGCTTCGCCGCCCGGCTGTTCCGGCGCGAGCGTGACCACGCGAATACGCTGGCCCGAAGCCGCCTGCCAGCGATCGAACAGCGCGATATCGGGTGCGATGATGTGCTCGACCGGCTGGGCGCCGGCCTTGTTCCGATCGACGAACGGGCCTTCCAAATGGATGCCGAGCATTTCGGCCATGCCGGGTTCGGTGGCGAAATCCGCCGCCACGCCCAGGGCGGCCTCGATCGCCGCGACCGGCCCCGTCATCGTCGTGGCGAGAAACGAGGTGGTGCCCTCGGCCGGCAGATAGCCCGCGATCCGAGCCAGGCCGTCGGCGTCGGCGTCCATCACGTCCGCGCCCATCGCGCCGTGGATATGGGCATCGATGAAACCGGGCACGACATGCCAGTCGGCCGGCAGATCGACCGCCGGCGCCGTACGCGTGTCGCCGCCGATCCGCGCGCCGGCGACGGTGATCGCCCGCGCCTCACGCGCGCCGCCATGCACCCGGGCGCCGCGCAGCTGCCAGGTGTGTTGCGGATCACCGCTCGCGCGGGCCATCAGTACGTGCTCGTGACCTTGGCCACATTGGGCGGCCGGTCGGGATCGTAGCCGAGCGCGACCGCCCGGGCCTCCAGCGCGCCGTAGCAATCGAAGGCCACCGCGATGGCATCGGTGTAGACGTTGCCGGTCGCGGGCCGGCTCACGACAGTCAGATGGTCCGCGCGCGCCGCGCCGTCCAAATCCGGGCCCAGCAGCGTGACGTTCGCGCCCAGCTCGGCCAGGCGATGCGCGGTCTCGATCAGCCCGTCCCGGGTCGCGTCGTCCAGACAGATGACGAGCACCGGCGTGCCGGGGCCGACCAGCGTGAGCGGGCCATGAATGAATTCGGCGGCCGAGAATGCCTCGGCCGGGGTCACACAGACTTCCTTGAACTTGAGCGCGACCTCGCGCGCGATGCCGAGGCTCACGCCGCGCCCGAGCACGAAACCGGCCGAATCGAAGGCGGCGAGCGCGGCCGCGTCCAGCGGGGCCTGATGGTCGCGCCGATCGGCGAGCGTGGCCGGGAGGCGTTCCAGCGCGGCTTCCAACTCCTGATCGTCGGCCACCGTCGCCACCAGCCGTGCCGCAGCCGCCAGCGTGCCGAGATAAGTCTTGGTCGCGGCCACTGCCTTTTCCGGGCCCATGGCCAGATCGATGGTGTGCGCCACGGTCGCCGCGAGCCGGGACTGCCGGTCGTTGGTCAATCCGAGCGTGAGCGCGTCGGTCGCGTTGGCGGCCGCCACCACCGCGTTGATGTCCGAGCCCGCGCCCGACTGCGATATCGCCATCACAACCGAGCCGGCCAGCATCGGCTGCCGGCGATAGACGGTGAACAGGCTGGGCGTAATCTCGCCGACCACGCGGCCGGCGCCCAAGCCCGCCGCGGCCGCGAAGAACGCGCCGGCGTGCGATGAACTGCCGCGGGCGGTGACCCACCAGGGCGCGTTCGGACGGGCGGCCAGATCGGCCGCGATCGCGGCGATCGTTTCGCGATTGGTCGTCCATTGTGTGGCCAGACGCTCGGGGGTTTCGAGCATCTCCTGCCGCATGAGAGTGATCGAGCTCATGAATCGGTCTCCACCGAGGATCGAGTCGAGTAGCGGGCCATCAAGGCGGCGCCGTACGCGCCGTCGTGAACGGCCGGGGTGAGCCGCGCGCGCAGGTCCGCATCGAGCCGGGGCGCGATGGTGTCGGCCAGCCCGCCGGTCAGCGCCAGCGCCAGACCGGCGCGACCGCCGACCAGCGCGCGCGCGACCGCAGAGACGTGTTGGCCAGCCGTAGTGAGTAGCGCATCGGCGCTGGTCCCGCCCTGGTCGGCCAATGCCACTACGGCCCGCGCGTAACCGGCGAAATCACCGGCGTGCGCGCCACAGGCCCAGTCGGCCAGCGCGCCGGCGTCATCATCGAAATCGGCCAGCAGCCGGTCGGCCAGGCCGTCGCGCGGCGCACGGCCGTCGGCGGCGGCCAGCGCGTGGCCGACCGCCTCCATGCCGAGCCAGGCGCCGGACCCGCGATCGTCGTGCGGAAACCCCCAGCCACCGGCGCGCAGCGTCTCGCCGCCATCGCGGCAGAAACCGACCACGCCGGTGCCGACCGCCACGATCGCGCCGTCGCGCAGCGCATGGGCGCCGGCACAGGCGATATGGGCGTCCGAGACCACCTCGAGCGCCGCGCACGCCGGCGCGGCCGCCACGAAGGCGCGATATGCTGACGCGATCTCGGTGCCGGCGATGCCGATCGTCACGCTCGCCGCGCGCAGATCGAGACCGGCGAGCGCGTCGATGGCGCGGATCGTTTCGACGATCGTGGCCCACGCGGTATCGGCGCGTCCGTTGAGGGTGGCCGCCGCGCCGCCCGCCTCGCCGATCAGGCGGCCCGAGGGCTCGAGCGCGACGACCCGCGTTTTGCTCGCGCCGCCGTCGACGCCGATGGACACCTCCGGCTGGGCGTCAGCCACGGGGTTCTCCGAGAAAGTGCGATTCGATGTCTTCCAGCTTACGCCCTTTGGTCTCCGGCAGCGGAAAGAGCGCGATCAGGAGATACAGGAAGGCCGCGACCGCCAGTAGCCCGAAGGCACCCGCGTAACCGGCCACGGACACCAGATCCATAAACACGGCGGCGAGCGCGGCCGAGACCAGCGAATTGGCGAACAGGGCAATCGCCATGCCCTTGGCGCGGATCGCCAGCGGCAGCACTTCGGAAATCGCCAGCCAGACCACGATGCCGGGACCAATCGCGTAGAAGATGATAAACACGATCACCCCGATCAGCGTGGCATAGCCCTGAAACACGGACGGCGCGGTCAAAAGATGGAGGAGCGCCAAAAACGCCAGGGCGACCGTCGCACCCGCGGTTCCCAGAATCAGCAGTGGGCGCCGCCCGACCCGGTCGATCAGCGCCAGGCCGATAATGGTCACGACGAAATTCACCGCCCCGATCGTGACGCTGCCGAGCACCGCGCTGGCGCCACCGCTCAGGCCGGACTGATTGAAGATCACGGTGTTGAACTGCAGCAGCGTGTTGATGCCGGTAAGTTGCTGCAGTATGCCGATCCCCACGGCGATCGCGAAGGCCTAGCCTTGTCCAATGACACATGAGCCTGAGCGAAGCGCGCGATTCCAGGGTGAGATGAGCCTGAAGGCGGTCTGGAGTTTGGGATCATCGGAGCATGATCGTGCGACTCCATACCCAAAGACTCCAGACCATTGACGAGGTT
>NZ_DASSKM010000185.1:0-2067 GCF_035690525.1 Salinisphaera sp.
CGCCGCTGGTCGGGGCTCACCACCGCCCGCAGCGTTACCCCGCCCCGGCGCGAGACCACGCGCGCCAGCGCGCCGTCGTCGATGCCGTAACGCCGGGCATCGGCCGGATGAATCGCCACGAACGGTTCGACGGTGTGCGCCGATAGCCGCGTCGAGCGGGCGGTGCGGGTCAGGGTATGCCAGTGGTCGCGCACCCGGCCGGTGTTGAGCGTCAGCGGCCAGCGCGCGTCCGGCGCATGGGCCGGGCCGCGCGGCGTGAGCGCGACCAGGCGCGGCCGGCCGTCGGCGGTGGAATAGACGCCGTCGGCGAACAGCCGTTTGTCGGCCTCCGGCGATGCGCCGCGCCGGGCCGGCCAGCGTACCGGCGGCATACGGTCGTAAGCGGCGTCATCCAGCGTGGCGAGCGCTTCCAGATTCAGCAAGCGGCGGCCGTCGTTCTCGAACGCGGTCAAGCGGGCGTGCTCGCGGAAGATGGCGGCCGGGCCGTCGTAATCGAAGGCCGCGCCGAAACCCATCCGCCGCGCCACCTGGCAGACGATCCACCAGTCCGGGCGGGCCTCGCCAGGCAATGGCAAGAAGGCGCGCTGGCGCGAGATCATGCGCTCGGAGTTGGTCACCGTGCCGTCTTTTTCGCCCCAGGTGGCCGCCGGCAGCAGCACGTCGGCCAGGTCGGCGGTATCGCCGCGGCGCACGCAGTCCGAAACCACCACCAACTCGCATCGCGCCAATGCGCGCTTCATGCGATCCGCATCCGGCAGGCTCACCGCCGGGTTGGTGGCCATGATCCATACCGCCTTGATCCGCCCGCGCTCGATCGCGTCGAACAGCTCGACGGCCTTGAGCCCGGGCCGGCGCGCGATGGCGGGCGCGCCCCAGAAGCGCCGCACGGCGTCGGCGTGCTCGAAACCCATGTGCGCGGCCAGCGTGTCGGCGAGTCCGCCGACTTCGCGTCCGCCCATGGCGTTGGGCTGGCCGGTGATCGAGAACGGCCCCGCGCCCGGCCGCCCGATGCGGCCGGTCAGCAGGTGGCAGTTGATGATGGCGTTGACCTTGTCGGTGCCGGCCGAGGACTGATTCACGCCCTGCGAAAACAGGATGACGGTGGCCTCGGTGGCGGCGAACCAGCGATAGAAGGTGGCGAGATCATCGGCATCGATAGCGCAGATGCGCGCCACCTCGGCCACGCCGCCGCCGCCGGCCCGGGCCGCCGTCACGGCCGCGTCCGCGCCCGGCAGATCGCCGTACCTACCGCTGTCCGCCAGATACGCCAGCAGGCCGTTGAACAGCGCCACGTCGGTGCCCGGCGCGATCGGCAGATGTAGATCGGCCTCGGCGGCGGTCACCGTGCGGCGCGGATCGATCACCACCCGGCGCTTGCCGGGATTCGCCGTTTGCGCCTCGCTCAGGCGTTGGTAGGCGACCGGATGGCACCAAGCGGTGTTCGAGCCCACCAGCACCGCCAGATCGGCGCGTTCGAGATCGTCGTAACAGCCCGGCACCACGTCCTCGCCGAAAGCGCGCCGATGCCCGGCCACGGCCGAGGACATGCACAGCCGCGAGTTGGTGTCGATGTTGGCGCCGCCGATATAGCCCTTCATGAGCTTGTTGGCGACGTAGTAGTCCTCGGTCAGGAGCTGGCCGGAGACATAGAAAGCGACTGCGTCGGCGCCGTGCGCGGCGATGATGCGTTCGAAGCCGCCGGCGACCGTTGTCAGCGCGGCGTTCCACGACACGCGCGCGCCGCCGGCCCGCGGATGCAGCAGCCGGCCGTCCAGGCCGAGGGTATCGGCCAACGCCGTGCCCTTGGCGCACAGCCGGCCGCGATTGGCGGGGTGCGCGTCGTCGCCGGCGATCGTCACGCGCTCGCCGGCGCGCGTGGCCGCCACGCCGCAGCCCACGCCGCAGTAGGGGCAGGTGGTGCGTACCGCCGCCGCCATCTCAGGCGGCCTCGCCGGCCGTCGCCGCGTCCCGGCAGGCACGGCCGAACAGCAGCGTGTCGCGCAGCGCGCCGACGTCGGTGGCGTCCTGCATGAGCTCGAAATACCAGCCGCCGTCGGCGACGTCGCC
>NZ_DASSKM010000186.1:0-9612 GCF_035690525.1 Salinisphaera sp.
CACCATGACCCGATCAACCGTCCTATCTTCAAGCGTGCTCGTTTTATCTTGGAAATTCAAGCTTAAAGCAACGCTTTTGAACCCGGCTTCCAGCGCTCCGCCGCGAAAGACATCGAAAACATCCACGGACTGAATCAAGGCTTCGTTCAAATTGTTGACTGTTGCCATCAGTTCTCCGACGGTAATTTCTTCGCGCACGACCAGTGCAAGGTCGCGCGCGACCCGCGGCTGGTCCGAGGGCGGCTCGTACCGCACCAACCGGCTCGCATCAAGCGCGTCACTATCGATCTCGAACAGATACGGCAGATTCTGCCCCTTGTAGCGCCGCCCGAAAGCGGGCGCGAGTTGGCCGATCCAGCCGACAGCCCGATCTTCGACATAAATCCGTGCGGATCGGCCCGGATGCAGCGCCGGGTGTTTTTCCGCGCGCAAAACGGGCGCCCGACCGGCCCGCGCGAACAGCGCTTCGACATCGCCCAGCAGATCGAAGAAGTCGAGCTCGCGGGCAACGCCGTCCCAGTGCGGCGGTTCAGCGGCACCCGCGGCCAGGCCGGCGATCGTGTCGACCTGCGCCATGCCATGCTCGGCGGATGCGTCCGGCCAAAAGCGCAGCCCCTGCTCGTACAAACGTACGCGGGACTGCTGACGGCGACTATTATACGCCCAGGACCCAAGCAGGCCGGCCCAAAGCGTACGCCGCATCACGATCATTTGATCGGAAATGGGATTATCGAGGGCAAGCGCGTCTGCGGCGCCGGTCAATTCGGCATGCAACGCCGGCTCGACAAAACTGTAGGTGATCGCTTCATGATAACCGCGCTGGCGCAGCACCTCGCCGGGCGCCGTCGCTTCGGCCAACGTATGCCCAACGCGGGCCGGAGGCAATTCAATGCCGCCGGCGTCGGCGGTCAGCCGGTCATAGCCGTAGACCCGGGCCACTTCCTCGACGAGATCGGCTTCGATCGCCAGATCGTAGCGCCAGCTTGGCGGCGCGACACACCAGACCTGTTCACCGGTTTTTTCGCACCCGGCCCCGAGGCCGGTGAGCGCCGCTTCGACGAAATCGCCGGGAATCGACTGCCCGAGCAGGCGTTCGATCTGCCCGCCGCGCAGTTCGATACGGCGATCGCTTGGCCAGACCGGCCACCCTTCGGCCACCACAGCCGGGCCGCAACGACCGCCGCCGAATTCGATAAGCAGCGCGCTCGCGCGGTCGAGCGCGCGCACATGCAGCATCGGGTCGACGCCGCGCTCGAAGCGGTGCAACGAATCGGTATGAATTTTGTAACGGCGCCCCTGCCCCGCGACCGCGGCCGGCGTGAAGCAGGCGGCCTCGAACAGAATGTTGCGCGTGGTTTCATCCACCGCCGTGCGCTCGCCGCCGATCATGCCGGCGATGGCTACCGGGCCGGTATCGTCGGCGATGACCAGCGTATCGGCAAGCAACTCGACCGCCTGGCCGTCGAGCGTGACGATCGGCTCGCCGGCCGCGGCCCGACGCACATGGATGCCGCCCACCAGTTTGTCCGCGTCGAACGCGTGCATCGGCTGGCCGGTCTCCAGCATCACGTAATTGCCGATATCGACCGGTAGATTGATCGACCGGATGCCGGCCCGGCGTAGCCGTTCGCGCATCCAGACCGGCGCCGCGGCGTTCGGGTCGATACCGCGCACCTGACGGCCGGCGTAGGCCGCGCAGAGATCCTCGGCCTCGATCGATATGTCCGGCGTCTGTTCGATGCGGACTGGCGGCGCTTCCGGCTCGCGCTCGCTCAGCTCGGACCCGAAGGCGACCGCGACTTCGCGCGCCACGCCGCGCATGCTCAGGCAATCACCGCGATTCGGCGTGAGATCGACTTCAATAATCGTGTCCGCCGTATCCAGATAATCGGCGAGCGCCATACCCACCGGCGCCTCGGACGGCAGCAGCCACAGCCCCCCCGCATCCGTGCCGAACCCCAGTTCGGCCGCGCTGCACAGCATGCCGTTCGAGGCCGCACCGCGCAGCTTGGCCGCCTTGATTTTCATCCCGTTCGGTAGCCGCGCGCCCACGGTCGCCACCGGAACGCGCGCCCCGGCCGCGACATTCGGCGCGCCGCAGACGATCTGCCGGCGCTCGGCGCCGGTATCGACATCGCAGATATGAAGCGTGTCGGCGTCGGGGTGGGCTTGGCAGTTTGCCACCTCACCGATGACGATCCCGGCCAAATCGGGCGCTGCCGGCTCGATGGCATCGACTTCCAGGCCGGCCATCGTAAGCTGCTCGGCAATGGCATCGACGTCGGCCTCGACCCGGACCCATTCTCGCAGCCACTGCTCGCTGATCCTCATGACGCCTTCCTATGCGAACTGCGCGAGCATGCGCAGGTCGTTGCTGTAGAACTGCCGCAAATCGGTCACGCCGTAACGCAGCATGGCCAGCCGTTCGATGCCCATGCCGAAGGCATAGCCGGTATAACGCGACGCATCGACACCGGCGGCCTTGAGCACGTTGGGATGGACCATGCCGCAGCCGAGCACCTCCATCCAACCCGATCCGGTGCCGAGACTCCGGCCATCGATATCGACCTCGGCCGACGGCTCGGTGAACGGAAAATACGACGGCCGAAAGCGCAGCTTGAGCTCGGCATCGAAGAACGCTTCGAGAAACGACTGCAGCTCGGCGCGCAATTCGGCAAAGCTGACGTCCCCGGCCACATACAGGCCTTCGACCTGGTGGAACATCGGGCTGTGCGTGCGATCGGAATCATGCCGATAAACCCGGCCGGGCGCGATCACGCGAATCGGCGGCTGGCGTTGTTCCATGGTACGGATCTGCACCGGCGAGGTGTGGGTGCGCAGCAGCAGCCGGCCGGCGTCGAGATAGAACGTATCCTGCATCGCGCGCGCCGGATGGTCGGGCGGCACGTTCAGCGCTTCGAAGTTGTGGTAGTCGTCCTCGATCTCCGGGCCCTCGACCACTTCGAACCCACGTTGCACGAACAACGCCTCGATGCGGCGGCGCGTCAGCGTGATCGGGTGAATCGCGCCCGGCCGCTCGCCGCGCCCGGGCAGCGTCACGTCGATCGACTCGCGCGCCATGCGCTCGGCGAACTGTCGCTCCTCGAGTTCGTGCCGGCGGGTCTCGATGGCCTCGGCCAGTTCGCGCTTAAGCGCGTTGATCGCCGCGCCGGCGGACTTGCGCTCCTCGGCGGACAACGTACCGAGCGATTTCAGGCGGGTCGTGATTTCGCCCTTCTTGCCCAGAAGGGCAACGCGCTGCGCATCGAGCGCGCGTAGGTCCTCGGCCGCTGCGATATCGGACACCGCGCGCACGCGCAGCTGCTCGAGTTCACTCGTCATGCCCTCGGCCCTCCCCGGCCGTCTCGAAATTGCGGTATCAGACGCCCATATACAAGTCGGTGACGAAATACGCAATGTGTTGCGATTTCGCCGCGGGCGAGCCGAAGCGGCCCACCTTCATTACTCCGAAAAGCTTGTCTATTTATCGCCGGAGCAATAAAACAAAAAGGGAAAGGCAGCGGCCTTTCCCTTTCGAACACTATCAATCGCCTAGGACGCGCTGGGCGCGAGCGATTGCGGCTATTGGGCGGCCCGCGCCTGCTCCAGAACAGCGCTAAAGGTCGCCTTGTCGCGCACGGCCAGATCGGCCAGGATTTTGCGATCCAGTTCAATACCGGCCTTCTTCAGGCCGTTCATCAGCGTGCTGTAGGACATGCCTTCGGCCTTGGCCGCCGCGCTAATACGCGTAATCCACAGCGAGCGGAAATCGCGCTTGCGGTTGCGGCGGTCGCGATAGGCATACTGGCCCGCCTTGATGACCGCCTGGTTCGCCACCCGGAACGTGCGGCTGCGCGCACCGTAGTAACCTTTCGCCTTCTTGAGAATTTTCTTGTGGCGGGCCTTGGCCGCCACGCCGCGACTGACTCGTGCCATTTTCGCGCTTCCTGTGGTGAATCTGATATAAAGCGCGCCCTAATAGGCGCGCTGCGGTTGATCGGTCGCGCCTACTTGTAGGGCAGCAGGCGCTCCATGGACGGCTGATCCGCCTTGTCGACGAGCGCGCCCTTGGCCAGACGCTGCTTACGCTTGGGCGCCTTCTTGGTCAGAATATGGTTGCCGAAGGCGCGACTGCGTTTGAGCCTGCCGCTGCCGGTGCGCTTCAAACGCTTGGCGGCGCCGCGATTGGTCTTGATCTTGGGCATACGACTCTCTTCTCGACTCGGACTGTAGGCGGTTAGGCCGCTATTTCTTGCTGTTTCGGGGCACGCCCTTCAACGGGGACATGACCATCGTCATTAAACGGCCCTGCATTTCCGGCCGCTGTTCAACCGACGCCCATTCCTCGAGGTCGGACTGAACGTGCTCCATCAATTCCATACCGAGTTCCTGGTGGGCCATCTCGCGACCACGAAAACGCAGCGTGATCTTGATCTTGTCCCCGTCTTCCAAAAACTCTTTCAGCTTGCGCAGCTTGATGTTGTAATCGCCCTTGTCGGTTCCGGGGCGAAACTTCACTTCCTTGAGCTGCGTCTGCTTCTGCTTCGACTTGCCGGCCTGCTGCGTCTTCTTCTTTTCGAAGACGTGCTTGCCATAATCCATGATCCGGGTTACCGGCGGGCTCGCATTCGGCGACACCTCGACAAGGTCGAGATCGTATTCGCCGGCCTTGGCCAGCGCTTGTTCGATCGGCATGATGCCAACCTGTTCACCTTCGGGATCGATGACTCGAACTTCCCGCGCAGTGATCGCCTCGTTTCTGCGATCTTTTTGTGCAGCAGCGATTGTCGACGTCCTCCTTGCTAAGCCGGCGTCACGCCCAGCCGACCGGTTCGACGGGCGTAAAGCGCGCGATTATATATAAAAGATCGCGCGTGTTCCACCGGCTTTTAAGTTAATCTCGATTCTTGATCTGTGTGGTCGCCCGCTCGACGAAATCGGCGATCGGCATCACGCCGAGATCCTCGCCCGTGCGAGTTCGTACGGCTACCGCGCCATCGGCCAACTCGCGATCGCCGACCACCAGCAGATAAGGCACGCGTTGCATCGTGTGCTCTCTGATCTTGTAGCCGACCTTCTCATTTCTCAAGTCCGTATCGACCCTAAGGCCGGCATCGCGCAGCGTATCGGCCAGCTCGGCGGCGTAGCCGGCCTGGGCGTCGGTGATATTGAGGATCACCGCCTGCACCGGCGACAGCCATACCGGCATCGAGCCCGCGTAGTGTTCGATCAGAATGCCGATGAAGCGCTCGAGCGATCCGAGAATCGCGCGATGCAGCATGACCGGCATCTGCCGATCGCCGTTTTCATCGACGTATCCGGCGCCCAACCGCTCCGGCATGGAGAAATCGAGCTGCATGGTGCCAAGCTGCCAGACCCGATTCAGACAGTCGCGCAGCGAGAACTCGATCTTGGGGCCGTAAAAAGCACCCTCGCCCGGCTGCAGTTCGTAATCCAGCCCTTTGTCTTCCAGACATTTCTGCAGCGCCGCTTCGGACTTGTCCCATATATGATCGGAGCCGACGCGTTTTTCCGGGCGCGTCGACAGCTTGATCAGCACTTCGTCGAAGCCGAAGTCGGCATAGACCTCGTAGAGCAGATCGATGAACTTCGAGACTTCCTCGCCGATCTGGCCCTCGGTACAGAAGATGTGCGCGTCGTCCTGCGTGAAGCCGCGCACGCGCATCAGCCCGTGCAGTGTGCCGGAGGCTTCGTTGCGATGGCAGGAGCCGAACTCGGCCAGCCGTAGCGGCAGATCGCGGTAACTTTTCAGTCCGCGGTTGTAGATCTGCACGTGCGCGGGGCAGTTCATCGGCTTGACCGCGAACTGACGGTCTTCCGAGCCGGTGATGAACATGTCGTCCGCGAATTTTTCGGCGTGGCCGGATTTCTCCCACAGCGAGAGATCGATCAGCGACGGCGTATGGACTTCCTTGTAGCCCTCGCGATTGAGGCGCGCGCGGATGTATTCGGTGATTTGCAGATATATCTGCCAGCCGCGGTCGTGCCAGAAAATCATGCCCGGCGCTTCTTCCTGAATATGGAAGAGATCCTGCTTGCGGGCGAGCAACCGGTGATCGCGCTTCTTGGCTTCTTCCAGAAACGCCAGATGCGCCTTGAGATCCTTCTCGTTAGCCCAGGCGGTGCCGTAAATGCGGGTGAGCATCTCGTTATCGGAGTCGCCGCGCCAATAGGCGCCGGCCAGGCTCATCAGCTTGAAGGCGCGCAGATGGCGCGAGTTCGGCACGTGCGGACCGCGGCACATGTCCACGTAGCCTTCGTGGTGGTACAGAGCGATGGTCTCGTCTTCCGGAATTTCGCGCACGATCGCCTGTTTATAAGGCTCGTTGCGGTCGACGAACGTGGCCAGCGCCTGGTCGCGCGTGACCACCTCGCGAATCACTTCATGATCGCGTCTGGCGAGTTCGTGCATGCGCGCCTCGATCGCTTCGAGATCCTCGGGCGTGAGCGCGCGGCCGATGCGAATGTCGTAGTAGAAGCCGTCTTCGACAACCGGCCCGATCGCCATCTGTACGTCCGGGTACATCGTCTTCAGCGCCTGGCCCAGCAGGTGGGCGCAGGAATGGCGGATGATATCCAGGCCGTCCCGCTCGCGCGCGGTGACGAGTTCGACCTTCGCGTCGTGCTCGATCGGAACCGAGGCATCGGCCAATTCGCCGTCGATGCGCGCCGCGAGCGTGGCCTTGGCCAGGCCGTCGCCGATCGACGCGGCGACCTGCATGCCGCTCACGGGGTGGTCGAACTGCTTGACGGTACCGTCGGGAAGCGTGATGGCGGGCATCGCGTTGTCCTGTCAGTGGCGGCCGATACGAAGGGCCGCATGCATGGCCGACCCGTTGCGGGCCGCGGGAAATAAAAAAGCCGCAGGCGGCAGCCGACGGCTGATTCGATGTCTGGTAGGCGCGGCCGGATTCGAACCAGCGACCTCTACCATGTCAAGGTAGCGCTCTAACCAACTGAGCTACGCGCCTAACGAGGACACGAAAGATACCGACGTTTAGCGGTCCAAGCAACCGTTTTTTAGTCACGCACCGTTGATCGCTTCGTACCCTATCTTCTTATCTGCGTGCATCTGCGGATGAACTTAAAGAAAAATCCGCGTCGACGAATCAACCCGCCTTGGCCGGCAGTTCCAGCGCGTGCTCGCGGATCTTGGCGATCCGGTCGCGGACCTTGCCGGCCTCCTCGAACTCGAGATTCTCGGCGTGCTTGAACATCTGTTTTTCGAGCCTGTCGATCTCCTTGGCCAGTTGCGTCGCCGACATCTTGGCGTAATCGGCGCCGACCTCGGCGACCTTTTTCTTCTCCTTGACCTTGCTGTAGTCCTCGTAGCCGTGGCGCATGACATCGGCCACCGCCTTGCGGATGGTCTGCGGCTCGATGCCGTGTGCCTCATTGAAGGCGATCTGCTTGGCGCGACGGCGTTCGGTCTCGTCGATCGCACGACGCATCGAGCCGGTGATCTGGTCCGCATACAGGATCGCCCGGCCTTCGACGTTGCGCGCCGCGCGCCCCATGGTCTGGATCAGCGAGCGCTCGGCGCGCAGGAAGCCCTCCTTGTCGGCGTCCAGCACGCCCACCAGGGCGACCTCCGGAATATCCAGCCCCTCGCGTAGCAAGTTGATCCCGACCAGCACATCGAACTCGCCGAGCCGCAGATCGCGGATGATCTCGCTGCGCTCCACCGTATCGATGTCCGAGTGCAGATAGCGCACCGCCACGCCGGCTTCGTGCAGGTATTCGGTCAGGTCCTCGGCCATGCGCTTGGTCAGCGTCGTAACCAGCACGCGCTGTTGCTTGACGATGACGGTCTGGATCTCCGAGAGCAGATCGTCGACCTGGGTTTCCGCCGGGCGCACCTCGACGGCCGGGTCCACCAGGCCGGTCGGACGCACCACTTGCTCGACCGTGTTGTCGGTGTGCTCCAGTTCATACGGCCCCGGCGTGGCCGAGACATAAATCATCTGCGGCGCGACCCGCTCGAACTCCTCGAACTTCAGCGGCCGGTTGTCCAGCGCCGAAGGCAGCCGGAACCCGTACTCGACCAACGTTTCCTTGCGCGCCCGGTCGCCCTTGTACATGCCGCCGATCTGGGGGACGGTCACATGCGACTCGTCCAACACCATGATCGCGTCATCCGGCAGGTAATCCAGCAGACAAGGCGGCGGCTCGCCCGGTTCGCGGCCGGATAGATACCGTGAGTAGTTCTCGATGCCGGAACAGAAACCGATTTCGTTGATCATTTCGAGATCGAACAGCGTGCGCTGCTCGATGCGCTGGGCCTCGATCAGCTTATTCCGCGACTCGAAATACTTCACCCGCTCGCGCATCTCCTGCTTGATCGAATCCATCGCGTCGACGATCCGGTTGCGCGGCGTGACATAGTGTGTCTTCGGATAGACCGTCAGCCGCGGCACCTTGCGGCTGACGGTGCCGGTCAGCGGATCGAAGTACGATAACCGCTCGACTTCGTCGTCGAACAGCTCGATTCGCACCGCCTCCTCCTCGGCCTCGGCCGGATACACGTCGATGATCTCGCCGCGCACGCGATACGTGCCGCGCTCCAGCGTCATGTCGTTGCGGGTGTACTGCAACTCGGTGAGGCGCTTGACGATGTCGCGCTGGCCGATCGTCTCGCCCTCGTCGAGATGCAGCACCATGGCGAAGTAGGCCTGCGGATCGCCCAAACCGTAAATCGCCGACACCGAGGCCACCACAATCGTATCGCGCCGCTCGATCAGCGCCTTGGTCGCCGACAGCCGCATCTGCTCGATATGCTCGTTCATCGACGAATCCTTCTCGATGAAGGTGTCCGACGACGGCACATAAGCTTCCGGCTGATAATAGTCGTAATAGGAGACGAAGTACTCCACCGCATTGTTCGGGAAGAACTCCTTCATCTCGCCGTAGAGCTGGGCGGCCAGCGTCTTGTTCGGCGCCATGATCAGCATGGGCCGGCCAGCCCTCATCGCGACGTTGGCCATGGTGAACGTCTTGCCCGAGCCGGTCACGCCGAGCAAAACCTGATGCGCGAGACCGTCCTCCAGCCCCTCGACCAAACCATCGATCGCGCCCGGCTGGTCGCCGGCGGGCGCCCAATCCGCTTTGAGTTGCAGTTCGTTACTCATGGCCCCAACCATTGGCCCGACCGCCGGTGTTTGCAAGGTATGGATTACGCGCCGGACTCTTCCGTCGATGCAGCGCGCCGGCACCGGCTAAGCCGGCCGACTAGGCTTGCCAACCGGCATTTCATCCCCTACGATACGCAACCTTCGCCGCCTTGCGGTGAAGAGATTCCCCGGTAGCTCAGTTGGTAGAGCGGGTGACTGTTAATCACTAGGTCGGCGGTTCGAGCCCGTCCCGGGGAGCCAGATAAAACAAAGGGTTGCGAGCAGATGCCGCAACCCTTTTTTATGCGTGTCCAAAACCAGCGCGCTTTGATAGACGCCACTTGTTCTCTTGAAAGGGCGATGTCGACGTCCGGCTTTTGGTCAAACCGCGGCAGTAGATCTAATCGGGCGCGGTGAGGACGTTCTCCAGATCCGTCGTATCGACCAGGGGATCGTCGAGTTCGATTTCGACGCGTGACCG
>NZ_DASSKM010000187.1:0-26756 GCF_035690525.1 Salinisphaera sp.
GCGGACGGCACGCTGGTGGAATACGCGCGCTTGCCGAACGTGCACGAAAACTTCTATGCGATCAGCGTCAAGCGTCACTTCCAGAACCCACTGATCGGTGAACTGCTGGCGCGCGACCCCACTGAATTAATCCGCGATTGACGTAGATGGATTACGCCGGGGTCGCGGCCGATCGCTACCCGTGCTCTACCGGATGGTACCGGGCCTTTTCCCAGAGCTAGCCTGAGAGGTCAATCCGCACCGTCCTTACGCCATGTTTCGGTTTTCATCATTCGGCATTGCGCTCGCCGCAATACTGGCGGCGAGCGCCGGTCCGGCGCTCGCCGCGCCCTCGTTCGATTCACTCGACCACAACCACGACGGCCACATCAAAAAAGAACAGCTCTACGGTCAAATCAAAGACTTCTCGCGCTGGGACAGCAACGACAACGGCATGATCGAGCGCGACGAGCTGGCCCAATCCAAGTACCACGATGCCAAATTCGACGATTGGGACCGCGACGGCGACGGCGAGATCGACTCCAAGGAGTTCTACGACGGCATTTTCAGTAAATACGACTCGGACAAGAACGGCCGCTGGGCACGGCGCGAATACAACGACGCGCGCGACGCCGGCCTGTTCGAGGCCCACGAAAGCCACGCCGACACGGCCTCGAGCCCGGCCGACACAACCAAGTAAACACCGCCCATCGTGCGCGTGGCCGGACTTTGGTTGGATCGCCGGCCCCGCGCACCCGCTGCGGCTTGCCTGCCGCTACCGATACTGTCGAGCGCAGCCTTAACCGCGGTCGGCGATGAAGCACCGGTCCCGCGGCCGCTGCACCGACTGCACCGTATGGATCTTTTCCAGATGGGCGCGCAGCGTTTCAGCCGGTCGCGCGCCGGAAACGGTCAAATCGACGAGCAAACCGTCGCTTGCGCGCTCGGCGCCGACCCGTTCGATCGTAAAGCCACGCCGGCGCACGGCCTGGACCAACCGCTCCAAGGCGGCCGGCTCCAAATCGAGCCGGCAGATAAAACGGTGGCGCTCAACGACAGCGTTGGCGATCATGGGCAGACCTCGGCGGCGGCCGCTGGATTGGAACACGGAGCCGCGTGGAGCATGTCGCGATTGGCGGCCCCCGGCGCGACCATCGGCCAGACGTTATCGGCCCGGTCGATCGCCACCTGCAACAGCGCCGCGCCCGGCGCGTCGAACAGCGCGCGCAGACCGGTTTCCAGCTCGGCGTAACGATCCACGCGGTGGGTCTGGATATCGAAGGCGGCCGCCAGTGCGGCGAAGTCCGGGCCATCGTCCAAATTAATATGGTCCAGATCAATATGGCTTTCGCGATTGGCGTAGAACAGGGCCTGCTGCTGGCGCACCATACCCAGACAGGCGTTGTCGACGATCACGACCTTCACCGGCAGACGATGGCGACGGATCGTGGCCAGTTCCTGCACGTTCATCATGAACGAGCCGTCGCCGGCGACGTTGATCACGGTCCGGTGCGGATGCGCGAACTGCGCGCCGATCGCCGCCGGCAGCCCATAGCCCATCGCGCCCAGGCCGCCGCTGCTCAGGTGATGACGCGGCGCGCCGAAGGCAAAATGCTGCGCCACCCACATCTGATGCTGGCCGACATCGCAGGCCACGATTGCGTCATCCGGCGCGGCCTCCGACAGCGCCCGAATCAAGGCCGGGCCACTGATCGGCACATCCGGGCCAGCCGGCGGCGCCACCGCGAAACCGCCGTGCTGTCGCCATTCACGGCAGCGGCGACGCCAGGCCTCGATCATCAGCGGCGCCTTAGCGACGCATCGTGTCAGCGCCTTCAGCGTGGGCGCCAGATCCGCGCGCACCGCCAGCTCGGCGGGGCGCAGCTTGTGTAATTCGGCCGCATCGATGTCGATGTGCACCAGCCGCGCGTTCGGCGCGAAATCGTCCAGCCGCCCGGTGGCCCGGTCGTCCAGACGCGCACCGACCACCAACAACAGGTCGCAGGCGTCGACCGCGCGATTGGCCGCAAACGACCCGTGCATGCCGAGCATGCCCAGGTCCTCGACGTATCCACGCCCGGCGTTGCCGATGCCGTTGAGACTGTTCACGTGCGGCAAGCCCGAAGCCGCCGCGAAGGCGCGAAACACGGCTTCGGCGCCGGCCCTGGCCACGCCGCCGCCGCTATACAGCACGGGCCGGCGGGCCCGGCGTAGCAGATCGACGATGGCCGCGACTTCGCCGGACGCCGGCGCGCGCACCGGCCGTGCCGATTCGCGTCGCGGCCCGGCCGGCGCCGAGACCGGCGCCTGCAGCACATCTTTCGGGATATCGATCCAGACCGGGCCGGGCCGGCCGCTGGTCGCCAGATCCAGCGCCTCGGCAATCGCCGGGCCGACCTCTTCGGCCCGCGTGATCAGCGCGCTGTGCTTGACGATGTCCAGCGTCATGCCCAGCACATCGACTTCCTGAAACGAATCGGTGCCGATCAGCGCCGACGGCGTCTGGCCGGTGATCACGAGCATCGCGACGGAATCGCGATGGGCGTTGGCGACGCCGGTGATTAGGTTGGTGGCCCCCGGCCCGGAGGTTGCGATGGCCACGCCGACCCGGCCGCTGGCCCGGGCGTAGCCGTCGGCGGCCAGCGCGCAACCCTGTTCGTGACGACACAGCACGTGCGTCACGCCGGCGCTGTCCACGAGCGCGTCGTAGAGCGGCATGATGCAACCGCCGGGATAGCCGAACACGGTATCGATACCGCGGGCTTTAAAAATTTCCATAATCTGCTGTGCTGCGTTCATGATTGGCGTCCTGGCCGATGGGCAAAAAAAACCCCCGGAACCTTGCGGTGCCGGGGGCTCGAAGTGCCTGATTGCGGATGTCGGTCTATGTCATCGCCTCACGCACGCCAAAACCCCCGGTGGGTACAAGTACCACCAGGGCGAGCACGACGCGTACGTTGACGAAATTGAACAGCATGAGTTGTGGCGTAGCCCACATCCGATTTCTATAACGCGATAAGCTATGCCGCGCCCGCGCGGCTGTCAATACCGCGCGGCCGGGCGCGCGTCGCCGTCAGCGTAGCGTGGTCTGCGTCACCTGCCCGGGCCGGTAGGCGGCGGCTTCCCGCTCGGCCGGGTCGGTCTCGATTACGCTGCGTCGCTTCCAACGGCCGCGGGCGAACCAGATCGCGGCAATCGCCGCGGTGAGCGTGTTCTGCACCGGATAGGCGATCCAGATGCCGGTGGCACCGAGGCCGGCGTGCATGGACAGCAACCAGGCGACCGGGAACTGCAGCATCCACAGCGAAACCAGCGCGATCACCATCGCCACGACCGTATTGCCCGAGCCGCGAAACGCGCCGATGATGACCTGCTGGGCGCCGATCAGGCCGTAGCTGAAGGCGGTGATCTTGACGAACAGGCTGCCCTGCGCGATCACCGCCGGCGACTCCGGCACGAACGCCCGCACCAGCGGCGTAGCGAAAACGAAAGCGAGCACCCCGATCGCCGAGAGCACCACGAACGCAATCAGCGTTGACAGCCAGGCCGTGCGCTCGGCGCGATCGATGCTATCCGCGCCGATGTTCTGGCCCACCAGCGCGGAAGTCGCCTGCGACAGTCCGAGCGCCGGAATGATCACGAAGCTCAGCATGCGGGTACCGATGCCGTAGGCGGCCAGCGTATGCGTGCCGAACCCGGCCACCAGAATCGTCATCAACATCAGCCCGAGCGCGCGGGTCGACTGCTCTATAGCCGATGGCGCGCCGAGCTTCAATAGCCGCCACAGGGTGGCGAAATCGGGTACCAGATGGCGCGCGGCCAGCGCGATGCCGTAGCGCCCGGAAAACAGCATCCACAGCCCGATCACGGCGGCGAGCCCTTGGGTGATCACGGTGGCCAACGCCGCCCCGGACACGCCCATCGCCGGCACCGGACCGAGGCCGAGGATGAACAACGGATCGAGCAGGAAATTGAGCGCCACCGTGCCGGTGACGATATAGAGCGGGGTGCGCGCGTCCCCGACGCCGCGCATCAGCGACTGGAAGATCACGTAGGCGAACAGGAACGGCATGCCGGCGAAAGACACGCGCATATAAATGGTCGCCAACGGCAAGACGTCCGATTGCGCGCCGAGAAACCGTACGATCCAGTGCGACGTGATCGCCCCGACGACCGCCAGCACGAGCGATATCGCCAGCACGCCGACCAGCGCCTGCGCGGCGATATGATTCACCCGCGATACATCGCCGCGCCCGGTGTACTGCGAAACCAGAATCGTGCCCGCGATCGCCAGTCCGAGTCCGAGCGAGATCAGAAAGAAGATCACCGGAAAGCTCAGCGACACCGCGGCCACCGCCGCCGCCCCCAGCCGGCCGACCCAGAATGTATCGATCAACTGGTAGGCGGTCTGCAACAGATTGGCGAACACGATCGGCACCGCCAGTGCGATCAGCGCGCGAACAATCGATCCCTGGGTCAGATTGCGGGTGCTGGAAGGGGCCACGGCATAGGGGGCGACATCGAATTAAGCCCGTCATGCTACATCGGCCGGCCGCCCGATGAGATACGCGCTCACGATCGAGCCGGCCCTGCCCGCGTGTTGCAGGGCCGCCAGCTCGACAACCGGCAACGCCTGCGACACGCTGACGGGCATGGATTTCAAGCCGAGGCCCCGATGACGCTCGCTCTCTACGGACACCGGCTTTCCCAGCCTTGCCGCGCAGCGGAGATCCTATTGCGCGAACTCCCCTTGCCGTATGCCTGGCACGAAGTCGATTTCGCGAATGGCGAAACGCGCGAGCCCGAATATGCCCGGCGCATCAATGGCTTCCAAACGGTGCCGGCGCTGCGGGTGACCGCCGACGAGGCCGCGCCCGCCCGGTCGGCGGACGGGCTGCACATCGGCGAAAGCCACGCGATCATGCGCTATCTGTGCCGCACGGCCGATTCGCACGAAGCCGCCGCCTGGTATCCGGGCGATCGCGATGCCGCCCGCGCCGCCCGCATCGATCAATGGCTCGACTGGCATCACGCCAACATACGGCGCTACGACCTGTTCCACGACCTCATGAATCTGCATTTCACGCTGCCGATGCTCAAGCGCGAAATTCAGGCCGACGCACTCAAGCCCCGTCAGGACGGGCTACGACCGGGGTTGAACACGATCGAGTCGCGGTTAAACGGCACATTCGAAGCGCCAACCCTGTGCGGCGACGGTCCGCCGACAATCGCCGATCTCGCCATCGCCTGCGAGCTGTATCAGATCGTCGCCGTCGGCTATCGGTTGGCCGCCTTTCCCGGCATCCAGCGCTGGCTCGACGCGTTGAGCCGCCGGCCGCATTTCGCCGCGGTTTCGGAACAGATCGTCGAGCAAGGGCGTGCCATCCGCGACCGGAACGCGCCGTATTTGAATCTGGACGACGCTTTTGTTTAGGCCTTAACACCACCGGACCGGCCTCGCGGGCCGACGCGCCACGGCGCGAACCAGCCCAGCCCGGCCTGGGTGCTCGTGCGCGGCCTGTACTCACAGCCAACCCAGCCGTCGTAACCGGCGGCATTGAGCTGTTGAAACAACCATGCGTAATTCAGCTCGCCGGTATCGGGTTCGTGGCGCTCGGGCACGCCCGCGATCTGGATATGGCCGATACGATCGCGCCCGGCCAGAAACTGCGTCCAGACGTCGCCACCCATGATTTGCGCGTGATAGAAGTCCATCTGCACGGCGATATTCGGCGCGCCAAGCTCGGCCACGAGGTCGTGTGCGGCACACTGTTCGGTTAGAAAATAATCCGGCATGTCGCGCGTGTTGATCGGCTCGATCATCACCGTAAGTCCGTAATCGGCGAACCGGCGCGCCGCATGGGCCAAATTGGCGAGATATGTTTCGCGCATCGCTTTTCGCCCCGCACCGGCGATTGCGTTACCAGCCATTACATGCACCCGCGGGCAGCCCAGCCGGTCGGCATAAACCAGCGCGGTCTCGATCGACTGTCGAAATCCGGCTTCGCGCCCGGGCAACGCGGCAAGACCCCGCTCACCGGCCGCCCAGTCGTCGGGTGGTGCACTTATTAAGCCGGCATCAAAATAGATAAACGACCATCGGCTTAATAAAGCGGACCGCGCAAGCGGGCCGCCGCGGCGTCAAGCCGCGAAGCCTTGTCAAATCCAGGCCGGACATGCGCCGGCCTGGATTTGGCGAGGCGTTGAAAACAGCCGATCTTTCGACTGTTTTGTTGCCACATTAATAACAGCACCGATCGCAGATCGTGCACGGTCAGCGCCCGCGCGATCTCGTCGGCATCGTACGGGTAGGGAAACAGAAACTCGACACCGGTAAAGCCGGCGCGCGCCGCGCGTTCGAAGCGCGCCATGAAGCCGACTTCATTAAACATCGTGCTGAGGTTGGCAGCAAAACGGGGCATATCGATTCCGTCCTCGAAAATGGCGACACGGGCCCAGGCCGATATCGAGGCCCGATTACCGAGGTTAGCGCGTTATCACCCGCGCCGACCCCATTCGACAATTTTGCGAGCGGAGCAACGGAAGCCGACGGTAGAGGCGGACAAAGTGAATACGCCTAGGTAGTCGCCGGGATATGCCCTGCGATACACCGTCGATACGCTTGAATTATAAATTTGCTCAACCGGCTTTTCGGCGCGAGTTCGTGTGCCGGCCGGCAGCCAATGCGACCGAGCGAGGCCGCCGCTCGCCGTCCACCGACCGATATGCCCCGACCGGCGCCGATCGCCATCCAACTCTTGTAGAACAAAGATCCCCGTCATGAGTTCCACTGCCCCGGAAGCCTCCGAAGAAGACCAAGACGACGGCCTTTCGCTTACCACGTCCGGTATTCGCCGCTCCGTCGCCGCGGCCGCCATGGGCAACGCGATGGAATGGTTCGATTTCGGTGTCTACGGTTATCTCGCCACGACGATAGGCGAGCTTTTCTTCCAAGGCCAAGGCGGCGGCTCGCTGGTCAAATCCTTCGGCGTGTTTGCGATATCGTTTTTGGCGCGCCCGCTGGGTGGCATCTTTTTCGGGCCCTTGGGCGACAAGGTCGGGCGCAGCAAGGTTTTGGTAATCACTATCCTGATGATGGCTGCCGGCACCACAGCCGTCGGCGTCTTGCCAACCTACGACACGATCGGCATATGGGCGCCCATATTGTTGATCGTCACGCGCCTGATCCAGGGCTTTTCCACCGGCGGCGAATACGGCGGGGCGGCGACGTTTATCGTTGAGTCCTCCCCCGATGACACCCGGGGCTTTCTGTCCAGTTTCCTCGAGTTCGGCACGCTGGGCGGTTATACCCTGGGCGCGGGCCTGGTGACCTTGATGACGGTGTTGCTCTCGGACCAGGCGATGCATAGCTGGGGCTGGCGTGTGCCTTTTCTCTGCGCCGCACCGCTGGGTTTGTTCGGGCTCTATCTCCGGCTCAAGCTGGAAGACAGCGCGGCGTTTACTTCCGCGTCGGAAAAAGGCGAGACATCCCGCTCGCCCCTGCGCGAGATCATCACGGAACACTGGGGCCGGATGCTCAAGTGCATCGGCCTAGTGGTTCTTCTGAATGTGGCTTATTACACGGTGCTGACTTACCTGCCGAGCTATTTCGAGAAGAACCTGAATTTTTCCAGCACCCAATCCCTGGAAATGCTGATCGGTGTATACATTGCCATGATGATCGTCATTCCGTTCATCGGCCGGCTGTCCGATAACGTAGGCCGCAAGCCGGTCTTCATGGCCTCCAGCATCGGGTTCTTGCTATTGGCCTATCCCGCGTTCTGGCTTTTTCAGCAGCACAGCCTAGGCTATACCATTATCGGCCTGGCCATTCTGGCTTTTCTGGTCGTGCTTTTATCCGGCACCATACCGTCCATGCTGCCCGCGATCTTCCCGACCCGGATACGCTACGGTGGTTTTGCGATTTCCTATAATATTTCCACGTCGGCGATCGGCGGCACGGCGCCGTTCGTCATTACCGCGCTGATCAGCGCGACCGGCAATCTTTTCATGCCCGCGTTCTATCTAATGCTGGCGGCCGCGGTGGCCCTGCCGACGCTGTTCACGGTTCGGGAAACCGCAGGCAAGCCGCTGGCGGGCTCTTCAGGGCTGCGCAGCTCACAGCCGCGCAAACCGAAGCGCCGCACCAACTGAGCCAGTCTTAGCCCGGCTGCCCCAGTAATTACGGGAGTAATTACGGGGACAATATACTTAATTCGAAAGTGTTCGGCTTTCGCCCGGCCGACGCATACACAAACAAGCAATTAAGCCTTTATCCAAAGATGCACATTCTCCATATTCGGCACGAATCGGTTGCACGCGATTATGCAGCGCCCGCCGGAGGCGATCATCATCTTTGAATTCGTAAACCCCGCGTACCGGTGCTCGTTAAGGCAGCCAAATCGCTACTCTTGAATCGAATCCCAAAAGTCGCAGTGATGCTCTTGCCTAAGCGAGGATAAACTCATCGCTTCAGATTTGGGAATGTTTAACGACATAAACTGGTTTTTAGAAAACAACGGCCATTGCGGTGTCGCGTCTCCATTGGGGTTGCCGTTTCTCGCGAATTGCGTCCAATAATCGATCATGACGGATGACAGCATCTTCTGCGCATCGTTGAGTGACACCTTACGACCTCTCGCGCCATTGAAGCCCTTGAATAAATACTGGATTTCACCGGAGTGATAGGCCCCATAAGGAATCGGCGCTGCATGCTGGTAAACGGGCGCTGTGCGATCGGCAAACTCGTAGTAGTATGTCGGCACCTTCTCTTTCAGCAACTCCGCTTTTCTCAGCGCGGGGCACACGAATACGCTGTCCGTGGCGGGCGCCGCCAAGGCCACATCGGCCCGGGGATAATCCTCGACCGGGTACTGCGCTAGAACCTTCGAGGCCACCGCCCCATACGACTGTTTGATACGCGCCTCGTATTCGGCGTCGTTTACGACCTTACCTGTTCCATACTCTTCCAGACCGATGAAGTTCCTGTACTCGTCCTTATTCGTTCCTATTATCACCGGAACTTGATTAAAGTCGCCCGATTCAAATGCCTGTCGCTGCGTTTTGGTCAGCACGACCCCGTCAAGCGTAAGCGACGCATTGCTTTGCACATATTGGCTGCCTTCGGACTGAATCTCCTCAACCGATAGCGCTCTCAAGCAGGCGACGGTTTGCGATGGCGCGCTGCTCTGACAATTAACGGCCTTTGCAAATGCCTGCCCGCGCTCTTCGGCGGATGCCAATGATTGGGGCGTAGATAACGAGGTGTAGCTGCCGCTTTCCACGATGGCTCGATCAAAAAGACCTTCCGCGGTGGGCGAGATCAAATTGGCCAGAACGCTCAAGCCACCGGCCGATTCGCCAAAGATCGTCACATTATCGGGATCGCCCCCGAATTTGGAAATATTGCTCTTAACCCATTTCAGAGCAAATTGCTGATCCATGATCCCGTAGTTGGCAAATTTGTGGCCTTCGCTATCCAGACCGGGCAGCGCGAGAAAGCCGAAAACATTGGTCCGATAGTTGATGGTGACCACGATTACGTCGCCCTGACGAACTAGTTTGACTGGGTTGTAGTCGTTCGCCGACCCGTCTTTTAAACCGCCACCATGAATCCAAACCATCACCGGCAGTTCTGCTGTTGCGCTTGTATTTTGCGGCGCGAACACATTAAGGAAAAGACAATCCTCGTCCGTACTCGTTGTTCCAAACAGATCTATGGTCTTGCCGGCCGAGCATCGGGCCTCGTATTGCGTCGCCTCCTTTACTTCGGTCCATTCGTCCGGCGCTTGCGGCGGGCGCCATCGCAGATTGCCCACCGGCGGCGCAGCGTAACGAATGCCCAGGAACTCACGCATACCCTGGCTAATCTTGCCTTGAACCGGCCCATTTTCGGTCTGGATTATCTTTGTCTTCTGGACGTCTCCTGTCGAAGAATCCGACAAATCGATATCATCGTCATCGCAGGCGCTCAGGGCAGTCACAACCAGCACAGCCAGTACCGCTAAAGACGCCAGATCAACTACTTTTTTCGGTTGCATAGCCCCCTCCGAGCGATTTGGGCCCGGCGCGGCAGCGTGTCATTCAACGCAGTCTGACGCAAAGCCCACTGGTTATTATATTTAACGGCTACATCGACTTTGCGCGCGATCGCGCCTTAACGCAACCTCCATGTCGGCATTTCGGCGCGCAGGCCTAACTATCCCGTTTTATGCGATAGCTGCGTCTTACCCGTTTGTTGGCAGCCGTTGGCCCAGCCTTGCTCCCGTGTTTCGTCATCAGCTATTAAGTCGGCGACGAAATACGCAAGGCGTGGCGATTTCGTGCCACGGCCCGGCGCTACGCGGCCTACGCCGTACAACGACGCAGGCCGCAGTAAATTACCGGCCGTTCGCGAGGACAGCCACCGACGCGTTATTGGCCCGAGTTCGACTGCGACTGGTTCATTCCCGACTGCGTTTGCGATTGGCCGCCGCCCGACTGCTGTTGCCCGCCGTTCATTTGCGATTGACCGCCGCTCGACTGCTGTTGCCCACCGCTCGTTTGGGATTGACCGCCGTTCGGCTGTTGCTGGCCGCCGTTCGCTTGTGAAGGGTTGGTGCTCGATTGCTGTTGTTGACCGTTGCTCTGCGAAGGATTCGAACCGGACTGTTGCTGCTGTTGTGAATTGCCCTCGGAATTGGAACTCGCAGTGGGAGTGAACTGCTGCAGCGTCTGCTTAAAGGAGGCCAGTGCGGCCGCTGGTTGCATGCTGCCCAGCAATACGCCTCTAGCCGTTGCCGAAGCGCCGTACAGGCTGGCGTTGGCCGAACGGACGAAGCTCAACTTGGTACCGGAGAAATCGATACCGGCATACAGCCCCTTCTGCGACAGCACGTATGCCACGATGGGTGCCGGTACGTGCGTAATCGGGTGATTATAGCCCGACGGGCCGGCGGTCACGGCAATCTGCGAGCCCAGCTTTATATGGGATTGCCACAAGGCGTCGACGCTCTGCCGCGTCTCGAACAGCAGAATGACGCTGCTCTTCTGCGCGCCGGCTTGAAGCCCGATGCTGCCGCTGCTGAGCGAAAATACGGCCGGATTCGCCGATTTGAAACCGCCGGACTCCTGACGACACGTCACGAGCCCCCTGCCATGCTGGCCGCCGACAATGAAACCGGCTTTAACCACCGAAGGAAATACACCGATGCAGCGCGCGTCGGCGATCAACTGGCTTGGAATCCGCTTCGCGTTGGACTGCGACATCTGCCGCTGCAGCACAGTTTGCGCCTTGTCGGCAAGCTTCGCCTGTTGGGCGACCGCGCTCTGGGACGCATTCGAGCCGTGCATACCGCCCATGCTGCTGCACCCGGCGATCGCGACAACGCTTGAAGCAAGCGCGAGATTTTGGATAAGTCGTAACATGGTGTGCTCCTGCATGGCGCCTGGAACCCGAATCCGAACAGGCGCACGGAATGGCAAACACCACCGTTCCGCGTTGCATGCCTAAACACAAGCGGGGAATATACTGAGACCATTCCACCGCGTGTTCTGAAACACCGCGCAACGAACCGGGGCGTGTAGGCCTACGCGTGGATTTAATATGCAGGCGCCTTCCGACTTCTAGTCTCTATCGAACATGCTGTTCCCGAATCCGCCCATCACCCGCTTGGTTACAAACCATCGTTCGGGCCTGATCCGCTGACGCGAAGACGATCGTGCGGCCGATCGCGGCGCCGTGAGTCCAAGAAGCAGTTCATCACCTACGATCGCCTCCTTCGGATTTGCGTGCTGCTGGTGACGTTGATGCATGGCTTCTTGCGGACTGTCACACACCAAGCTATGTGCTTTTCCTTATTTGAATGCTGGTAGACAAGGACGAGGATAAACCAAGGTAGGTTGCATCATCTGCCAAGTGCAAGAGTGTGCTGTTTACCTTTCGTATTTACCGGTCTCCGCATTTATACGAGCTTGAAAATGCTTTATGGCTTAGTAAAAAGCCAATTGCTCCCCGGCTGGTGATATGTGTCATTAACAATGTCGAAACTCGCGAATGAGGAAACGATATGTCTGCTGTCTTACGCAATTTTCTCGCAGCATCGGCCGTGGCTGTTCTAGCCGGCTGCACCACCATGGGCGGCCACGGCGGCGCCCAGAGCCCGACCCAGGCCCAGGCGGATCTGGCTTCGAACTCCGCGTCGTTACTGCAGCAACAAATGTCACGGCCGCCTCAGAAACGCATCCCGCGCGAGCTCATCGCCAGTGCGAAATGTATCGGGGTCTTCCCTTCAATAATTCAAGCCGGGTTCATTGTCGGCGGCCATCACGGCACGGGCTTGATCAGTTGCCGCCAGAGCTCCAGCGGCTGGAGTCAAGCGGCTCCGGCGGTTTACACCATATCCGGGGGTAGTATCGGCCTTCAGGCCGGGGCACAGAAAAGCAGTGTAATCTTGCTTTTCCAGACCGAAAGCGCCGTGAACAGCCTGCTTAGCAACAAAATCAAGCTAGGCACCCAAATCGGGGTTACGGCCGGCCCGCTCGGCTTTAACGCGAATGTCGCCACCAAGCCGTCGCCTATCGTGGCATATATAACGAGCAAGAAGGGGCTGTTCGCCGGTGTTAATTTGAACGGCAATCGGCTGAGCTACAACCAGGACTCCAATGCCGAGGTCTACGGCCCAAGCACGGATCAGAGCTCGTTGCTGCTCAGCAGCCATCCGATTCCACCAGTTATGGAACCGTTTAGCCAAGCGCTGCAAAACTTCACACCGGCATCATCGCAGTAGGCGACTTGGCGTAGAGCGCACAAGCTCAGCCAATGTCTGTTAATACAGGCATTGGCTGTAGCGCCGCGCCAGGGCGGCCACGTATTAAACTAATGTGTTAATAGACCGGCTCGAAGCGAATCGCCCGAACAACCTGTCCGACGCCTCTCAAACCTCCCCAAGTCGCGAGTTGGGCGCTGCAAGCGCGACTCCCTCACGTCTCCTCGGTGCGCCGCCTGTTTTCCCGATCTCAGTCGCGCGCCCTCACCTTGCGCATGCGAAAGCGCTCCCGTGGCGCCGCCGGCATCTCGCGCGGGTCCACGGTCATGTCCTGATAAGGAATTTCATAAGTCATGCCGGTCGTCAGCATGTTCAGGGCCACTTCAATTAGATCGACCGCTACCCCTTCGCCGGGACAACGGTGGCCACGATATAGGTCGCCGCCGCCCTGCGAGATGAAGCTGTAGGCATCGACCTCTTGCTCAGCGAAACGCTGGGGCCGAAACGCCTGCGGCTCGTTCCAGATGCGCGGATCGTGGTTGGTGCCGTAGATATCCAGCAGGACCCATTCGCCCTGCTCGAAACGGTGTCCACGCCACTCGAACGGTTCGCGTACCCGGCCTCCGATACAAGGAAAGAACGGATAGAAACGGCGCACTTCCTGGGCGAAGTGACGGCGTGCGTATTCGTCGCCGGACACGAGATACTTGCGCGCTTCGGGGTGTTCGTACAATGCGAGCGCGCTGCAGGTGATAAATCGGGCGACCGCGACGACCGGGCGTAGCATATTGATCAATTCGACGGCCGCGGTGCTTTGATCGAGCCGTTGGCCTTCCAGATCTTCATGCTGCGCAATGGTGGCGAGCGCGCTGTTTGCCTCCGGGGCCAATTCGCCGCTCCGAACGCGCTCGATGAGGCGTCGCGCCCACCGCTCGGTGCGCCGGCGCAGCCACAAGCCCTTGGCGACTCGCGGCCCGAAAGATGCCGCGCCATCGATCATGGCGCCGAATTCCCGGCTCCGTTCGGTCGCCTCTTCGTCGTCCAACGGCACACCGCTCCAGTTACAGGCGGCGCGGCACAAAACTTCGCGTACGGCGTCAAGCAGTACGATTTCGTCCTCGTTCGCCCAGCGATCGATGCCGCGCCGCCATTCCTGCTCGGCGATCGCTACCAGGCTCTTTCGGCGCGCCGGGGTCACCAGATCCATGAACATCTGCTTGCGATGCCGATGCGGCTCGCCGTCCAGCGTCTGCACGCTGTTCTTGTCCTGCAGCAGTCGCAGGGTGGTCGGCGGCATCGCTCCATTACGGGTAAAGCGCCCCGGCGTATAGAACATACGCGCCGCTTCCGCGCCGGAGACGCAATATACAGTGCTCGATAACAGGCGCGTGGTGAAAACGTCCGATTCATAGCGCGCACAGCGCTCGGGAATGAACGTATACGCCTCGTTTAAAAAAGCCAGCGAATTATCGAGGCCGGGGTCGTGCGGTATTTCCTGCATCGGTAGGAGGGTGGCAGAGGGCTATTGAACCGGCAACAAATCGAGCGGCGTAGATCGGACTCCATGAACCGTCAGCGATCGACCTCGGCGCGCAGCGATTATGTAACGTCATAAATAGCGTGATTGGGCGGCGAGGTCGAGCGTAGCAAAAGCTTGATCGCTACGGGTTTTCACCCATTAATGCGGACACTTCAGAAAAGGCTCTGGACTTGCCGCCGGCACCTATGCGCCACTCTTGTGGGGCCGCTTTTCTCAGGCGATAGTAATAGGGCTTATCGAATGGACTAAAGCGCCATGAGTGAGAAACAGCCGTCGCCCGCCAACGCGAACGATGAGGCGCATCGGGTTCCCGATCGTGGCGCCGCTCACGGCCAGGAATCGATCACCCGCATCATGATCCGGCCGCTGGGCACGCCGCTGCCGTTAGGGTTTGTCGCCTTCGGCATCGGCACGTTCATCTTCAGCACCTTTCAGATCGGGTGGATACCGCTCAGCGAGTCCCAAAGCCTGGCGATCATCATTCTGGCCTTCGTCTTTCCGCTGGAATTCATCCCGGGGCTGATCGCTTTTTTCACCCGCGACACCCCGGGCGCGACAACGTTGACGATACTCGGCGCCTCCTGGCTGGTGTTCGGCCTCAATCTGCTCGTGGGCGTCCCCGGCCAACCCAGCGCGGCGCTGGGTATTTTCGCGCTGACGCTGGCGTTCATATTCATTATCCTCGGCGGCGTGGCGATCATGGGCAAGGGCTTGATTGCGCTGATTCTGGCGATCGCCATGCCGCGCTATCTGCTGGTGGGCCTGTATCAGCTCACCGGAGCGGCGGGCCTACAATATGCGACCGGTATCGTGGGCCTGGTGCTGTCCGCCGTTGCCGCCTACGGGGCGCTGGCGCTGTTGCTCGAAGACGCGACCCAGCGCACCGTGCTGCCGCTGCTGCGCCGGGGCGCTTCGCGTACGTCGCTCGAAGGCGATCTCAACCAGCAGCTCGGCCGCCTACGTCAGGAAGCGGGCGTTCGCAAGCAGCTTTAGAGCCTCCGTCAGCGCCCGTAAACCCCTCGCCTTGGCACGGACGACAAATGTCGGTGCCGAGCATCGTCCCGGCGATCAGCCTCGATATGATCCGTGCCGGCGCTCTCAACCGAGCCGCTGCTTAAGCGCGTCGAAGCCGGCCTGGAAGACGTCATTGACCACGGTATCGACGGTCTCGGACTCCTGATCGGCCGCCACCTCGAACTCGGCGTGCCATTCGCAGAAACTGTAACCGTCGTCGGTGACCGGTACCACGCGCAGCGTGGCCACGTAGTCGGTTATCGGCATTGGCGATTCGAGTATGCGGTAGGTCATGCTGCGGTCGATCTCCGAAAGCGCCAGCAGTTGCTCGCGAATATGACCGCCATCGGTCATATGCATGCTGCGCACGCACCCGATGCTGTCGGCGGCGCGGCCGTCCTCGATCTCGCTGTCGCGAATGGCGGGATGCCAGCCCGGCATGCCGTTGAAATCGCGCACTGTATGCCACACGGCCTCGGTCGGCGCTTTGATGATGCTGCTCACGAATATGCGTCTCATGCCTGGCTCCTGGATGCGATCATCCCTCGTTGTTTCAGCCCAAATTCCATTGGATGAAGCGGCGCGCCTGTTCGGTCGGCGCTGTGTTAGCGAGGGGTTCCATGCTACTCGCCCGTAAAAGCCGTGACAGCTACGGCATTCGCGTAGGATATGATCGGGCGTCCCTTGGGCCGGGACATTAGCCCGCCGTGTCGCCGAGACTTGGCCCGATTGCCGGACAGTTGCCGCTCCGAGGCTCGGCATCAATCGAGGCACACATCGAGGCACACGATGCGGCGCAATATTCGACCGCCGCCGGTTTCGCGCAACGACGAACAGGCCTCGATCACGTTACCCTTGCATTGCACCCGGCGACGTACCCTCTGCAATCATTATGTGCCATCCGACTTGGTGGTGCCTCGATGTCTAAACGCAAACCCCGCAGTTCCCGCTCAGGCTTCATCCGCGCCTATTTCGTGCCCGCCCTCCTCTGGCTGGGCATTCTGGTTGTGGCCTGGGTCAGCGTGAGCGAGCTGTCTGTCGATCGGCCAGCGACAGATCAGGGGCAAAAACCGGCAACGTCGGACCCACAACAACGCCACGAACCGGGCTCGTCGCCCCCGAAACCGGCGGGCCACGACAACGATCGCGAAGCGATTGCACAACGGCCGGCGCCGCAATCGCAGATATCGGCGTCCGCCAAGCAAGATAAATCAACGCCGCAAACCGACACGACATCTTCCGTCGCGCCCCGGCAAAAGCGCGCGGCCGGGCCTGTGGCCGAGTCCGACGCCAATGACACACAGCCGCGACATGAACCCGCCACCGCTCGAACAAGCGACGCCCAAAACCCGGCCCAGCCATCGGGATCCGGCCCGTCGGCGAGCCCGGAAAGCTCGGGGCATGTGGCACGGGCGCAACTGACGACCGGTATCGAGAACAAAGAGCCTGTCGATCGCATCACCGGGGCGTTCCACAGCAGACACCAACCGCGTCGGTATTTATATTACTTCACCGAAGTCAAGGGCCTGAGCGGCGAAACGGTGACACACCGCTGGTGGCACGAGGGGCTACTCATGTCGAAGGTCACGCTACCGATCGGCAGCAATTCCTGGCGCACATATTCCGCCCAAAAACTCACACCGAGCATGACCGGCGCGTGGCAGGTCGTTGCAACCGACAGCCAGGGCCACATTCTCAGCAGCACGCGCTTTGTCTATGAAACGCCGTAATATCAAATCGAGCGCCTGCCGCGGATCGGCCATGAAAACCCGATCGTCCACCTTGCCCGTATCGCCGTGCCTAGCGATCGTCCGAGCTTGATTTGTCCCGCCGGGCTACTCATTGTGTAGCGCTCGTTTCAACTCCCCAGGAAATCGAAAGTGCGATCCAGGCGTGTATTGTTTGCCGTGCATGACTGGGGGCTTGGGCACGCCACACGCTGTTTGGTTCTGATCCGGGCCTTAGTCGAACGCGGCGATGAGGTCACCGTCTTGATGGCGCCCAGCCCCGGCCTACAGTTGCTCAAGGCCGAGCTGGGCCAGCAGTGTACATTTTATCCTTACCCGGATATCCCCAAGCCGCTCGGCCGCTCTCCGCCGATGTTCTATGCCGCCATGACCGGGGCGCTGCCGCTGATATGGGCGCGTTTCAAACGTGAGCATCGGCTGACCGAGCGCCTGGTCCGCAAGCATCGATTCGAGCGGGTGATCACGGATTCCCGGCTGGGCGTTTGGTCGCGAACGGCGCCGAGCTACTGCATTTTCCATTCGCTGCGCCAGATCGTGCCGGGGCGTTCGCCGGCGATCGAGCGGCTGGTGGAGCGCGGCCAACGCCGGTTGCTTAAACCGTACCGCAAGGTGCTGATTCCGGACTTCGCCGAAAACGGCGGGCTTTCGGGCGACCTAGGGCACGATCCGCAGCTTGACTGGGGCGCGGGCCGTCTTGTCTACATCGGGCCGTTGTCGGGAGTGCGGCGGCAAAACGTACCCGAGGATATCGATTACTTTTTCTCACTATCGGGGCTCGAGCCGCAGCGCAGCCTGCTCGAGCAGCGGGTGCAGGCGGCCTTGCCGCGGTTGTCGGGGCGTATCGTGGTCGCCCGCGGCCGTCTGGACGCGGCCGGCGACCAGGAGCAAAAAGGCAACGCCACGATCTACGGCTATCTCGACCGGCACGCTCAGGCCGAAATGCTCAACCGCGCGCGTCTGGTCTTTACCCGTTCGGGTTACACCACGCTGATGGAGTTGGCCGAGCTCGGCAAGCGCGCGTTGCTGGTGCCCACGCCCGGCCAGAGCGAACAGGAATATCTCGCCCAATTTCATCACGAGCGCGGCCATGCCTGGAGCACGACCCAGCGTCGTCTGGATATCGTGCGGGATCTGGCGCGCGCGCAGGGCACGACCGGCATTCCGCAACATGCTACCGCCGATTCAGTCCAGCGGTTTCTAGACGCGATCAGTTGAGGCGGCGCTCCGCGGGCGCCGCAGCGAGCGCCAGAGTACGACCACGACCGGAAGATTGATCAGCCATATTGCCCCGGTCCAGACCAGCCGAAACGCCAGCATCAGCGCCAAGCCGTCGGTCAAGCCGTACCCGAACGCCTGGGCGGCCCCCATGCCGAGCACTTCCACCGTGCCGATCTGGGAAAGCGCGCCGCCGCCCAAAAGCACGACCGCCAAGGAAAAGGCGTAGATGCTGGCCGCGGTTCGATAGTCCAGCCCGGTCAGGCCCACCGCCTGGCCTACCGAGGTGAAGGCCCACGCCAGCGCGCCCAGGTAGGCGGCAGCCATGAAGATGTTGAGTCCGAGCATGCACGGGCGGGCCAGCTGTTTGCAGCCGGCCAGCAGGTCCGACAGGCTGCTTAGCATGCGCCGCACTCTACGATAGCGCGGGCCCGGACAATAACGCGTCAAAGAACCTTGCAACGCCAGCGCAACCGGCACAAACAGCACCACACCGAGCGCCACCACCGCCGCGACCGGCCGCAGTGGCGGCCAATGCGGAATCCCCGCCACGGCGAGCCAAACGAGCACGACCAGTGTTTCCGTGAGCAGCATCACGAGCGTGGCGGCCGAACTGTGGCCAAAGCGCGTGTCCGTTCCGGTCACGGTGAGCAGCCAGTTCTGGGCAAAGACGCCGAACGGCAGCGTGAGCGTCAATTCCCCCACCGCGAACGCGGCCAGTAGGCGCCGCCGGTCGGGATGCAGGCCCAGATTGGCGAGCAGCAGATAGAATTGGCCCAGCTTCAATAAGCAATAAACCAGCGCAAGCGCTAGAACAAAGACCAAGACCGAGGTCGGAATCAGGCCCACCCGGCCCAGCACGCGGCTCAAGTCGCCAAGGCTCAAAGCGACGGCCAGCAGCGCGCCGGCGAGAACAAACGGCAGGATCAGCTGCGGCCGGACGCGGATTCGTAAGCGGCCTAGCGTCACGGCTGGATTCGGCCCGCCAATTCCGGCATCAAGGACAGCGCTTCGCCAAAGCCCGTATCCAACTGGGTGACGACGCGGATCGGCGCATCATACATGCTCGCTTTCGCATCGGACCACCATACATTCATCCAGCACCCGCCTTCGCGCCGCAGCAACCGGTGGCGCGCCGCCCAGGCCAACCGGACATGCACGAGCTTGGCCGCGTCGACCCGGGCGAGCACCGGATCCAAAGGCAGGCCGGCCTCGCGGAGTGCCTGGACGGCGCGCTCGAACCAAGCCGCGCACATCGTGCTCGTGAATGTTTCCGGGCCCGCGGCGAGAAAACGCGCGACCAGATGGCTCGGCGTAATCGTGTAAAGCGACAGCAAAGCGCGGCGCAGCGTCGCGTTGAAGGCGCGCGTATCGCCCGGCTCGAGCCCGGTGAGGGCCGTGCCGACCCGCACCACGGCGCGCAGACGGCCACGGCGCATCGGGTCGTAGCTTAATGCCAAGGGCTGAATCGTCGGCGGCCGCTGGGTGAGCATGTACAAACGCGCCGCCCCCTGACGGATACGGCTCATCCCGCCGGTTTCGGAAATCGTGCCCTCCGGGGCCAAGTAGACCAAATGGCCCGCTTTCAGCAGCTCCGCCAATACCCGAAGCTGGTCATCGACGGTGGCGCGAAATGAAGGCTTTAGACGTTGTACCGCAGCCAAACGGAGCCGGCGCAGGCCCCATATCTCGCCGCGCATCGCACCCAGGCGAGGCGAACGCTCCAGCGCCGAGAGCGTGGACGGCACGCGTCCGCAGCACGCCTCCATACGGCGTAGCGTATCGGGGCGCAGAACCCGCTCGGGCGGCTGATCGCCCAAACCGGCCGCACGCAGCGCCGTCAGCGCATGATCCAGGGTAAATTCACGCACGCGGCGTATGGGCCGTGCACGCAGCATCCGCAGGAGTCGGCGCAGCGGCACCAGACCGACGAGCGTGGGCAGCGGCGGCGGCCAGGCCGCGGCTTTGAGAAAGTCACGCAGGAAGCGGGGGCCGAAAATATCATCGCGCGTGGCGAAAAACGGCAGCGGAAAGCGGAACCGCAAACCTTTACGCCGGCAGAGAACGCTGGACAGAATGGGAATGTCCGAATTGCGCAGATGATTGGATACGATCAGGGAGCCGCGCTCGATCTCGAAATCGGGCGGCAGAATCGCTTCTTTTTTATACATCAGCCGTATGACCAGCTCAAAGCCACATTGAGCCAACCAAGTACGACGCGGATGCGGGTCATGGCCGGCGTCGGGCAACCAGCTAAATGGCACGCAACAATTCCAGAATAGTTCCAAAGCAATGAAATTACCTAGAACGGGGGGTCGGGCGCAAGATAGTATTAGTGCTTACGTCCGGCTTTTGAGCGCCCGCGCGCCCCGTTTCAGCAACGCGCTCGGGCTTTTCTTCAAGCCTTCCATCGGATGCGATTTAATCGTGTCCGATTTAATCGTGTCTGACCCCTTTTCCTCATGTTCTGGCTGACCCGGCGATTCTCAGGCGATGAGAGCCCAGCGCCATGCCGTGAGACGGCTCCGGAAAGCCGTTTCACGGCATTATTTTAGTTACTGGCTCTCGGTTTTGGGGTTGGTGTCGATGCTGGTGGCTACAATGTAAGGCTCTTGGCCCCACTGATTGAACAAATTGTCCTGGAGGTCGACGCCGACTTCGTCTTCGACGGTCGTCAGGTCGAAGGCCGTGTGCACCGTACCGGTGACCTTGGCGGTGCTGCCTTGCGCCAAGTTTTTCTCCTCGTTGGCACTGACTATCAGTAGTGGCTCGACATCGCCGCCGGCCATGGTGAACGCGTGCTTGGAGACGACCTTCCCCACGTCGGCAGACACGCTTACCTGTTTCCCCTCGTAGGAATCGAGGTTGCCGTAGAAGCCTGAGTTATAAGAGCCTGCGTAAGCATAAGACGAGCCAGCATCCTCATTTTGAATATCTTGAACACTGGCGTCTTTTTCTCCGCCGGTGGTCGAGTCGCAGGCAGCAAGTCCCAGCGCAGCAGCTAAGGCGAAGATCCCGGCGGCAGTAGGTTTGACGTGTCTTTTGGGTAACTTGAATAACATTTCTGTTCCAATTGATTAATGGCAATATTGGGAGCCGTACAATAAAGACATTTAGACCTTCTGTACGAAATCTTATATTATCAAACAGAAAATTATAAAAATATACCTAAGAAACCTCTTTCATAGTCGGGATTACCCTAGGAAAATAAAGCATCGGATGGCTGCCTGAGGCGCTGGTTAGCTTCCACGCTTTGGCATGGTGTCCTTAAAGTTCAGCGGCCTTCATCAACCGTCATGCCTGCTGACAGGAGACAGTGCGTAGCCGAGAGTAGCCAACGATGCGTCCAGTGTTGCATCCGCCTCCCTCACATCGCACTTTTTAATACTCCGCGCAACCTCCACAATCGGGCGCTGCTCAGCGCGCACGAAAGCGACCGCGCTTGCCTTGTATTTCTTCGTAAAACGACGGCGTGTCGAACCCATCCAACTGCCGTGTGGTTCGGTGGGCGGCTAATCCCGCGTCTACCACCCCGGAGCAGCCCGGCCATTAGCTGGCATTTAGCCAGCCCCGGCCACCACTGGGAACTGAAGTCAGAGGTTGAGCTTATGGCTTTCATATTTGACTAGGAATGACCCGAGATTGCCTACCAGCATCCCGAAAGAGCCAAGGATGAACAGCCACACTCCGACGATCTGGAGCGGGTCCTGGTAGAGAAAAAAGATGCTTCCTACGAAAAACGTGAGCCCGCCGAGCAGCCCGATCCCTTGGTGCACCCATTCGAAGTCGGTAGCAAGTCGGCGAAAGCGTTCGGTGTTCATGGCCATGATCGATCCGTTCCATATGTATGTGTCAGCGGACAAAAACAACTGACCCACTTGGCGGCCAAATACGACTTTTTCAGCATGAAGCAAAAAACGAAATGCAACCATAGCCGGCGAGCGGCAGCCACCTTTCGCGCAACCGAAGGGTCGGCCGTCCCGACGCCCAGTATGAGAGCTTGCAGCGAAAAGTTATTGCGCTCGGGCCGTGCAACCGCCCATTAAAAACGCCTTTAGGCCGACTGGCGCAGGCTCGGGCACTCGGCGCCCGCTGGCATGGTTTGGCCAGCAATAGCGGGATATCCTGATATTACCGAGCAATGGCCTGTATAGCCAGGGCGCGAGCCGTCGATCAGCATGTGCTCTCCTGCCAATAAAAGAGGAAACGCCTTATGCAACGTCATTTTCTGATCGCCCTGACCGCAGCCATGCTGACCTGCGCCGGCGGCACCGCCGTGGCCGCCGACAATTCGGGCAACAACAGCAGCTCCGACAGCGGCAACTCTATCAACAAAACCTACACGTCCATGGATGCCAACCAAGACGGCAAGGTGGACCAGAGCGAGTTCACGAACTACTACGACAATTCGGGCCTCTTCGACACCTGGGACGCCGACGGCGATGGTTACATCGACAACGACGAGTTCGGCGATGGCCTGTATGGCTACTACGACGACAACGGCGACGGCTACATCGACGACGCCGAATGGCAAAACGGCGTTATGGTGGACGATCGCGGCGACAATGGCTTCTGGGACATGTAGCGTCTTGACACATTGAACCCGCCGTTATGCAAAAGACGCCCCGCGCGGTGCGACCGCTCGGGGCGTCGTCGCAAGCATGCTCGGGGTCAGGTCTCATGCTCGGGGTCAGGTCTTGCATTGCCACAAATCGCCGTCCGCTCAAGCCGCAATCCTCTCGTGGTGCTCAGGGTCACGATATACAAAGGGTCATGCTCGGATAGCAGTCGGGGGCAGGTCTTGCATCACGACACACTTCCACGCTTTTCCTGTCCGCGTATCGCACGACTGACCGTCGCATAGTGAACGCGGAAATATTCTCCGATCTGCTTCACATATAACCGGCGATCGCGTCTCGACGAGACTTGGCGAATTGCTCAAGCCGCTACGTATTCCGACGAAACCGGCCACCGATTCCGATTCATGTCGGCCGGTGATTCCGAGGAATGCCGGCTACCCTGTCAGCGGTGTCACCGTGGTGGATTATTACGGCGATTGCGTGGTCTAAGTCAAGCGCTCGGCGGCGCGTGCAGTCACGTAATACAGCCCGCCAGCCAGTTCAAGTCGTAGCAGTCGTGCCCTGAGATAAAGCTCAGCAGGAAAACGTCGCAATGCAAGACCTGACCCCTGAACACTATGACCCCTGAACACTCAATTTCTTTTCCCGCTGAGCCAAACACGTCGGTTCCGTCCGCAAACTTTCGAGCCTCGATCACACCGCCTACTCACTCGCTGTGTACGTACGCTTCGCAGTCCGGATCGCTCCCAAACCACGCAACATGCACTACCCGGTCGGTGGCCACCGTTACCGGGGCGGGCCTACACCCGTTGGATTCCATCGAAGATTTCCGTTCTGTGTGCTACTGCACTTTCCTCTCCTCCAGGCTTGGCCTGGCGCAATGACCCCTTTTCCCGTTTTCGCTATGACTTACTACTGTTCAGGCATCGTCCACCGAGTCGATATCTTTTGAATCGCTGCGGATATGTCGATTCTTGCGGCCTTCGTAGATGGTGCTCTTACGTAATAGCCATAGCGATACCGCGATGACGAGAATCAGGACCGACAGCGCACCGAGTTCGATGACGAACTCTCGAAAAGGGATTTGCTCACCGCCGCCAGTATCCGAGAATTCAGCCGTCAGTACGAAAACACGTCGTATCGCGGCGATCAGGCCGATGAACAGGAAAGGCTCCAGTACAATCGTTCCGGCGCTAAACGAGACCTTGACCGTGTACAGCAGTTCGGCGATCAGCAGCACAAGAAGCAGACGGCCGAGAAGAGCGACGACACGCGAGTCGAGTTGAGTGAAGGCAATTTCAGCGAAAAAATCGACCGTGCTTGACACCAAAAGCATCACAGCAGCAACCGCGAGCAGGGCGCCCAGCGCCATGTAGATCATAGCTTCGACAAACGTAAAGCTGCGATCGATCCAGCGAAAGGTATGCCCGGTTGGCTTATGTGAGGGCATAGTCGATCCAAACGCCCCGATGCGGAGCCGGCGACATCAATCTAGTACGTTTATGCGTATAAAGGGGCTGATCAAACGCGCGAAAACAATAAAACCAACGGGGCCTTGCGGCGTAAAACCAGCGGGTCAGGTCTTGCGACGCGCATAAAAGTCGATAGAACCTGCCGCGTTCGCCGTGGCTCCAGTCCGTCACCTCGGCTATATCCGAGGTATCGATATCGTCGTCCGATATGGCAGCCAACCGGCTTAGTTCTTGATCGCTGGGATCAGGCTTGTTGGTATTGCTTTTGCTCATGGCGTGTAGCGCGTCGCGCTGAGATGACGCGGATGACTTCATCATCTTGCCCCTCGCGCACGGTATGGGCAACCAGGACGAGCGCAACGCCCGGAAAGGGGTCAGACACGAATAAAGCTTCTTCTTCGGGAACAAATATTTGACTCCAAGTCTCGCATCGCAACACTACGTCGCTCAATCATGTCGCGATTCCTTCGATAGTCAGCTGATTAACGTCTATACGCGTGCCTGCCTGTTCGAACGTCAACGCGCACACGCCCCCGGCTGCATCGACCTCCAACAGCGTGTTTTCGTCCAGATCTCGAGACTCCGCGATATCGCCTTCGCGGAACTCGATATACAAAGTGCCGGTGTCGGAAAAATACTGCATTTTCATGGTTTGAACCGCGATTAAAAACCGCGTTATGGATCGTTTCGCCATCAGGCAGCAAATCTGACCACCTCAACCTCGGCACCCTGGCGTACGGCAGCGTCTGCCGTTTCAAATGTTTTGTTGGCGATTTGTTCCGACAAGTAATACTCACCACAGTTATCACAGACGTCGGCCGGCACATTTTTGAGCACGATCGTTGCCTCATTTCTTTGTAGCACGACCGTGGTGTATCCCGGCTTGAGTTGGCCGGTTTTGCAGATAACGCAATTCATGGCACTAGCCTCCGCGTGAACGTTTCATCCCAAAGCGCCGGATCCGGCTCGTAGGCAGTAACGACGATACAAGTACCCGCTTGCTCGTCCTTGGCTACGACAACGTGAACAGGACGGCCTTCTATATAGGACAACAATAACCGACTCGGATGTGGCCTGTCGCTGGCATAGTCCGCGACGACCTCACCGTCACGGATTACGGCTCTCACATGTGCCGGCGTTAGGCTGCGCTCGAACATGCGAGCAATCGCGTGCCGAGAGAAAATCGTGTCGCCGCACTCCATCAAGTCGATCCGCTAGCCCGGGCAATCAGTCCCAACTCAAAGCGCCACCCGACTGATACTCAATAACCCTTGTCTCAAAGAAGTTCTTCTCCTTCTTAAGATCCATCATCTCGCTCATCCAGGGGAACGGATTCTCGGCCCCCGGATACAACTCGGCCAGCCCGATCTGAGAGCACCGCCGATTGGCGATGAATTTCATGTACTCGTCGAACATGCTGGCATTCAAGCCAAGCACGCCGCGGGGCATGGTGTCGTGGGCGTATTCGATCTCGAGGTGCATGGCTTCGTCGATCATCGAGCGGACTTCGGCCTGGAACTCGCCGGTCCAGAGGTGCGGGTTTTCGATCTTGATCTGGTTGATGACGTCGATGCCGAAGTTCAGGTGCATGGACTCGTCGCGCATGATGTACTGCATCTGCTCGGCGGTGCCGGTCATCTTGTTGCGGCGGCCGAAGCTCAGGTACTGCACGAAGCCGGCATAGAACCAGATGCCTTCGAAGATGACGTAGAAGGCGATCAGGTCACGCAGGAAGGTTTGGTCGGCCTCGAACGTGCCGGTCTGGAAATTCGGGTCGTTGAGGCTCTGGGTGTATTGCATGGCCCAGGCGGCCTTGTTGTGCACGCTGGGCAGCTCGCGGTACATGTTGAAGATCTCGCCCTCGTCGAGGTTGAGGCTCTCCACGATGTACTGGAAGGTATGGCCGTGCACGGCTTCCTCGAAGGCCTGACGCAACAGGTACTGGCGGCATTCGGGGTTGGTGAGGTGCTTGTAGACGCCGAGCACGATGTTGTTGGCGACCAGCGATTCGGAGGACGCGAAGAAGCCGAAGCCGCGCTTGAGGATCGTGCGTTCGTCCTCGGTGAGCGCATTCGGATCGTTCCACATGGCGATGTCGGCGGACATGTTCACTTCCTGCGGCATCCAGTGGTTGGCGCAGGCGTTCAGATACTTTTCCCAGGCCCAGGTGTACTTGAACGGCACGAGTTGGTTGACGTCGGCGCGGCAGTTGATGATGCGCTTTTCGTCCACCGAGACGCGGTCGGCGCCCAGCTCCACCTGTTCCAGGCCGGTGACGGATTCTTCCGCGCCGGCGGGCTGGGCGGTTTCGGCCGGCTTGTCCAGCGCGAACGGGTCCGGAATCGCGCCGGCCGGATTCGGATTGCTGGTGGTCGCGCGATCCCGGTCGGGGATGCCCTGGCGCGGGGTGTCTTCGAAGTCGAGCATGGCGTGTTCCTTTGCTGTGCTTCGTTAAAAAGCGT
>NZ_DASSKM010000188.1:0-10401 GCF_035690525.1 Salinisphaera sp.
GTTACACGGCACCGGTGCGCGTGATTCACAATGGTGTGCGGGCGCCGATCGCCGCGGCCCCACGGGAGATCGGTGACTCGCGGGCGCCGCGCCTCGGGCTGGCCGGGCGCTTGATTGCCATTAAGGGCGCGTGTCTGGCGCTGCACGCGCTGGCTGTCCTGCGTAGCCGGGGGATCGCCGCGACATTGTCGATAGCCGGCGACGGCCCGCTACGCGAGACACTCACGGCCCAGGCCCGAGCGCTGGAAATCGCCGACGCGGTGGATTTTCTCGGTGTGGTCGACAATATGCCGGGCTTTTTCCGTCATATCGATGTATTGCTGCATCCCGCGCTGCGCGAGCCGTTCGGCATGGTCGCCGCCGAGGCCCAGGCGGCCGGCGTGCCGGTGGTCTGCAACGCGGTGGATGGCCTGCCGGAAGTAGTCACCGACGGCGAGACCGGCCTGTGCGTGGTGCCGCGCGGCAATCTGGAGCGCCATGCCGATTTGGGCGGCGAGAACGCCGGCCTACCCCCGGTGGTGTATCGGCCGGATACCGACGATGTCGCGCCGCCGCGCATATGCGAACCGGACGATCTGGCCGCGGCCGTCATCGAACTGACCGCGGATGCGACGCGCTACCGCCGCATGAGCGCGGCCGCGCTGGCGCATATGCAGCGCTCGTTCGATTTCGACGACCACGTCGATGCGGTGCTCGCAACCGCGCGCGAGTATGCGGACACCGGGCGGCTGCTCGAAGCATGACCGGCCCCTCGCTCATGCATTACGTGAGCCTCGATGCGGCCGGCGGCGTCGAATTGCAGTTCGCGGATTTTATCTCTGTTGCGGTGCGGCGCGGGCTCGAGCCGGCCGGGGTCGTCGCCTGCGGACGGCGGATTCATCCGCTCGTGGCCGCGCGGTTCCCCAAGGCCACGCCGATCCGGTTCGAGAAATACGCCGGGCCGATAAAATGGCCGAAATGGCCGCCGGCGATACGCCGGGCCTGGCAGGCGCGGCTGCTGCGCCGCGCCGACGCCGACGGTGTGGTGATATGGAATCGCCTGCGCGACAGCGTGAACACGCTACGCGCCGCCGGCCCGGCGCGGTGTGTGTATTGGGAGCGGGGGGCGAGTTGGTTCGCGGACGTCACCCCGGCCAAGACCTGGTTCATCGAGCATATTCAAGCCGTGCTCGCGAATAGCTTTGCCGCGCGCCGTATGCTCGAACTGCGCTGGGGTTATCGCGGCCAGATCCGGGTCGTGCCCAACGCGCTACGGCCGGCGCTGGCTGGCGCCGCGGACGCGCCGAGAGCCGCGCCGACAGAGCGCTGGCGGCTCGGCATGGTCGCGCGGCTCGTGCCGATCAAGGGCACGGCCATTGCGCTGCACGCCCTCGCCAGGCTGCGTAAGCGCGGCTTTCCGGTCACGCTGGCGGTGGCCGGCGACGGTCCCGAGCGTGCAACGCTGGCCCGGCTGGCCGAACGTCTGGGAATCGCGGACGCCGTGATCTTTCACGGCTTGGTTTCGGACATGGGCTCGTTCTATCGCGCAATCGATGTGCTGGTGCATCCGGCGCTACGCGAGCCGTTCGGCCAGATCGCGATCGAGGCCAACGCCTACGGCGTGCCCGCGATCGTGAGCGCGGTCGACGGTCTGGTCGAAGTCGTCGCCGATGATGTCAGCGGGCTGTGTCTGGCCCCGGAAGAGGATCTGTCGGTGTACGCCGAACTCGGCGGCGGTGACGACGATTTGCCGCCGTACGTCTATCATCCGGGGCAAGACGCCATTGGCGCCCCCAGGGTTCTCGCACCGAACCGGCTCGCCGACGCCGTCGCCGGGCTGATCGAAGACCACGCCCGCTACGAGCGGCTCAGCCGCGACGGTTGGGCCCGCGTACGCACGCGGTTCGATTTCGGCGAGCACGTGGATGCCGCGATCGGCGCGATTCGCGGCTATCTGAAAACGGGAACGCTTGTTTCGCCATGACATCGCCTAGCGCTCGCGCCGGCCGGCCGCGTATCGCCATCGTGTTTCGCGGCATCGGCGATATCGGCGGCACCAACAACACGATCGCCGATCATGCCCGCGCCCTCGTCGCGCGCGGCTGCGCGGTCGATTTGATCGGCGAGAAAGTGCATCGCTCGGGCGCGACGCCGGATATGGGGCGCCCGCGCCGGATCCGCCGTCTGCCGGTGTTCAAGCGACGCCGCTGGCGGTGGTTCGCCGCCCGGGCCGATGCCATGATCCGCGCCGGCCGCTACGATTTCGTCGCGGGGCACGGCCACAACACGCGCCAGACCGTGTTGTCGATGCACAACTGCCTGCATTTGACGCATGAATACACCACCGGCGAATCGCTCGATCCCGCTGGCGGGTTGGCCGAAATACACGATGCGATCTTTGCCGCCGATGCGTTCGAGTTCTGTATCTGCAATTCCACGTTGATGCAGAACGATATCGCCGCGCGCTACGGGGTGGATCGAGCACGGCTGCCGATCGTGCACCCCGGCTACAGAGCGGAAAAATTCAATCGCGCCGATCGGGTGCGGTATCGCGAGGTCGTGCGCGCCGAACTCGGCTGCGGCGACGATCTACTGCTGGGGCTCGTTACCTCGGGCGATTTCATCAAGCGCGGGCTCGATATTCTGCTCGAGGCTTATGCCGCTCTCGAGGCGCGGCAACGAGAGGGCACACGTGTTCTCGTGCTCGGTAAACAATCCGGCAACCAGCGATTTCTGAAGCAGGCGCGCGAACTCGGCATCGCCGACCGCCTGTATTTCGTGGGCGCCACCGACCACCCGGAGCGCTATTTTCACGCGCTCGATATCTGCGTGCATCCCGCCCGTTTCGAAGAGTTCGGACAGGTGGTTCAGGAAGCCATGGCCTGCGGGGTGCCGGTGGTTTCCACGCGGCGGGTGGGCGCGATGGAGCGTCTGCCGACAACCCTGTACGCGAGCCTGCCGGAGGCGCCGAGCGTGGGACGCCTAGCCGCACAGTTGCGCGAGATGATCGATTCGGCCGCAACGCGCGTCTATTGGGCCGATAGCGGCTATGAGGCGGTTGCGGGTAACACGCGCGAGGCCAATTTCAAAGCAACGCTGGCGGTCTACGCTAGCGCGGGTCTGCCCACTGCGGCGGGATAAACGTCTGGCGGCCTCGGGCCGGTTTGCCGACCAGCCGGCGTCGCCACGACCGGAGGGCGGTGCCGTCGGGCGGTGATATTTGGTGTCAACGAGGAGGATAGGGCAAGTGAGCAGCGAATTGCCCCGGGGCGGCTACGCATCGGTAAACCACGCGAGTACGTCGGACGGTGTGGCGACGGCCACCATCGTAAACCCCACGCGGGTGAAAGCGCCGCGCGTGCCGGTATGGTCGTATCTCGAGCGCAAGGTCCGCAAGTACGGTAATCGCGTGCGAACGCGTTGGCGGGTGAAAAATCGACCGCGGATGATTCGTCTGGGCGGCGTGCGGCTGGCGATCGATCGTGAGCTGTATTCCGCCAAGATCATTCAGCGGCTTTACGACGAGGGTTACGAACGCGAAGAGCGTGTCGCGCTCGAACGCACCGTACGACCTACCGATCGGGTTCTGGAGCTGGGTGCGGGTATCGGCTATCTGTCGGCAGTGGTCGCGCGCCGGATTGGCGGCGAGCGTGTCACGACCTGCGAGGCGAATCCGGATCTGCTCACCACCATCGCGGTAACGCACGAACTCAATGGTGTCCGGCCGGCGGTTCTGCACGGCGTGATGAGCCGCGATGCCGGTATCGACTCATGCCGCTTTTATTCGCACCGTGACCTCTGGTCCTCTTCGCTACGAAAGCCGAAGCAAGGTGAACACCACGTTCTCGACGTGCCAACGCTGCACTGGCAGACCGAGCTCGACCGCTTGCAGCCGACTTATCTACTGATGGATATCGAGGGCGGCGAGATCGACCTGCTGGAAGCGTTCGAATGTCCGTCAGTCGAGCGAATGCTGATTGAGTTTCATCCGAAAAAAACAGGGCAGGCGAGTGTCAATCGTGTATTTTCGCATCTGACGAAAATCGGTTTCGTCTGGGCACAGGCCGATCGCGGGTCGAATATCTATTATTTTGAACGCTGATTGTACGCGCGTCGATGCGTTGAAGATCACTCGAAAGACCAAGTTCGGCCATCGCGGCGCGATTGTTATGCCTCATGTCCTGGGTCGCGGAGTCTAGAAGCCCGTGGTGGTATACTCCACGCCGCCCTGGGGCGATAAACAACGATCAGTCAGGTTCCGTGATATGGCGAGATCGCAATTGGCGCTTCGATTACGAGTTTATATCTTCTCCTATAACAGAGCGCAATTCCTGCAAAATGTAGTTGATTCGGTCGTGCAACAGCTTCCCGACGCTGAGTTGACGATCGTCGATGACGACAGTGAAGACCGCCGCACCCGTACACTTTTGCAGCGCTACGAACGGGAAAACCGTCATCAGGTGCTCAGGCCGTCGACCCACGTCGAGCGCCGGATGTTCAAGACCGGCGGGCTATACGCGAACAAGACACTAGCCTTGCATGATGCGATTGCCGCCTATGCGGATTATGCGTTGTTCGTGCACGATGACCAGCAGATTGTTCGTCGCGTCGATGATACTGATATGGAACGCTTTGATGCATTCTTCGCCGCTAATCCCAGAAGCATCGAGTTGCACACGTGTTTCATGAAGCATGACCTGCGCGAATCCGACGCGCAGCTCACGCGAATCGACGACAGCGGCACGGCGTATTTCCGCGACCACCCGGATTCGCGCGGCCACAAACACTTTACTGGTTCGGGGCTGTTTCACGTCGGCCGGACCCGCGCGCTATTTGATACGTTTCCGTTGGGTGAAAAAGTCAATGAGGCTTTTTTTGGCGAGCGCGGTATCTTCGTGGGATTCTATGCATGGCCGCTTATGGCCTGGCTGCCGTTTCCCATTTCTTACCGTGGTAAGAAGCGAGTGCTTTCGCACCGTGTGATGGAATGGCTGGGCGGCGGCGGCTTTCATCCGGTGCAATATCTCAGTGGCGACTCGGCGCGCTACTTCATGGAACGCGATATTCGCATCCGCCCCGTGGCCGAGGACTTCCTGGTCGCACCGACGGCGCCAAAGGCCGAAAAATGGTCACACATGGGTGGTTTTCACAATGCCAGCGCGCGACGCGGTTTTCGCAAGGCCGTCGCTCGTCTGATATGGAAGCGGGTGAGACGAGAGCCCGAATAAGCTCGGCTACCTCTTGCGATGCGATTGGGCCGGGCGCCACCTGCCGCTAACCGGCGATGTGCGCTGACGATGATTTTATGAATGCTCATACCAATGTTTCCGTCGTGCCGGCGGAACTGCCACCGGCTCGAAGCTGGCTCAAGCGTTTACGCCATTTTCGGCGCGATTTTCAGTGGCGGTCGCGATTCACGCCGCCACGTGAAGTGCCCGTCGGCCGGCCCGATGCGGAATGCCCGGATTTTGCGATCGCGGCTATCGCGGTCTCGGAAAAATATGCCGACTGGTGCCTGACGATGATCGAGACCGCGCGGCGGCGCGGCGCTTATAGCGGCCCCATCTACGTGGTAACCGACCTGCCGGCGCAGTTCGCGTCGCTCGATAACGTGTTTCCCATCGAAGTCCCTTATAGTAGGGTCCGGCTGCTTTCTAAAAGCCTGAAACCGATGCTTTTTGAATGGTTGCCGCAGCGTTACATCGCTTACATCGACGCCGATGTCATCGTCACCGCGCCGTTGGCGGACTGGTATCGCAAATCCCGTAAAAGGCTCGCTGAAGTCGCTAGTCCGCTTTTGGCTTATGAGGTCGATGTGCCGGTTCCGCGCTCGTTCCACGGCGGTTTGCTGTTCGCGGAGCGGGAAGCGGCGCTGCCGTTTCTACGAAAATGGCTCGGCATGCTGCGCAGCGGACGATATCTGTCGGATCAGGTGGCATTACGCCGGATCGCGACCCCATCAACGCCGGCGTATCAGACCGATACGGATTTCTGCTATCTCTACCAGAAACTCGACGGCAGTTTCCGCGACCAGCCGATGTTTGTGCATATCACGAACCGCATGATTCAGGAGCATCCGCCCGAAAAGCTCACGGCTTACATGCGGAATGAACTTGGCGTCTCGCGCATACCGTCGTATTTCGGCACGCCGGAGCGAGGCAAATGAGCCGCCCGGCGCGGGTCTAGGATAAATCGAGTCGTTCAGCGGCCTGACTCGGCCTCAGACCGAGTGTATTGCAGAGGTAGGCATAGCACGCGTCGTGGCCGAGCTGACTGTAACGGTACGACGTGAGATGGATGAAGCAGTCGCGCTCTCCGGCGCGAACGTTCTCGGGCGCAGGAAACGACAGTCCGTAGGCCGGCGGACGTCCGAGGTCGAAAGATTCGGCGCAGGCCAGCAGAGCTTCCTGATCCTGGCGGAAATGCCCGCTCGCCAAGCACCGCCGCCACGCCTTGAAGAACGGCCCGGCCTTGTCGCTGTCAATGAGCATCAGGCCGCCGTGATACGGCATGCGCCGTGAACTCGGGTCCGGGTAAAACAGCGCCGCGTGGCCGGCCAGACATTCCAGTGCCTGTTCACACCACGCGCGGATATCGCATCCCACCAGGATATCGGCATCCAGATAAAGCACGTATCGCTCGGCCAGCCATTGATGCAGAAATGTCTTGCAGGTCTTGATCACCATCTGATGACGAGTCGGCGCGATTCGAATACAGGATGTGTTATCGAAATCCGCAAACTGTCGTGGGTCGTCCGTGATCACGTAGACCGGCCCGGCGTACCGGCCCGGTCCGCGCAGACCGTGGATCAGCGTGCGAGCCCAGGCGCGATAACGGGGGCCGACCCCGATGATCGCGATGGCGAACTCGGAGTGGAAAGCGGCTGTCGATCCATGTCTGGCGGGAACAAGGCGACGCGAGATGAGATTTTTCAGGCGCCAGCGGCGATAACGCCGACGTTGCTTGCGACGATACGCGCCCGACAAAGGGGGTACGGTGGCCTCGAGTTTGGCCCGGCGCGCAGGTTCAAGCGGCCGGATCGATTCGCCGGGCGATTCTTCGTGTCGAATCTGTTTCATGCAGAGGCGTTCTTGTTATCCCTTGGATCTTGGGCCCGGTGCGGGCGCACTCGATAGGGCTTGCCGCGCAACGCTCGTCGGAGCGCGCGCCATGCGCCGGTGACCGTGACCAACTTATCGATCTGTGCCTGCTGGCGCGCCAGCGCGGCCCGAAAGATTTCCGGGTGGACTACCGGAAGAACCGGAGCTCGGAGTTCTGCTTCGTCGAGCGTCAGCGCGTCGAGCCGCGACCGATTCGCCACCAGAAGCAGATTTTGACGATACCAGGGGCTGATGTCGGCGTCGTTCCAGAGCCGGTGTCGAAACGGCGCAATGCTGGTGAAACCGCGGTCGGCGAAGCGCTCGGTCCAGTAGTCCGGCCACTGCTCATTGACGTGTCCCTTGCCGCCCTGGTTTGGAATCGCGGCAGAAAACAGGATGAAATCCGAGGTTTTCGCGAGAATTCGCACCAGATCGTCACCGATCGGGGCCGAGAGATGTTCGGCCACTTCAAGACACAACGTGAGATCGCTTGCCCGCGCCGACGGTCGGTCGCTGGCTGCCAGATCGCAATGCTCAAATTGACTTTTATCTATAACCAGCATGCCGGGATCGAGCCATGGCCCCTCGAATCCTTTGATATCGGTCGTATCGAAAATAGTGCGCGCTGCCGCGAGCCAGGTGCCGACTCCGCATCCGTAGTCGGTGACCGAATGGACCGGGGGCAAAATCTCAGCCAGTTGCGTGAGGACTTTTCCCGCCGCATGAGCCGATCTGTCATCGCGGCCACGGTAGAAATTCTTTGGATAGTGGGCTGAACCGGTCATGATGAATTTTATTCCCCGCGTTTCTGGCGCCGAAGTTCCATGAGACGCCCCAGGCGTAGTTGGTAGATGATGGCGCGCTCAACGCGCCGTTGCCGTAGTGAAACAAGACGTGCCAGCTGATAACGTGCCCAGGCGCGTGCTACCGACAACAGCAGCTTCGCCGGCATGCCCTGAATATGGAACCGTGCTGGTTTTCGTCTGGTAGGCAGATAGACCTGCCCGCGGCCTTTGTTTTGCGCTCTCTGCAACAGCCAGGCGTCATTGATCTGTTCCGGCCTCACCATATGCACAACCTGCGCCGAGGGCACATGGATATAGCGATAGCCCTGTTCGGCGATGCCGCGTAGAAAAGCCGCTTCTCCGCCCATCGCATAGTTGCCGGTCTGTGGCCCTAGGTCTTCCGGGAACCGCTGGCCCGTCAGCGTCTCGCGACGCACCGCGAAGCTCGGACCGTAGGGATGGGTCTTCACCGGGCCTTCATCGGGGCGCGGCGCATAACGGGCGAAAGCTGTCGTACCGAAATTGAAATCCCGGCTCGCCATCCATTCCGGTGTGCCATCGGGGAAACCGGGCTCGATACGCGCGCCGAAGATCACATCGTCCGGCCAGCGCGCGGCAGCCGCCACATAGGCTTGCAGACAGGCGGGATCCGGGATGACGTCGTCGTCCGTGAACACCACGAACTGGCCCCGCAGACGGTCCATAGCCACGTTGCGGGCCCGATTCTGGCCGCCGGCCTCGACAAACAGATGTATCAACGGTAAGTACTTGGCCGCTCTATCGATCACGGCCGCGGTGCCATCGCTGCTGTTGTTGTCGATGACGATCAGTTCCCAGGTCAGGCCGGCCGTATCCAGCGCGCGATAGGCATCGAGCGTGCGTTCGAGTTGCTCGGCGCGGTCGCGCGTGGCGAACACCACGCTGACATCGAGCGACGGGGCAGGGGCAGGGCCCGAGGAGCAATCGGGCGTATTCGACTCGGGCATCCGTTGCGAGATTTGGCGGACCGCGTGCGCGTAGAGCATAGCATCGGCTGCGGTGTCGCCGCGCCGTCCGCGGTCGGGGCGGGTATAGTAGGCGCCGCCCATACAACGACAGGATAACGAGCATTGGCATGAGCGACCGGGGCAATACCGTGGCCGATCCGGCCGAACTGCCGGCGCCGCGCTCGTTCGGCAAACGACTGAGGCATTATCGCCGGGACTGGTCGTGGCGCTTGCGGTTGCGGCGCATGGCGCGCAATCCGCTGCCCGAAGGCCGGGCCGATCCCGAGTGTCCGGACTTCGCCGTGGGCGCGATCGCGATTTCGCGCAAGTACTGCGACTGGTGTCTGTCGATGATCGATACGCTCCGGCGCGCGGGTGAGTACACCGGGCCGGTATACGTGATCACCAACCGTCCGGAGATGTTCGCCGAGGCCGACAACGTGTTTCCGATCACCGTGCCCTACAGCAAGGTTCGCCTCATTTCGAAGAGCTGCAAGCCGTTGCTGTTCGAATGGGTGGGCCAACGCTACGTCGCTTATATCGATGCCGACGTGATCGTGACCGCGCCGATCGCGGACTGGTATCGCCGGGCGCGGAAGCGTCTGGCCGAGGTGGCCGCCCCGTTGTTGACCTATCGGGCGAGCAATCCGTTACCCGATTCGTTCCACGGCGGGCTGTTGTTCGCCGATCGCGAGGCGGCGCTGCCGTTTCTGCGGCGCTGGCTGGGAATGCTGCGCAGTGGGCGTTATTTGTCCGACCAAGTTGCGCTCAAGCGCATCGCCACGCCGGAGGCGCCGGCGTACTACGACGACGATGGCTTTATCTATCTGTATAAACTTGTCGACGGCGGCGGGGACGCGGCGCGAGCCCAGCCCCCCACTTTCGTGCACGTGACCGATCGTATGATTCAGGATCATCCGCCCTCGAAATTGAAGTCGTATCTAAGCGACCGGCTGGGTGTGGCGCGCTTGCCTCGGCACTTTGGGCCGCACAAACAGGGCGCTTAGGTTCGTCGGTCGCGAGTTCGCTATCCTGCGCGCTCGATAACGCATTCAACGGGACGAAGTCATGAGTGGACGGAGTATTTCGCCACAATTTCGCGTGCGCGCCGACGCGGTGATCGATGTGCTGAACCGGCAGGCGAACGAGGCGCCGACGGGGCAGGTGAGCGCCTCCGCGATGTACGCGACGGCCCGCTTCAACGCCTTTCAGGTGGCCGCCACGGCGGAAGACGCCGAACAGATGCAGGCCGAGCGCGAGAACGCGGTCAATTATTTCACCTCGCAGTACCGCAAAATGTTCGAGGACCATTTCGACGAGTGTCTGAAGCATTTCGATCGCTACACGAGGCGAGGTTCCGGCACCGGTTGAACGGTGCGGTTCCCCAGGGCCTGTTGCTGTTTCATACGACGCCGCGCCGGCGGCCATTTTGACGCAAGACAAGGCGCAGCGGGCGTACGGTAGTCATTCTACCGTAGCGCGCTGCAACGCTGGATTGCGGCAAAATGGTCCCCGGCCCTACGGGTTGCGGCCCCAAATCGCGCCATCCGG
>NZ_DASSKM010000189.1:0-24200 GCF_035690525.1 Salinisphaera sp.
GCGCAGGGTTTTGCGCCGCTGGCCGAAGGCGGCGGCGACCACCCGGTCGAACATGGCGTCGTCGTCGATGATGAAATCGGGCGCGCGCGGCGTGAGCCGCACCACCGATGACATCACCTTCGGCGGCGGCTTGAACGCGCCGGGCCCGACATCGAACAGCAGGCTGGCCTCGGCGCGTGCGGCGATCGCCACCGAAAGCCGGCCGTAGGCGCCGCTGCCGGGTGCGGCGACCAGGCGGTCGACCACTTCCTTTTGCAGCATGAAATGCATGTCGATGATGGGGGCGGTGCTGCCCAGCAGCGCGAACAGCAGCGGTGACGAGATGTTGTAAGGCAGATTGCCGATCAACCGCAGCGGCCCGCCGCGCCGCGCGGCCAGTGCGCCGTAGTCGATCTTCAACGCGTCGCCGGCGATGAGGTCGAGCCCGGGCGCATCGGCGGCCCGCCGCTGCCAATGCGCGACCAGGTCGCGGTCGATTTCGATTGCCGACAGATGCTCGACCCGATCGAGCAGCGCTTCGGTGAGCGCGCCTTCGCCGGGGCCGATCTCGACCAGCCGATCATCCGGCCGCGCATCGAGCGCGGCCAGAATCCGATCGATCACGCCGCGCTCGTGCAGAAAATGTTGACCGAAACGCTTACGTGCCATGCCCGAGGGCGACCATGCGGGCGGCCATCCCGAGCGCGGCCTCGAGACTGCCGGCGTCCACGCGGTCGGTGCCGGCCAGCGCCAGCGCGCTGCCGTGGTCGACCGAGGTACGCACGATCGGCAGGCCGAGGCTGACGTTGACCGTGCGCGAGAACCCGAGATGCTTGATCACCGGCAGGCCTTGGTCGTGATACATAGCCAGCACGACATCGGCCGCGGCCAGCCGATCGCGCGTGAATAGCGTGTCGGCCGGCAGCGGGCCGACCGCATCGATGCCCCGGGCGCGGGCGGCCTCGATCGCCGGCGCGATGATGTCGATCTCCTCGCGGCCCAGATAGCCGTTCTCGCCGGCATGCGGGTTGAGCCCGGCGACCAGGATACGGGGCCGGGCGATGCCGAAGCGGGCGCCGAGCTGGCCGTGGATGGTGTCGAGCACGTGGGCGAGATCGTCGCCGTTGATTGCGTCGGGCACCGCCGACAGCGGGATATGCACGGTCGCCAGGGCCACCCGCAGACTGCCGTCGTCGGTCGCCAACATCATGACCGGCGCCGGACTGTCGCAGCGCTGGGCCAGGTAGCCGGTATGTCCGGTAAAGGCGAAGCCGGCCTGATTGATCACGGCCTTGTTCACCGGGCCCGTGACCAGGGCGTCGGCCGCACCTCCGCGACAGCGCTCGACGGCGCGATCCAGCGTTGCCAGTACATAGGCGCCGTTGTCGGGGTCGAGCCGCCCGGCTTCGGCCGGGCATGCCAGCGGCACCGGGTCGACGGCGAGTTCGCCAGGTCTCTGCGGCTCGCGTGCGCTGTCGTAGTCGAACCGGGTCACGCGTAGCGGCAGGCCGAGCTGTGCGGCCCGCGCGTGTAGCAGTTGCGGATCGCACACCGCCACGATCTGCGCGTCATGCGGGCGCTGGGCGATGCGTACGGCCAGATCGGGGCCGATGCCGGCCGGCTCGCCCGGGGTCAGCAGCAATCGAGGCAGGGCGGTCACGGCTTGGTTGCGCCGCTACAGCCCGAGTGCGCCGGACGTGGGTTGGTAGTCCGGCATACGGATATCGACGTAGGCTTCGTCGCGCAGCTTGCGCAGCCAACGATCGCCTTGCTCGCTGGCGCGCTTGCGGCCGAGCGTTTGGCGCACCTTGTCGCGCTTGGCTTGCTCGGTCTCGTCGCGCTGACGGCGATCGATCAGCTTGACGATCTCGTAGCCGTCGTCGGTCTGGAAGATACGGCTGATCTCGCCCTCGTCGAGGTTTTCGATATGTCGCCGTGTGTCCGGCGGCAGCCGGTTGAGCGCAATCCAGCCGACGTCGCCGCCCTGGCGGGAGGTGCCCTTGTCGTCCGAATACTTTTTCGCGAGCGTGGCGAAATCGCCGCCGGCGAGCAGCCGCTGGCGGATCTGTCGGGCCAGTTTTCGGGTCCGGGCGTCGTTCCGGATCTCGTTGGGTTTGACGATGATATGCCGGATATGGGCTTCGGTGACCATGACCCGCTTCTGGGCGTCGTCGGTCGAATCGCCGCCGCGCTCGTCTTCGAGCTTGAGCAGATACAGCCCGTCCGGACCGCGAAACACCGGGCTGATCTGGCCCGCGCTTATCCCGGCCAGGGCGCTGTCGAAACCGTCGGGCAGAGTAGCGCCCGAAACCCAGCCGCGATCGCCGCCGTCGGCGCTGTGCGGGCCCTGCGAGACCGAGCGCGCCGCGTCGGCGAAGCGGATCTCGCCCGAGATGATCCGGCGGCGCAGGCGCTCCAGCCGGTCGCGAATCACGCCGGTGGTGGTGGCGTCGGCATCGGCCGGCAGGTTCAGCTTGATCTGGCGCAGACGATACTCGTGATCGCGCGACAAACGCAGCGACTGGTTCTGCAGATAGCGATCCACGTCCTGGTCGGAAACCGCGACTTTCCCCATGACCTCTTTCTGGCGCACCTTGGAGATCTTGATTTCGTCGCGGATGCGATCGCGCAGATCGGACATGCGCATACCGCTGCGCGTCACCGCCCGGGTGAACTGCTGCAGGCTCATATTGTTGCGCTGGGCGATGCGCGCGACGCCCTGCTGGATCTCGGCGTTCGAGACCTTGATGCCGTCCTGATCGGCCTTCTGGATCTGCAACTGACGCATGATCAGCTGGTCGAGCACCTGCGAGCGCAGCACGTTGGGCGGCAATCGGCCGATCTGGGCGGCGTTGCGCTGCCGGATTTCGGCCACCGCGGAATTCAGTTGGCTCTTGAGGATCACGTCGTCGTTGACGACGGCGACGATCTTGTCGAGCGACTGGGGCTGCTGGCTCTGGCTCGACATGCCGCCGAGCGAGAAATTGTCCAGACCGACGCCGGCCCCCAGTTGCTGCGCGCCGGCGGCCGCGGCGACCGCGAAAACCGGAAGCAGGCCGATGACCAGACGAAGTGTTACGGGATATCTCATGGCGAACGGATCGTATCAAAGGTATCGGTCGAGCGGGCTTGCGGCGTGGCGCTGAACACGTTGTTCTCGACGAACGAGGAAATACTCTGGCCGAAGCGGCCCAGGCCGCGCAGCACGAACTGGAACATGATGGCGTTGTCCTGGCTGCCGTCGTCGTTGGCGACGTAACGACGCCAAGCCAGCCGTACCGCGTAGCAGCAGGACGGGTGGTACTCCAGTCCGGCCAGTGTTTCGATGTTTTGATCGCGCCGGAACGAATAGTTCCATCGCCCGATCACGTCGACCCGCGAGCCGATCGGCGCGCGCACGCCGATCGCGGCCTGCGACAGCGTTTCGAACCGGCCCGGAATGAGCGTGGTTTCGGTATCGTGGTTGCTTCCGGTGATGTTGCGCGCCGGGCGGTAGTCGCGGTAGTAGCGATAGCCGAGGTTGAGCTGATAGCTGTCGCGGTGGCCGATGGTCGCGGTCGCGATCGCCCGGTCCAGCCGCGCCTCATCCGGATCGTAGCTGGCGGTGACGCGGGTGGTGAACGCCTCGCTCGGCGAGAGCATACCGCCGGCGACATAATCCGAGCCGTGCCGGCCGTAACCGGTCGCGCCGCTGTTGGGCAGGCCCACGCGCAGATCGCGAAAGCTCGTGACCCGGCCGAGATCGACCCGGCCCACCGTACGCCCCGTATTGGGCGAGACGAAGCGCGAACTCACGCCCAGGGTTACCTGGTTGGCGTCGCCGATGCGGTCGATGCCGGTATAGCGGTTGTCCGCGAACAGTTGATCGTAGTTCAGCGTTGCGCTGCCGGAATCGAAGATCGGGATATCGGACTGATCCTGATAGCCGACCAACAGATACTGCATCCGTGGTTCCAAGGTCTGGATCCAGCCGTTGTCGAGCGTGCGCGAGAAACGCAGGCCGGCGTCGGCCCGGAAACTCGGGATCTCGCGGTCGATGCTGTCCTGATCGGGCTGAACATAGCGCGCGTTGTCGGCGTACTGCAGATCGCGCAGGTCGTAGTGCGTGACCCGGTAGGCGGCTTCGCTCTCGGCGTACCAGCCGCCGTGGTCCACGCCCCAAACCAGCCGCGGGCGCAGATCGGTGCGGTAGGCATCGACGCTGTCGTCGCGGCGGAAGTTGGTGAACTGGGCGTCGAGCCCGGCCTGGAACGGCGCGGTCGGCGTGAGCAGGTTGAGCGTGGCCTGCGGCATGCGCCGGTAGGGATCGTTGTCGAAGCGCCCGCCCAGGCCGTTGAAGTTGTCGTCCAGGGTCTGGAAATCCTGCGCCAGCAGCGAGAACTCCACGCCCGGCTGCGCGGCGGTCAATACGAAACTGCGGTCGAGCTGGGAGGTCGACGTATGCCCCAGATCGTTGGATAGATCGTCGAAGTAGTCGTCGTCCGAGACCCGTGTGTAGTTGGCTTGTATGCCGACATACGGCGATAGCTTGCCGATATGCTCGAAGTGCTCGAGGTCGCGCTCGCCGCCGTAGTCGAAGTCGTGGGGCAGCACTTGGGCGTCGAATTCGCCTTTGTGATGCCGGGTCAGGTAGCGGAACTGGCCGCCGAGCTGGAAGCCGCGCTTGGCCATGATATGCGGCACCAGCGTGGCGTCGTAGTTCGGCGCCAGATTGATGTAATAGGGCGTCGTCAGCTCGAAGCCGGAATCGCTGGAAGCGCCGATCGTCGGCGCCAGAAAGCCGGTGTGGCGCTGGTTGTCGATCGGGAAGTTGATGTAGGGCGTATAGAGCACCGGCAGGCCGTAGACCTTCAGCGTCGCATCGTGGGCCACGCCGCGCCCGCTTTCCCGATCCAACTCGATACGCTCCGCCGACAGTAGCCAGGCCTTGGTCGGGCCGGGGCAGGTGCTGTAGTTCGCCTCGCGCAGCCGGTATCGGTTGTCGCCCAGCGAACTCACTTGGGCGGCCTTGCCCCGGGCGCCGGAAGTCAACACCGAATAATGGGCGGCGTCGAACTCGCCGGTGTGCTGATCGATGTTGACGTTGCCTTTCTTCGCGGTCAGATACAGCCCCTGGCGCAGATATTTCACCCCGCCGTGCGCGGCGGCCTCGGACGTGTTGCGGTTGTAGCGAACGTAGGGGGCTTCCAGGGTCTGGCCGTTGCGTTCAAGATGCACGTTGCCGCGGGCGGTCGCGATATTGTCGACCAGGCTCGCCTGATCGGCGCTCAGGGTGGACGCGCCGCCATCTACGGGTAGACTCAGCGGCGGGGGGGCGACCGGGCAGCTCTGCGCTTCCGATCCGGCGGCCGCGAATGCGGCCGGGGTGTAGATCAGCGCGCCGGACAGCGCCCAACCGAGTACCCCGGCGCGTTTCGCGCTATGCAGTTTCCAATGAATCACGGCGGGATGTCATACCAATTAGCACCGGCTGATGCAGTCACTTGCGCAAGCGCGCGTCAGGCCGGCCGAAATCGTTGTATTCGCAAGCGATGCCCCTTTCGATCGCGATTATGCGCACCGCGGCGCGCGCCCGCAACGCGGGCCTGCGGCTTCGTGCCATGAGCGAAACCGTGGATCGCCGCTACGCGCAACTCGCGGCATGGTTCGCCGCGCGTCTGGGCGAGGGGCTGCGCTGGGAAACGGTATCGACCGATGCGAGCCGCCGGCGGTATTTTCGCGCCCGCCGGGGCGGGGCGAGCTGGATCGCGGTCGACGCGCCCCCGGAATACGAGAACGTGGAAGCGTTCGTCGCGGTCGCCCGCCTGCTGCGCGGCGCCGGCCTGCACGCCCCTAGGGTGCTCGATCACGACGCCCGGCGGGGCTTCATGTGCCTGAGCGATCTCGGCGATCGCAGCTATCTCGCCGCGCTCGACGACGACAACGCCGATGCCCTGTTCGGGGCCGCGATCGGCGCGCTGCTCGACTGGCAGAGCGCGAGCCGGCCGGGCGTGCTGCCGGCGTACGACCGGGCGACGTTCGCCCGCGAGATGGCGTTGTTCAAGCAGTGGTACGTCGCGATCGAGCTCGGGCATTCGTTGAGCGCGCGCGAGTCGGCCCGCATTGACGGCGCGTTCGACTTTATTCTCGACCGGCTGGCGGCCCAGCCGCCGGTCTATGTGCATCGCGATTATATGCCGCGCAACCTGATGATCTGCGACCCGTTGCCGGGCATCATCGACTTTCAGGACGCGCGCTACGGCCCGGCCGCCTACGATGTGGCCAGCTTGTTTCGGGATGCCTTCATCAGTTGGCCGGCGACGCGCATCGACGGCTGGGTCCGGCATTACTGGGACGGCGCGCTCGGGCGCGGCCTGCCGGTGGCCGGCGACTGGGCCACGTTCTGCGACGATATCGCGCTCACCGGTGCGCAGCGGCACCTCAAGATCCTCGGCCTGTTCGTGCGCATCGCGCGGCGCGACGGCAAGCCGCGCTACGCCGGCGATCTGGAACGGTTTCGCGGCTACCTGCGTCCCGTGGTGGCCGGCTTTGACGAGCTGGCGCCGCTGGCGCCGTTTATCGGATCGTCCGAATGACGAGTTTGCGATGAAAGCCATGATTCTTGCCGCCGGACGCGGCGAACGTCTGCGGCCGCTGACCGATCGCGTGCCCAAGCCGTTGATCGATGTCGGCGGCCAGCCCCTGATCGGCCATCATCTGCGCGCGCTTGCCGCGGCGGGCCTGCACGACGTGGTGATCAACGTCGCCTACCGCGGCGGGCAGATACAGCGCGCGCTGGGCGACGGACGCCGCTACGGGCTGCGCATCGTTTACAGCGTCGAGCAGCCGGGCGCGCTGGATACCGGCGGCGGCATCGCCAACGCGCTGCCGCTGCTCGGGCCGGCGCCGTTTCTGGTGATCAGTTCGGATATCTTCAGCGATATCGATTACGGCGCGCTGGCCGCCGCCCGGGCCGGCGCCGAAGCGCATCTGGTGCTGGTCGACAATCCCGGCCATCACCGCCGCGGGGATTTCGGCCTGAGCGGCGATCGCCTGATCGACGCCGCGCCGCGCCTGACCTATGCCGGTGTCGGCGTATTCGCCCGCCACTGGTTCGCGGCGCGCGGCGAGCCGCGGTTTCCGCTTTCCGCGGTACTGCGCTCGGCGATCGATGCCGACCGGGCGACCGGCGAACACCATCGCGGCCGTTGGATCGATGTCGGCCGTCCCAGCGCGCTCGCGGCCGCACGGCAGGGGTTGAGCGCGGCCTGAGGCGGGTCGCGCGCCGCGTTTATAGCATCTGTCGGCCGCGCTGATAGAATCGCGGCTTCGTATATCCGGGGCGCGAGGTTACGTGCCGAACCGAACAGGGAGATCCCGAATGTCGGCCAGTCATCATCGGCGGTTCCGCCACCTGATTGCGGGCGCTGTGATCGCCGCGTCGGTCGCGGGCGCCGGCTGCGCCAGCCAGCGCGCCGCGCAACCCCATATCCCGGACGAAAGCGTTCTCGACCCGGCCACCAGCGCGCTGGACAAAGCCGTGGCGGCGCACGCCAATCAGTTCGCGCCGCGTATCGTGGACGCCGCGCGGCGTCGAATCACCGTGGCCCGCGATATTTTGTTCAAGGCGTCCAAAAACGATCGCTCGCCGACGGATGCCGAGCGCCGGCGCGTCCAGACGCTGGTCGATCAGGCACGCCTGGACGCCAAGGCGGCGTTGATCAAAACCCAGGCCGGCGCGCTGCAGACCCAGATCGGCCGGCTTCAAGGCGGCAATGACAGCGGCCGAAGCGATGAGTCGTCCGGCGCGTCGAGCAGCACTTCCGCGACCGGTGGCGACAGCGGGCGGGGTCTCGGTATCTCGTCGTTCGGCCGGACCAACAATCAAAATAACAACCAGGGCAACAACACGCTGGGGGGCTCGCAGTGAATCGTTTGATCGTTATTTGCAGCCTCGGCGTCGCGCTGCCGTTGTTTTCCGGCTGCGCGGCGTTCGAGTCGAATCCGGTGCCGCCGTCGCCGAGCCTGACCGGCATCGAAGCCCAGAATGCCGCCTGGCGCGACGCGATCCATCGCGGCCCGCACGGCGGCCTGCCGACCTTTGGCCCGCTGGCCGACGCCGAAGATGCGGTCGAAGCGGCCGCGGCCCAGCCGCGGGTCAAACAGTTCGACAGTCAGTCGCTGACCGAGGCCAAACAGGCGCTAAATCAGGCTAAGAGCGACTGGCGGGCGATCGCGAACAAGGAAAAGCGTAGCGACGATGCGCTGGCCAATGTGGCCGATGAAGCGCATCGCGCCCAGCGTCTGGCCGAGATCGCGCAGTACACCGCCCAGCGCGAGATCGGGCTGAAAAAGCTCAACCGGTTGCAGTCGCGGCAACAGAGCATGATGGCCTCTTCGCCGTCCGGCGGGAATTTCAGCACCCGCGATTTGATCGGCAAGCGAGTGGTGCCGGAGGTGGTCGGCAGCCTGCATTTTCAGAGCGGCACGGCGCGCCTGACCGAAGCGTCGCATCCGGTCATCGAACGCCTGGCCCAACTCGTCGAGGCGCATCATGAGCTGGGGGTCGCGATCTTCGGCTTCACCGACAACAGCGAGCCGTCGGCCGAGCGTCTCGAGGCGTTCGTGAACGCCAATCCGAAGCTCAAGCAACAGGATTTGAGTCACGAACAGAAGGTCGAGGCTTATCATCAGGGCCTATCGAGCGCACGGGCGCGCGACGTGGCACAGTTACTGGTTCAGGCCGGTGTCGACCCACACCGTATCGGCGCGCGCGGCCTGGGTGCTACGCACCCGATCGCCTCCAACGCCAGCGCGGCCGGCCGCCGCAAGAACGAGCGGGCCGAGGCGATCATGGTGCCGTTGAAGTCGCAGGGCGGTTGATAGCGGCCGGCTCGACTGGACCCCGGTAGATCGCGAGCCGCGTCGCTGCTACGGCGCGGCCTTCCAAAGGGAGCCTAAGGGCAGCCCTTAGACCGACGAGCGCACGATCCCGACGGCCAGCCCTTCGAGCGCGAACGTGTCGCGCGCCGGGTCGACTTCGATATCCGCGTAGGCCGGGTTCTCGGCCTGGAGCCATACCCGGTCGCGATCGCGCTTAAAGCGCTTGACGGTTACTTCGTCGTCGATACGAAAAACGCCGATCTGGCCGTCGCGGATCTCGGCCCCGGTCTTCACGCCGAGCAGATCGCCGTCGAGGATGCCGGCCCCGGTCATGCTGTTGCCGCGCACCGTGAGCAGATAATCCGCCGGCGCCGAGAACAGGCCGGGGGCGATACTCACGCGGCGCTCGACGTTTTCCACCGCCAGTATCGGGGCGCCGGCCGCGACCCGGCCGATCACGGCCAGGGTCTCGCCGGCTTCGGCCGGCTCGTCGCCATCGTCGGCGGTGTCGACCAAGCGAATGCCGCGGCTGCGGCGCGAACCGAGTTCGATTACGCCCTTGCGCGCGAGTGTCTGCAGATGGGCCTGGGCCGCGTTGGCCGAAGCGAATCCGAGTGCATCGGCGATCTCGGCGCGCGTCGGCGGCGCACCGGTGCGCTTGAGCGTGTCGCGAATGAAATCGAAGACACGGCGCTGCTTGGGCGTCAATTGCATCATGCTGTAAATATATCCAGTAATAAGACGTACGTAAAGCACCCCCATTGACTGCGCGGGGACCGGCCCCTAGATTCAGCGATATTGCATTGGAATATGTGTTAAGCGACGCCATTCGGGCCCTATGGCCCACAGATCGCCGGAGGGCTGATCATGATCATTCAGGACATCGCATCGAATCTTTATCAGCGGGTCGAACGGGCGGAGCGGACTTATCGCGGCGTCCGTCAAATCTGGCGCGATACCCAACGGGACGCGGTGGCCATCGTTTCCCACAACAGCCGTTCGGTCGCCAATACGGAAATCGGCGCGGCCAAGAACATCTATACCTCGGCGCAGGCCGCATTCCGGCGCGCCAAGCGGGACGGCCCGCGCAAGGTGGCGCAGCGACCGACTCGTTATGTGCCCGCGGGGCGCAAACAGACGATCGCGGCTTATCGCGCCACGCTGAAGCTGCTCGGCCGGACACGAACCGAACTCACCGAGGTCGCGAGCGGCGGCTATCGGCAAATGACGGCGCAGTTGTCCGGCGCGACCGAAGCCGCCGACACGGCGGCGGCGAAGTCAGGGGCGCGGCGGAATGCGAGCGCGCGCAAGCGCCCGGCCAAACGGGCCGCCGCGAGCACCAGCGGCGAACATCAGCCCCAGCGTCGGCGCGCGACGCGCAGACGGGCTTCCACGCCGACCACAAACTGAATTTTCGCCATCGCAAAACTCGGACAGGCATCCTGCGGAATGCGCTTGCCGATGTAAACCGTATTTCGAATTCGGCGAAGGCGCTTAGCCTTGGGGCCGGTCCTTGTCCCGCTCGATCATCGCGTAAGCGGAATGGTTGTGGATTGATGAGAAATAGGTTTTCTCGGCAACTTGAGCAGGGTTCCCGCGGTTTTACCGCGGGATGCGCTTGCCGATGTAAACCGTATTTCGAATCCGGCGAAGGCGCTTAGCCTTGGGGCTGGTCCTTGTCCCGCTCGATCATCGCATAAGCCGAATGATTATGGATTGATTCGAAATTCTCCGACTCCACCCGATAACTCCGAAAACGCTCATCCTCGTTGAGCCGGGTCGCGATGTCGCGCACCACGTCCTCGACGAACTTGGGGTTTTCGTAGGCGCGTTCGGTCACCGCCTTTTCGTCGATGCGTTTGAGGATGCCGAACAGTTCACAGGATGCCTCGGACTCGGCGATGTCGATCAATTCCTCGGCCCAGAAGAATTCGTGCGCCTTGACGCGAATGGTCACCAAGGAGCGCTGGTTGTGCGCGCCGTAGTCGGAGATGTCCTTGGAGCAGGGGCACAGCGTGGTGACCGGCACCTTGACTTCGACGCGCATATCGGTGCGCGCATCTATACGGTCGCCGATGAACGCCACCTCGTAGTCCATGACCCCTTTTTCGCCGGTGATCGGCGCGTATTTGTCGATGAAATAGGGGAAGCTCATCTCGATGTGACCGTTGTCGGACTCGAGCCGCGTGGTCATCTCGTCCAGCATCGCCTTGAACGATCCCACCGTGATCTGGTGTTCGTGCGCGTTGAGGATCTCGACGAAGCGCGACATGTGCGTGCCCTTGAACTCATGCGGCAAATTCACGTACATGCCGAAGGTGGCCACGGTCGACTGGTGGCCGCCGCTGCGCTGGGCGATGGAGACCGGATGCCGGATATCGCAGATGCCGACCTTGTCGATGGCCAAGTTGCGCGGGTCGGCCCGGCCCTGAACGTCTTCGATCTCGCCGGCTGAGGCGCGGCCGTTGCCGCGCGCGCCGAGCGCATCGACCTTAGCGGATTTTGCGGTCGTGCTCATTGCCTGTTCGGTTCTGGGAAGGAATCACGTGCCGGGGCGGATATGCCGCTCGCCGTCCGGCGTCGCCGCCGGAAACAGCGCCGGCGGCAGGGTTATCCCTAGACAATAAAGCCAATCGCGAAAAAAACAAGTCTGTGCCGGTTTGCGCGATTAGCCCGGCGGCCACTGAAACGCGCGACCGCCGAGCACGTGCAAGTGGATATGGAAGACGGTCTGACCGGCCGCTTCACCGTTGTTCACGACCAGCCGAAAGGCCTCGCCATAGCCTTCGTCGCGCGCCACGCGGCGGGCGACGAGCATGAGATGGCCGAGCAGTTCGGCGTCGGTGTCGTCGGCGTGAACCAGCATGTCGATCGGTTTTTTCGGAATCACCAGTACATGCAGCGGCGCTTGCGGATTGACGTCGCGGAACGCCAGACACCGGTCGTCCTCGAATACGATATCGGCATCGATCTCGCGGTTGATGATTTGGCTGAAGATGGTCTCGCTCATGGTGTCACCAAGTCGGCGTGAAATATTTATGCATTAATACCCCGCGGCTTGCCGCGGGCACCTTAACAATGGGGTTTCCAAAGGGTAGAGGCGTTAGCTCTCCCCTTTGGTCGACCGCGCGGTTTCATACCGCGCGGTCGAACGACATTTGATTCTCTCAGATACGACTAGCCCGGGTATATTTGGCCTCGCCGGGTTCGCCTACCGTAGACTGGCAGAAGAAAGGGCGCCGGTTCCGCAGAGAGAGCAATAATCGATGAAATATCTGGTCACCGGTGCGACCGGCTTTATCGGACGTTTTCTGGTGGAGCGGCTGCTAGCGCGCCGCTCGGCTACCGTTTACGTGCTGATGCGCCGCGCCAGTGCGGCCAAGGTGGAGGCGCTCGCCGCCGCGCTTGATGCCGACGAGAGCCGGCTGATTCCGGTCTGGGGCGACATCACGCGCGACGGGGTGATCGATCCGGCCGCGCGCGACGAGCTGGCCGGGACGATCGATCATATCTTTCACCTGGCCGCGGTCTACGACATGAACATGACCGACGCCCAGGCCGACCGGGTCAACAACCAGGGCACGGCCAACATGGTGGCGCTCGCCGCCGCGCTGGCCAACCCGAGCCGGCGCAAACCGGTGTTTCATCATATGTCTTCGGTCGCCGTCGCCGGCGCGGACTACGAGGGCGTGTTCACCGACGCCATGTTCGATGTCGGCCAGCGCCTGCATCACCCTTATTACCGCACCAAGTTCCAGTCCGAGGCGATCGTGCGCGAGCGCGCCGTCGTGCCGTGGAAGGTTTACCGGCCCGGCATGGTGGTCGGGCACTCCAAGACCGGCCAGATCGACAAAATCGATGGGCCGTATTATTTCTTTCCCGCCATCAAGGCGCTGCGCGACCGGCTGCCGAAGTGGCTGCCGCTGCTGGGCATCGAGGGCGGACGTATGCCGGTGGTGCCGGTCGACTACGTGGTTGCGGCGATGGTCCATATCGCCCACAAACGTTCGGGCGAGGGCAAGGCTTATTTCCTGATCCAACCGGAGCCGCCCACCGCCGGCGCCATGCTCAAAACCTTCGTGCGCGCCGCGCACGGCCCGGACGTGATCCACAATCTGCCGAGCCAGCACTGGTCGGCGGCCACCGAGCGCCAGGTCAAGCAGCTGGCCGGCCGTATCCCGATGGCCGGTTGGCTGGAAAAGAGAATCTCGAAGACGCTTGGCATTCCGGCGTCGATTCTCGGTTACGTCAACAATCGCGCCGTGTTCGACGACGTCAACACCCGCGCCGCGCTGTCGGGCAGCGGTATCCGGTGTCCGCGGCTCACCGACTACGCGGAAACGCTGTGGCGCTATTGGGAAATGCATATGGACAGCGATGTCGACGTGCCGGCCACGCTGATCCGGCGCGTGACGGGGCGGGTAGTGGTGATCACCGGCGCCTCCAGCGGCATCGGCTTGATGACCGCCAAGAAGATGGCGCGCGCCGGGGCGGTTGTCTGCATGGTCGCGCGCAACGCGGACAAGCTCGAGGAGGCCCGTTCGATCGTCGAGCGCATGGGCGGACGGGCGTTCGCCTATGCCTACGACCTGTCCCGGCTGGAAGCGATCGATGAATGCACGGCCATGATCCTCGCTGATCATCGCCATGTCGATATCCTGATCAACAACGCCGGCCATTCGATCCGCCGGGCCGTGTTCGAATCGCTCGGGCGCTTTCACGATTACGAGCGCACGATGCAGCTCAACTACTTCGGCGCGATCCGGATGATCTTCAACCTGCTGCCGTCGATGGCCAAGCGGCGGGCCGGGCATATCATCAACATCTCGTCGATCGGCGTGTTGACCAACGCGCCGCGGTTCTCGGCCTATGTCGCCTCCAAGGCGGCGCTGGACGCCTTTTCGCGCTGTCTGTCGCCGGAGGTCGCCTCGCGCAACATCGATCTGACCACCATCTACATGCCGCTGGTGCGCACGCCCATGATCGCGCCGACCAAGCTCTACGATTACGTGCCCGCGCTGACGCCCGAGCAGGCCGCGAACATGATAGTCACCGCCGTCATCGACCGGCCCAAGAGCATCGCCTCGCCGCTCGGCACCACCGCCCAGGTCAGCTATGCCATGTGGCCGAAGTTGAACGACTTCGTGCTGCACAAGGCGTTTCACATGTTCCCGTCGTCCAAGGCCGCGCGTGGCTACGCCGGACGCTCCCGCCAGCCGGAAAAACTCGATATCCGGGCGCGGCTGCTGGCCGCGATCCTGCCGGGGCCGTACTGGTAGCGCCTCTCGTTTTGTGAAATCCGCTACTTACACAACCGCCGAGGGGTTCAATCCTCGTCGCTGTGGGCCAGTTCGCGACGTTCGGATACGGCGTGCGCCAGTTCGCCGAGCAGGGTGGCGGTATCGTCCCAGCCGAGACAGGCGTCGGTGATCGATACGCCGTATTCCGGGGTCACGCCGGGCACGAGCTTCTGATTGCCCTCGTTGAGGTGCGATTCGATCATCACGCCGAAGACCGCGCGGCTGCCGGCCGCGATCTGGCCGGCGACGTCGTCGCCGACCTCGAGCTGCTTCTTGTGTTGCTTGCGGCTGTTGGCGTGCGAGAAGTCGATCATCACGCGGGCCGGCAGACCGGCTTGACCGAGCTGGGCGACCGCGCTGGCCACGGAATCCGCATCGTAGTTCGGGCCGTTGTTGCCGCCGCGCAGGATGACATGGCTGTCGGCATTGCCGGCGGTGGCGAAAATGGCCGACTGGCCTTGTTTGGTCAGCGACAGGAAATGATGGGGATGCCCGGCCGCGCCCACCGCGTCCACCGCGATCTTGATCGAGCCGCCGGTGCCGTTCTTGAAGCCGACCGGGCAGGACAGGCCGGAGGCGAGTTCGCGATGGCCCTGGGACTCGGTGGTACGCGCACCGATCGCGCCCCAGGACACCAGATCGGCCAGATACTGGGGCGTGATCAGGTCGAGAAATTCTACCCCCGCCGGAATGCCGGCGTCGGCCAACTGCGACAGCAGGCTACGGGCCCGGCGCACGCCCTTGTTGATCTTGAACGAATCATCCAGATCCGGATCGTTGATCAGGCCCTTCCAGCCCACGGTGGTGCGCGGTTTTTCGAAATAGACCCGCATCACGATCAGCAGATCGCGTTCGTATTGCGCGCGCGCCGCCTTGAGCTTTTCGGCGTATTCCAGGGCCGCGTCGACGTTGTGAATAGAGCAGGGCCCGACCACGACCACCAGCCGGTCGTCCTCGCCGGCGAGAATTTTCTGGATCGCCGTGCGCGCCTCGTAGACTGTGCTCGAAGCGGTCTCGGAGACCGGCAGTTCGGCCAGCAGGGCCTCGGGCGAGATCAGTTCCTGGGTACCGTTAATACGTAGATTGTCGGTTTCGTGTTGCATGGGCCTGATCGCGGTGGAAACGGCACGGGATGAAGCCGACGAGTCTAGCAGACCGTTTTGTTCGAGCCGATGGGCGTTCGGCCTGGCGCGACGCGCCGACGGCGCTCGCGGCGGTAGCGAGCGCGTTGATCGGGCGCCGGCTGGGCGCGGGGTGAAAAATCATCGCCCCGGCCGCGTTGCAGCCGGGGCGGATGTTGCGCTACGCAGCAGTCAGCGCATCGTCGGCCACGTGGAAGCGTTCCACCGTGTGGCGCAGTTCGCTGGCCTGATCTTTGAGCGACTGGCTGGCCGCGGACGCCTCTTCCACGAGCGCGGCGTTTTGCTGGGTCACTTCGTCCATCTGCGTGACGGCCTGGTTGACCTGCTCGATGCCGCGCGACTGTTCGGTCGAGGCGGTCGAGATCTCCGACATGAGCGTGCGTGTCTGCTCGACGTGCTCGCTCAGCGTGCTCATCGAGTTGCTGGCTTGGTCCACGCGTTCGGCGCCGGTGTGTGCGCAGGTGACCGAGCGCTCGACCAGCCCGGAAATGTTCTTGGCCGCATCCGCCGAGCGGTGGGCGAGCTTACGGACCTCGCTGGCGACCACGGCGAAGCCGCGACCGTGCTCGCCGGCGCGGGCGGCCTCGACCGACGCATTCAATGCCAGCAGGTTGGTCTGGAAGGCGATATCGTCGATCAGCGTGGTGATTTGGGAGATCTCGTCCGCGCCGCGCCGGATCTCGCCCATGGTATCGACCACTTCGCCGATCAGGCGGCGGCTGTCGTCGAGCGCGCTGCTGCTCGTGGTCGCCAGCTCGCTCGCCTTGTTGGCGTGTTCGGCGTTGTTGGATACGGTCGAAGTCAGCTCTTCCATGCTGGCCGCGGTCTCTTCGAGCGAGGCCGCCTGCTGCTGGGTCCGGGTCGATAGATCAGTGTTGCCGTCGGCGATCTCGCCGGCCGCGCTGTCGATCGACTCGCTGCCGTGACGGATGTGCGCGATCATCGCGGCCAGATCCCGGCGCACGGCTTCCACGCTGGCCATCAGGCTATCGGCATGGCGCTTGGCGATTTCCGTGGCCTGGCTGAGATCGCCTGTGGCCATGCGATCGAGTTGGGCGCGCGCCTCGTAGGTCTCGCCGCCCAGCGCGCGATAGATATTGCGGGCCAGCAGGATCAGCGCGAGCGCGACCAACAGAGCGAAGCCGCCGAGAATCAGCCCGTACTTGATCAACTGGTGAATGAAAGTGGCGCGGATATCGTCGATATAAACGCCGGCGGCAATATTCCAGCCCCAGGGCTTGAAGCGCTCGACGTAGGTCATCTTGGGCAGCTGCGGCCCGTCTTTATCCCGTTGCGCGTCGTAGTAGACGAAACCGTGGCCGTTTTTGTCGGCCATATCGCCGATCTCGCGATAGATGTGGACGCCGTTGCTATCGGTATAGTCGTGCATCTGCGCGCCGGGCTGTGCCAGCGGATGCCAGATGATGCGGTCGTCGGTATCGGTGACGTACACATAATTTTGCTTGTCCGCCCCGAATCGCATTTCGGCCAGCGCATCCAGTGCTTGGCGTTTGGCCTTGGACTCGCTCATATAGCCTATGTCGGCGCGCTTGGCGAAGCCTGCGATCATGCTCTCGGCCAACTCGACCGTATTGCGCAGACTGTTCTGGCGCACTTGGTAGATCTGGCTGCGCATATCCCAGCCCACGCCGGCGACAATCGCGGCGGCCACGGCGACGACGACAACGATCGTGAGCGCGATCTTGCGTTTGAGCGGCCAACCGTGGGCGGCGGCGTGGCCCTCGTCGTGTTGCACGGTGCTGTCGGTATCTTCGGATGCCGGCTCGATCGCCAGATCCCATTGCGTTGCGGCCATGCATCTCTCCCCGTTGCTGTGCCGATGCCATGCGCGATGATGACGGGGCTTACATCGGCCGCGCGGCGCGTAACTTGAGCGCGTCTTGGAGGCCTGTTACCGAGACGCGCGGAGAGCCGCCGGTAGCGAATGCCGGATGTCGACGATGCTCGAAACCGCGTGGGACGACGCCTTCAGTCGTTGCGTCGATACCGGGCCTTGGCCCGGCGCCCCTTGGCGGCCAGTGCCGGTCGCAGTACGCGCGGTAGGGCGGGAAACAGGCTGCCGAGCGTGGTCATGATGCGGGTCGAGGCGGGCCGGGTGCGCTCGACGCGCCCATCGGCGATACAGTCGAGTACCAGAGCGGCGATCTGCTGCGGCGTGCTCATCGGCTGGGAGAACGTCAGGTCGGTGACCGCGTCGATATCGGCGAGAATGAAATCGGTGGCGATCGGCCCGGGCGAGACCACCGACACGCCGACGTTCGTGCCGCGGCATTCCTCGGCCAGCGCATAGGTCAGCGTGCGCAGCCCCGCCTTGGTGGCCGAATAGGTCGCGCTGCCGGGCACCGGCATCCGCCCGGCCACCGAGCCCACGTTGACGATCGCCGCGCGCGGCGCCGTTCGCAGATGGGGCAGGGCGGCGCTCGACAGCACGACCGGCGCGCGCAGATTCACATCCACCATGGTCGCCAGATGCGCTGCATCCTGGTCGGCGAAATTTCCGCGGTGATGCGCGCCCGCGTTGTTGACCAGGATATCCAGACCGCCGAGTTGTTCCACCGCGGCCGCGATCAGTTCGACGCAAGCTTGTGGCGTGGATACATCGGCCGGACGCGCGATGGCGCCGATCTCGCCGGCCAGCGCGGCGAGCCGGTCGGCACGACGGGCCGCGATCACGACCCGCGCGCCGGCGCCCGCCAATTGCCGCGCCACCGCCTCGCCGACCCCCGAGGAGGCCCCGGTGACCAGCGCGCGACGACCGCCGAGATCGTACCGGTCTCTCACTCGACCGTGCGCATCGGGCGACGGTGGGCGGGCCGGCCGAACCAGGCGTCGAGCTTGGCCGTGGTGCGCCGGCGCACGCCGGCATCGATATACCGGGAAATCGTGGCCACCGCGAGCGTCAGCGCGCTCAGATCGTCGGTGAGGCCGTAGCCGAACAGCCAGTCGGGGATGGCATCGAACGGCAGGATGAAATAAGCCAGCGCGCCGTAGGCCGTGGCCTTGGCCCAGCCCGGCGTTTCCGGGCGCTGGGCGGCGTAGTGCAGCCAGAGCGCTTTTTCCAGCAGCTCATAGCCGGCGCGCTTGAATACCCGGGACATCTTGGTCCAAAAGCGGGTTTCCGAATACTGGCCGGCGTATTCGCGCAGCGCGTCCGGCGTGTCCGGCGCGCGCCCTTGCGGATCGTCGCGGCGATGCGATCGGAACCAGGGCATCGATTCAACTCCTTCGCATACGAAGTGCGATCAGGCGGCATGGCTTCGGGGCAGAAAGCTTTCGGCCTGGGCGCGGGCCCAGGCGGTTTCGTAGCGGCCGCGTTTGTTCGACGCCACGAGCAGTTCGCCCGTCTTCAGAAAACGATACACCTGATCGGCGCTCTGAATCTCGGAATCGCGCGTGCGCCGGCACAGATGCTCGGGCGCGAGCTGGTCGGGATGATCCAGCCCCACGGTCGCCACCACTTCCTGCATGGCCGCGACCGTGGCGCGGTGGAAATGATAGACCCGATCGGCCTTGTAGGGCACGACCAGCGCGCGCTGGCGGCGCGGATCCTGGGTAGCCACGCCGGTCGGGCAACGATCGGTATGGCAGGACTGGGACTGCACGCAGCCGACCGCAAACATGAAACCGCGCGCCGTGTTGCACCAGTCCGCGCCCAGCGCCATGTTGGCGGCCATGCGAAAACCCGAGGTGATCTTGCCCGAGGCGCCGATCTTGATGCGCTCGCGCAGACCGGCGCCGACCAGCGTGTTGTGCGCCCAGACCAGTCCCTCGCGCAGCGGCGTGCCGACGCTATCCGACAGTTCCAGCGGCGCCGCGCCGGTACCGCCCTCGGCGCCGTCGATGACGATGAAGTCGGGCGTGATGCCGGTCTTGAGCATGGCCTTGGCCAGGCTCATGAACTGCCAGCCGTGGCCGATGCATAGCTTGAAGCCGACCGGCTTGCCGCCCGCACCCTCGCGCAGATCGGCGATGAACTCCATCATCTCGATGGGCGTCGAGAACGCCGTGTGATACGGCGGCGACTCACAGGTCTGGCCCACCTCCACACCGCGTGCCTCGGCGATCTCGGGCGTGACCTTGGCGCCCGGCAGCACGCCGCCGTGGCCGGGCTTGGCGCCCTGGGAGAGCTTGATCTCGATCATCTTGACCTGATCGTCGTTGGCTCGGTCGACGAACTGGGTGCGGTCGAAGCGGCCGTTGGGCGCGCGGGCACCGAAATAGCCGCTGCCCAGTTCCCATATCAGATCGCCGCCGTAGCGCCGATGATGGACGGAAATCGAGCCTTCCCCGGTGTCGTGGGCGAAGCCGCCTTGAGCCGCGCCCTTGTTGAGCGCGCGAATAGCGTTGGCGGATAGCGCGCCGAAACTCATCGCCGAAATGTTGAGCGTCGAGGCCGAATAGGGAGCGCTGCAGTCCGGGCCGCCGATATGCACGCGCGGCGGTGTTTCGGACGGTTTGCGCGCGGCCATCGAATGCGCCAGCCACTCGTGCCCTTCGGCATAGACGTTTTGTTCCGTGCCGAAGGGGCTGGCGTCGTTTTCCCCCTTGGATCGGGCATACACCTGGCTGCGTTGCTCGCGGGAAAACGGCGCGGCCTCGGTGTCGGATTCCAGTAGATACTGGCGGATTTCCGGTCGGATCTTTTCGAACAACCAGCGAAAGCGGGCGATCAGCGGATAGTTACGCAGCAGCGCATGCTTGGGCTGCAGCAGATCGAGCAGACCCACGCAAAGCGCCGTACCGGCCAAGAACATAAGCGCGCTGAACACCAGCGGCTGGACCAGAATCAATCCGCCGAACAGGAAAGTCAGAAAAAAAGTTGCGATCAGTGGTAGATAGCGCATGCACGAATCTTTTCTTTGAACCCGGGACCCTGTGTCAGCTTAGTCGCCGGCGGGGTGGCCTGTCATCTGGATCAGCGCTGGCACACCGGACAGAAGAACGTGCTGCGCTGGCCGATGATCTCGCGCCGGATCGGACCGCAGCCGCGCGGGCACGGCCGGCCTTCGCGACCATAGGCGGCGAGCGACAATTGGAAGTAGCCGGTGTCGCCGTTGACGCCGATATAGTCGCGCAGCGTGGTGCCGCCGACCGCTATCGCCTTGCCAAGCACGCGCCTGATCGCTGCCGCCAGGGCCTCGTAGCGCGCCGCGCTGATGCGCGACGCCGCGCGGCGCGGATGAATGCCGGCGCCGTGCAGCGCTTCACAGGCATAGATATTGCCCACGCCCACGACCACCGCCGCGTCCATGATGAACGCCTTGACCGCTATGCGCCGGCCGACCGAGCGGGCCTTGAGCCACGCGCCGTCGAAATCGTCCGACAACGGCTCGGGCCCGAGCCGGGCCAGCAGCGGGAAAGCGTGCGGATCGCCGGTGAGCCAGAACAGCGAGCCGAAGCGGCGCGCGTCGTTAAAGCGCAGCATGGTGTCGTTGTCGAGCACGATATCGATATGATCGTGGGTCGTGGCCGGTGTGTCGGCGGCGACCACGCGCAGCCGGCCCGACATGCCCAGATGCAGACAGACATGCCCGGTATCGGCGGTGAACAACAGATATTTGGCGCGGCGCCGGACCGCGTGGATCGTCTGACCCGGCAGATCGCGCGCCAGCGCCTCCGAAACCGGCCAGCGCAGCCGCGGCTGGCGCACGATCACGGTCCGCACGGATTGCCCCGCCACGTGCGGCTCCACGCCGGCGCGGGTGGTCTCGACTTCGGGCAGTTCGGGCATGCCGATATTCTGACATGCGCGGCGCGGGCGGACAGGCGATTGCCTGCTCGTGCATCCGCCGATGCGCGCAGAACAAATGCGGCTCAGCTTGGACTCGGGAGTCGTCGAGCGGAGGGAGAGCGGTTCTTTATAAGAGAGAGAACGGTTCTTTATAAGACTGTCCGCAGATCTACGCAGATACACGCAGATGGCGCCGGGCCCGATGGTTTCGACAAGCCGAGCGGGCGCCACAATCCCCGGATAAATCGGCGGTAAAACCGTTTTTGAGGTCTTGCCGATCAAGCGGCAAACCCATTCTCATCTGGAAACAACGGAACGGGCCGCACGCGCTTTCAATCGATCCGAGACAGGAAATAGCGAGCGCCACCGGAGTCCGATCGAGGGCTGCACCGGTCGACCGCCATCTGCGTGTATCTGCGTAGATCTGCGGAATGATCTTCGCGGAACGGAGCCTCATAGCCCCGGATGCTTGATCGCAAGCAGCGGAGCGATGCGGTTGCCGGCCAGGTGATAGTCCACGCCGAGTTTCGGGTCGCGCAGGATCAGGTTCGGGCCGCGCTCGATGATGTCGAGATGACGCGGCGGACCGTGCGCGAACACGAGCGTGACGCGGGCCAAGCGCCGGCGGCTGGCATCGGCGGGCACGACGGTCAGCGCCCGCGCACGCTGCCAGGCCGCCGCGGTCGCGGCGACCGCGGCGGCGCTGCGCCGATCGGCCGGCTGGGCGCGCCAGCCGCCGTGGCCGTCGCGTTCCAGTGTGAAATGCGGCAGCACCAGTTTCTTCAGGCGGCGATGCCGCGGCACCAGCGCCGGCGAGATCCAGTGCGTCCAGCGCCACTGCAAGCCGGACAAATCGGGCAGGACGGCAAGCAGCAGATCGTGCGGCGTGCGGACATAACGGCTGCCCGGACTCGGGCCGGGCCCGCCGATGTCGATCGGCGCATGCGCGTTGAACTGCACGACCAGCATCGGCGACTCGAGCCCGGTCGTGGCCTCGTCGATCGCCCCGGGCGCATAGCGCCGCCGGGCGCGTGTTTCGAGCAACGACAACACCGCCTGCAGATGCGGGCCGTCGACCGGCGCATCGACCGGCGCGGTGAGATGCCACGGCGCATCGGGGCCGGAGCGCTGAATGACGATCTGATCGCTGCCGTGGCGCACCCGAATCCGCATGATTTCGGCCGGTTTCAGGGCGCTGATGCGCGGCGGCGGCGCCGAAGCCGGCCCGGAGGGCGCGCGATACGACCACCACAAGGCGGCCACAAGCGCGGCCAACGCCAGTAACAGCAAGCCGATCAGCAGTGCGCGACGGCGCTTCATCGGCGCCGCCGCCGCCACCAGCGGCCCAGGCCGAAGAGGAACAACGCGCCGGGCAGCGCGATCACGAACGCCCACCAGAACGTGCGCAGCCGCGCCGGCGCCATCTGCAGATGCGCATCGGGCGCGCGCGGCACGTCGACCGCGATCTGGGCATCGCGCCCGGCCAGCCATTGGAACATGGCCAGCGCTAGCGTGCGGTTGCCGAGTTGGCCGATATGGCCGTTGTCCATGAAGTCGCTGTCGGCGACGACCACGGCGCGTTGCTGCTGTTTATTCTTGTTGCTCGTCACGTGCCGGGCGCCGGGTCGCGGCCGGCTTAACGCCATGCCGAAGACCAGCGGCCCGGCGCGGTCGCCGTGATCGGGCTGAAAGCTGATGCTGCCGCGATTCAACGGCCCGGTCTCGAGCCAGCTCCGGGTCGGCGAACGGAGGATCGCCTGCGCCCGCCACGGTGAATCGGCCAGCGGCGACAGAGCGCCCGCGAAGGCGAACACGGTGATCTGGTTCAAATGGGCGGTGATCGGCGTACTGGGGTAGCCGGCCGCCAATGCGATCGCCGGGCTGCCGGTGCCGAGCTTGCGGAAATCGGGATAGACCAGCGTGCCGTTCAGCCAATGGATGCCGAGATCCTGGGCTAGCGGCGTCAGGCCGTAGCGTGCCCCGGGGTCGTCGACCCAGAGCACGTTGCCGCCGCGTTCGACCCAGGCTCGAATCATATCGACCTCGCCGGGCAGCAGTTCGTGCTGTGGCGATGCGATCACCAGTACGGCGGCGTTGTCCGGCACCGCGCCGGCCTGGACCAAATTCACCTGCCGGACCTTGAGGCCCTGATTGCCCAGCGCGCGCGCGAGCGTGGAATAGCCGGCGCTGTTATTGGCGCTCGGGTCGCGCTCGCCGTGGCCGGTGACAAACACGATCCATTTCGTGCCGCCGGGCGACAGCCGCTGCAGGGCGTTGGTGACGGACGATTCGGTGTAGTCGGTCAGCGTCTGGCGCCGGCCCTGGTAGGTCACGACCACGGCCCCGTCGCGGTCGATGCCGAGCTTGCGCACGGTTGCCGGATGGCGCGCCGGGTCGACAAAATGCAGATGAACGCGGCTCGAAGCGCGTGTATAACGCGACAGTCGCTGGCGTACGTCGGCGCGCTGCGCGCCGGGATAGATATAGGCCGTGAACTCGATCGGCCCGTCGCCCAGCGCCGCGATCACGCGCCGGCTGGCGGCGGTCAGACTGTTGCGGTTGCCGGCGGTCCAGTCGGCGGTCGCCGGATAGCGCTGCGCCAGCCAGCCGGCGGCAACGGCCACCAGCGCGATCAGCAACATGGTCAGGTAGGTGGTCGCGCGCATAAAACTTGTCTTACCGCCGCTCGGCGTCGAGGCGCACGACGGTCAGGGCCAAAAAGGCCGCCACGAAAATCGCGAAATACAGCACGTCGGCCGACGAGACGAGCCCGCGCAGCAGCGCGTCGTTGTGGCCGATCGGCGAGATGCCGCCGGCAAAGCGGCCGATATCGAAGGTGTAGCCGAACAGGCTCGGCCGCCAATCGATGCTGGCCACGGCATAGATCAGCCACAGCAGCATGAGCGCTGCGAGACTGATGACGGCGGCCAGCGCCGGCTCGCGGGTCATCGCGGAGGCGAACAGGCCGATGGCGGCGAACGCGGCCATCACCAGCCAGAGCCCAATCAGGCCGGCCGCGATCACGCCCCAGTCGAGCGGCGTGAAAGCGCTCAACGTGGCCGGCAGGGCCCCGATCAGGGCCCAACTCAGCGTGAGATAGATCATCACGCCGGCAAATTTGCCGAGCACCAGTTCGGTGGCCGAGGCGGGCGCGGCCAGCAGCAG
>NZ_DASSKM010000190.1:0-11963 GCF_035690525.1 Salinisphaera sp.
TCCTGGCGCTTGACCTTCTCCGTCCCCCGCGCGATCGCCCACTACATCGCGCCCAAGGGCTCGGTCGCGGTCGACGGCATCAGCCTCACCGTCAACGAAGTCGCCGGGCGGCGTTTCGGCGTGAACATCATTCCGCACACGATGAACCATACGTCGCTCGGCAGCACGCGCATCGGCGATCGCGTGAATATCGAAATCGATATCATCGCCCGTTATCTGGCGCGCATCGCCGGCCACGAATAGGCCGGCGCACCCGCGCTCGTGCGATAATGCCGGGCGGCCAACGGAAGAGTAGCGAGCATGCAGACCATCCAAGGAGAATTCGACGGCGAGAACCTCAAAATCGCCATCGTGGCGACCCGCTGGAACGACGATATCGTCGAGCGTCTGGTCGATGGTGCGCTCGATGTGCTCACCGACTGCGGCGTGGATGATGACGATGTGACGGTGGTCAAGGTGCCCGGCGCGTTCGAGCTGCCGCTGGCCATCGACCGGTTGGCCGAGTCCGGCGATTATGACGGCATCGTCGCCGTCGGCGCGGTGATCCGCGGCGATACGCCGCATTTCGACTACGTCGCCGGCGAATGCGCAAAGGGTCTGTCCGCCGCCGCACTCGAATACAGCCTGCCGGTCGGTTTCGGCGTGATTACGGCCGACAGCGCCGAGCAGGCGGATGTGCGCGCCCAGCCGGACGAGGACCACAACAAGGGCGCGGAAGCCGCGAGCGCGGTGATCGAAATGATCAACGTGCTGCGCCAGATCGACGTCGACGACGAGTAACGCCAACATGCCGATTCGCGATCAGTCGCTGGGCGAGGCCGCCGGCGGCGCCGGTAACGAGCCCCATCACGACGACGACCAACTGCCGGAACTGCCGCCGAAAATGCCCGGCGGCCGGCGCATTCGTGCGCGCATGGCCGCGGTGCAGGCGATCTATCAGTGGCGGATGTCCGGCACCGAAATCGGCGCCTTGATCGTTCAGTTCGCGCAGGCCGGCCGGTTGTCCGGCCTCGATCGCGATTATTTCGAGATGGTGTTGCGCGGCGTGGTGCACGATGTTTCGGGCCTGGAAAAAGCGTTCGATGCGCATCTCAGCCGCCCGGCCGTGCAGCTCGATCCGGTCGAATACGCCATTTTGCTGCTGGCGAGTTTCGAACTGCGCGAGTGCCTGGAAATTCCGTTCGCCGCGGTGATCAACGAGGCGACCAACCTGGCCAAGATCTTCGGCGCCACCGATGGGCATCGGTTCGTTAACGGTGTGCTCGATGCCACCGCGCGGGACCTGCGCCCGGACGAGGCGCGGCGAAGCCGGCGCTGAACACGCCCTAATCCAGAACCACGCCGATGCGCGAGTTCGAATTGATCGATGCATTGCGGCGGCGTCTGGTCGCGGCGCGGCCCGATACGCGGCTCGGCATCGGCGACGACGCGGCGATTCTCGCGCCGCCGCCGGAGCATGAACTGGTCGTCACCACCGATACCCTGATCGCCCGGCGCCATTTCCCCGGCGACACGCCGGCCTTCGACGTCGGCTTCAAGAGCGTGGCCGTCAATCTCAGCGATCTCGGTGCGATGGGCGCCGATCCCGCCTGGCTGACGATCTCCCTTGGCGCGCCCGCGTTGTCCGGCCCGTGGTGCGATGCGTTCATCGACGGCGCGCTCGCCGCGATCGGCGAGCGCGCCGTGGATATCGTGGGCGGCGATACCACGAAGAACGATACGCTCACGATCTCGATCACCGCGCTCGGCCTGGTGCCCCGGGGCGCGGCGCTGCGGCGCGACGGCGCCCGGGTCGGCGATCTGGTGGCGGTCACCGGCACGCTGGGTGACGCGGCCGCGGGCCTGGCCTGCTGGGACACGCGACGACCGGCCGGGGGCGACGAAGCGATGCTCATCGCGCGCCTGACGCGTCCGAGCTGGCGCCCCGGCGCGCGTGTTCGCGGAATCGCGCGCGCCGCGGTCGATATTTCGGACGGCTTGCTGAGCGATCTGGGGCATATACTCGCGGCCAGCGCCGCCGGCGCCACGATCGATGTCGACGCACTACCGTGTTCGCCCGCGCTGGCCCGCTATGCCCCGGATCCCGCTCTGCGTCGTCGGTTACAGGCCACCGGCGGCGACGATTACGAGCTATGCCTGAGCGTGGACCCGGCCGATTTGGCGGCCGCACGCGGTGCACTCGACTGCCCGCTCACGGTCATCGGTCGTATCGATCGCGAGCCGGGGCTCCGTCTCGTCGACTCAAACCAAAATCCGCTGGACTCGGCGCTGTTCCGGCACGCCGGCTGGGATCACTTCGACGGGCGTTGATCGGCGGCCGGCCATGCCCGGCCGAGATTGGCTTGCAGCAGCCGTACGATATTGCCGCTGCCGCGCGACCGCGCGGCCTCGAGCGGGGTAACACCGTGCACCGGCGCGGCCGGGTCGGCGCCGCGCGCCAGCAACTGGCGCACCGATTCAGCGTGATCATGGCGGATCGCGGCGAGCAGCGCGGTGCCGCCGGCACGGTTGCGATGGCCGGCATCGGCGCCGTGTGCCATGAAATAGCCGACGAGATCCGCATTGCCGGCGCGGGCTGCGGCCATCAGCGGCGTATCGCCCGCGGCATCGGCGGCATCGATCGTCGCGCCGGCGTTGACCAGGCTATGCGCGATTTCGGTGTTCTCGGTGGGCGAGCGCGCGGCGTTGATCCATAGCGCGGTACGCCCGTGTGCGTTGCGTGCGTCAACGTTCGCATCGGCCGCGATCAGGGCGCGCACCACTGCGGGATGTCCATGCGCGGCCGCACGATAAAGCGGCGTCTCACTGTCGCCGCTGCCGCCGATCCGCGCGCCGTGGGCGAGCAAATACTTCACCGCCGCCAACCGGCCGTGGCCGGCGGCCAGCGCCAGCGCGGTGGCGCTGTCGGCCGTCGCTGCGTCCACCGGCACGCCGGCTTGCACGCTGGCATCGATCGCCGCGGTGTCGCTGCGCGTGGCGGCGTAGTGGATGCAGCGCCGGCCGGCGTGGGTATGACGGAGGTGGTCGTGGGCCGACTGCAGCAGACAGTAAGCATCCATCTTCGGGTCGGCGGCGAGCGCGGACAGTCCGGCCAGCACGAGCGCGCCCAACACGCCGATAATCCATTTCATCGCGATGATCGGCAGGCCGGCGCGACACGATTACGCGCTGCGGGCGACGCGGTAGACTGTGCGCCGACCGCATTCCAATCGCACGCCCCATGCTGCAACTGTTCAACAGCCTGACGCGTCAGCGCGAGCCGCTGAAAACCCTCGAGCCCGGCCGGGTCCGGCTGTATGTCTGCGGTATCACGGTCTACGACTATTGCCATCTTGGGCATGCGCGTTTTCTGGTCGTCTTCGACATGTTCGTGCGCTATCTCCGGGCACAAGATTGGCAGGTGCGCTACGTTCGTAATATTACCGATATCGACGACAAGATCATCCGCCGCGCGGCCGAAAGCGGCACGACCCCGCAAGCGATCGCCGAACGCTTCACGGCGGCCATGCGCGAAGACGAGGCCGCGCTGGGCCTGGTTGCGCCGGATGTCGAGCCGAAGGCGACCGCGCACCTCGACCAGATCATCGCCATGATCGAGCGTTTGCTCGAACGGGGCGCGGCGTATGTCGGGGCCGACGGCGACGTTTATTACGACGTCTCCACGTTCGCGAGCTACGGCGCGCTGTCGGGCCGGCGCCCGGAAGAACTGCGCTCGGGCGCGCGCATCGCAGTCAACCAAGCCAAGGACGACCCGCTGGACTTCGTGCTGTGGAAGATGGCCAAGCCGAACGAGCCCGCGTGGGATTCGCCGTGGGGGCCGGGCCGGCCGGGCTGGCACATCGAGTGCTCGGCCATGTCCACGCACTGCCTGGGCGACTCCTTCGATATCCACGGTGGGGGGCTGGACCTACAGTTTCCGCATCACGAGAACGAGATCGCCCAGAGCGAGGCGGCCACCGGCAAGCACTATGTCGGTCTATGGATGCATAACGGGTTCGTCACCGTCGACGACGAGAAGATGTCGAAATCGCTCGGCAATTTCCTCACGCTGCGCGATGTGCTGAAACAATACGACGCCGAGTCGATCCGCTACTTCGTATTGGCCACGCACTACCGAAGCCCGCTGGCCTACAACGCCGAGGCGATGGACGGCGCGGCCGCCGCCCTCGCGCGTTTGTACACCACATTGCGCGATGCCCCGGACGACGGCGATGCGGCCGCCGCGCCCAACCGGGCATACCGCGCCCGCTTCATCCAAGCCATGGACGACGATCTGAACACGCCGGCCGCGCTCGCCGTGCTGTTCGATATGGCGCGCGAGGCCAACCGTGCGGGCCAGGAGGGCGATCGCGATCGGTGCGCCCACCTTGCGGCGGGCATGCGTGAATACGGGGCGATGATCGGCTTGCTCGGCCAGGATGCCGATGTCTATCTACAGGCCGGCGGCGGGCAGGCGCTGGATGCCGCGACGGTCGAATCGATGCTGGAACAGCGTCGGGACGCACGGGCGGCGCGCGATTTCGCCGCCGCCGACCGGATACGCGACGATCTGACCGCCGCCGGTATCGTGCTGGAGGACTCGCCGGAAGGCACCAAGTGGCGGCGCGGATGACGCGCTGCCGTCGACAACGGCGTCGATCCGATTAACGGGCCGCGGCGGCCTCGCGCATTTCGGCGGCGCGCAGCGTGTTGCTGATCAGCATGGCGACCGTCATCGGCCCGACCCCGCCGGGCACCGGCGTGATCCAGGCCGCGCGCTCGGCCGCGGTTTCGAATTCCACATCGCCGACCAACCGGCCCGAATCGAGCCGATTCATGCCGACATCGATCACCGTGGCGCCTTCGCGAATCCACGCGCCCCGGACCAGCCCGGGCTTGCCCACGCCCACGACGAGAATCTCGGCCTGGCCGACCTCGGCGGCGAGATCGCGCGTGAACCGATGGCATACGGTCGTGGTCGCGCCCTTGAGCAGAAACTCCATTGCCATCGGCCGGCCCACGATGTTCGATGCCCCCACGACCACGGCCTGGCGGCCATGAAACGGCTCGTGGATGGATTCGAGCATGCGGATGATGCCGAGCGGGGTGCAGGCCCTCAGCAGCGGCACGCGCTGGGCGAGCCGGCCGACGTTGTACGGATGGAAGCCGTCCACGTCCTTGTCCGGCCGGATGCGCTCGATCACCGCGCTGGCGTTTATATGCGCGGGCAGGGGCAGTTGAACGAGAATGCCGTCGATGGTGTCGTCGGCATTGAAGTCGTCGATCAGGCCCAGCAGTTCGGCCTCGTCGATGTCCGAACTCGGATACACCGCGCGCGACACCAGGCCCGCTTTTTCGCAGGCCTTGATCTTCTTGCCCACATAAACCTGCGACGCCGGGTCCTCGCCGACCTGGATCACCGCCAGGCCGGGCGCGCGTCGACCGGCTTCCAGGCGAGCCGCCACGGCTCGGCCGACATCGGCGCGGTAGGCCGAAGCCATCTGTTTGCCATCGATCAATCGGGCCGGCATAGGCGAATGCGAGAAAGCGACGAGGACGGCGGATTTTCGCACGGCCGCAGCACCCCGACAATTGAGCGGCCGGCCGCGCCGCGTTCGGCAAACAGGCATGGTGCGGAACGCGCCGAGAGTTTAGACTGGGCGCCGCAACAATCGGGGCATAGCGCAGCCTGGTAGCGCGTCTGCTTTGGGAGCAGAAGGTCGTAGGTTCGAATCCTGCTGCCCCGACCATGTTTAGAATGCGTCGCACAGCGGCGCAGCGCCGACCTGCCATGGCGCCTTCCTGGCACGTATGCGCGCCGCGGTTTCCATGTCCTCATCGCGGATCGAACATCGTTTTCGGCTTGTCCGAAACCTCATCGCCGCCGGCGTGTTTTATCTCAGGCGACCGCGCGCCGTTTCATTCGGTGTCGCAGTAACCGATCGAGAGACGACGACCACGTAATGACGGACGGGTCCGAGAAGCGCAGCATGAAGCCGAACAAGCCCGGCAGGAGGCGATTGCCGACCCGGGTTGAAATCGCGGGCATCGTCGTGCTGTCCGTGCTGGCGCATTTCGGTGTGTGGTGGCTTTATCAGCATTCGTCGATCAAGTACCCGGAGCCGCTGAAGACGCAGCAGAGCCCGCCGCCGGTGCAGGTGACGTTCACCAGCCCGCAGCCGCAGGAAAAGGTTCCGACGATCGACAGGCATGCGGTGATGCCGCCGAAGAAGAAGCCGAAGCCTGAATCAAAGCCCGAGCCGAAGCCGAAGCCTGAGCCGAAGCCGGAACCCGAGCCTAAACCGGCGCCTGAGCCGAAATCCAAGCCTGAACCTCAAACCGAACCTAAACCCAAGCCTGAGCCTCAATCCGAGCCGAAGCCTGAACCGAAGCCCGAGCCCCGGTCGTCATCGCAAAACCGCGCGAACTCGAATCCGCGCGCGAACAAGATCACGCCGGCGGTGTCGGGATTGAAAAGCCTCGGCAACCCGCCGCCGCATTACCCGCCGCGCGCGCTGCGCCGGCACGAAGAGGGCGACGTGACGCTCAAGATTCTGGTCGAGCCCGACGGCACGGCCGGCCGGGTCACGGTCGTCGATTCGAGTGGCTACAGCGATCTCGACAACGCCGCGGTGGAAACGGTGGAAAAATGGCATTTCGTGCCGGCCAAGCGCGGCGACAAACCGATTCGTGGATACGCCCTGCAAACCATTTCATTCAATCTGCCGGACTAGAGACAGACGTACTATGCTAAGCAGCAATCTCACGCCGATCGTGGTACCGGCCGTTCTGTGGTGCTTGATTGCCCTATCGGTCATCACCTGGGCGCTACTGGTCATCAAACTCGTTCAGTTCGGCCGCGCACGGACTCAGGACCGGCGCTTTCAGAAGCATTTCTGGGCGGCCGACAGCCTCGAACAGGGCGAATCGATCACCGATGGCGCGATTGGGCCAATGGCCGATATCGCCAGGGCCGGTTTTGCGGTCGTGACCGGCCGCGACATCGCGCCGGGCAACCGGAATCTGGCGCATCAAATCGATCGTGGCGAACGCCTCGAGCGCACCCTGCGCCAGCAGATCGAGCGCGAGCGGCGGTCGCTGGAGGGCGGCCTCGCCGTGCTTGCCAGTTTTGGCAGCACGGCGCCGTTCATCGGCCTGTTCGGCACGGTGTGGGGCATCATGGGCGCGCTGGTCAGTATCGGGAACACCGGTTCAACCGACCTGCAGACCGTGGCCGGGCCGGTCGGTCATGCGCTGATCGCCACCGGGCTGGGCATCGCCGTGGCCGTGCCCGCGGTGCTTATCTACAATTTTCTGGTTCGCCGCATGAAAGCCGGGGTGCACCGAATGAACGACTTCGCGCACGATTTCTATGCCCTGTGTCAGCAGAGCGGTTTTCAGCCCGAAGACGCCCAACTGGCGCGTTCGAGCGATTTGGACGATAGCGCGACGGTCGGCCAGAAGACCCACGTCACGGTGTGAGCCGGCGTATCCGGCTTCCATGTTTCAGCCCACGGAGTAACCGTCATGGCAATGTCAAATGGTGGAGGAGAGGACAACGAAGTCCTCTGTGAAATGAACGTCACGCCGTTGGTCGACGTGATGCTCGTGCTGCTCGTGATGTTCATCGTCACAGCGTCGGCGGTCACCACATCGGTGCACGTCAACCTGCCGAAGACCGATAGCGTGGCGCCGCCGGACGCGAAGCAGCCAATCGTGCTGAGCGTTGACCAGGACGGCCGTTATTTTCTGGGCAAGGAGCAGGTCTCGCTCGATGAACTCAAGAAACGGCTGACTCGGATCCATCAGGAGACGCCGGGAAAAACCGCCCAGCTTCAGGCCGACAAGAGCGTACCCTACGGCCGGGTCGGCAAAGTGATGGCCGCCCTGCAGTCGTCCGGCATCCAGAAGATCGCGGTGTTGTCCAGGCCCTAGTCGCCGAGTGGCACGGACATCCAAACGCGTTTCCCGGCGCGCTATTTGATTACATATATTCAAACTTGGGGGGCGACTTGTCGACTTTAAGCGATCTGCTGCGGCAGGTAGAACAAAAAGACGCGCAGCTCGCGGCGGATCTGCGCCGTGAGGTCAAAGCGCTGGAATCGCGCCGCGCCTTTGGGCTGAACTTCGAGCGGCATGTGCCGGAAACCGTGGAACTGCCCGGCCGCCCGGTGCGCCGGGGCGACAAGGTGCGGTTCGTGCCCGAGCGCGGCGAGCCCGCCGCCAGCGTGGAGCGCGGCTTGTGGCGGGTGAAAGCGATCCGGCGCGAGGCGGGCGGGCGCGTCACCGAACTGATTCGCAAGGGCCAGTCCGGCACGGATGCCGAAACCGCCCGCCGCGCGGCGGATGATCTGGTCGTTGTCGCTGAATTCCGCGACCCGATCTATCCGGGGCTGACGTCCACCGGCAAGGTGGAGCGCGGCGGCGACAAGCCGTATCACAGCGTCATCAACGCCGAGAACTTCCACGCCCTGCAGGCGCTGCTCTATACCCACGAGGGCCAGGTGGACGCCATCTATATCGACCCGCCCTACAACACCGGCGCCAAGGACTGGAAATACAACAACGACTACGTGGACGGCGAGGACGCCTACCGGCACAGCAAGTGGCTGGCGTTCATGGAGCGGCGGTTGAAGCTGGCGCGGCGGTTGCTGAACCCCGAGAACTCGGTGCTCATCGTGACGATTGATGAGAAGGAGTATCTGCGGCTGGGCCTACTGCTTCAGCAAACCTTTCCGGATTCTATAATTCAGATGATTAGTTCAGTAATCAATCCGAAAGGCACAGCGCGCACGACCTATTTCTCACGGACTGATGAGTATGCCTTTTTTGTTTTTTTGGGCGAGGCTGGAGTGCCCGAGGTCACGTCCGGAGAGAAAATGGTCGAGGTCCGATGGCGATATCTGCGCCGTACTGATATCGAGTCTCGGCGCGGAACCACAAAGGGTGGAACAGCTCAATTCTTTCCTATCTACGTAGATCATTCCTCGCACAAAATTCGAGAAATCGGTGATCCGTTGCCACCTGATGTAGACCGTCGAGCCGTGCCGGAGGTAGACGGATGTGTGGCTGTGTTCCCCATCCGAGAAGATGGAGAGGTCGAGATGAACTGGGGATTGACGGCACCAAGCCTACAGCGAGCTCTCGATGCAGGATTTGTTCGAGTAAGCAAAGGCAAAACAGAACTTCAACCTTATATTTTTTCGTATTTGACGGCGCCGAAGATAAAGAAAATTGAATCGGGCAAACTCGTTAAATCTGACCGGCGCGAAGATGGCTCGTGGATAGTGCTCCTCCCCGAGGGAAAATCCGCACGCCCTACCACCACATGGCGTGAACGTAGTCATGACGCGGGAGCTTACGGAACTACACTTTTGAGGGAGCTACTTCCGGATAGGAAATTTCCGTTCCCGAAGTCTTTGTACGCGGTCGAGGATACCCTGCATTTTTTTCTCACTGAAAAACCTAATGCCGCGGTTGTAGATTTCTTCACCGGTTCAGGCACCACCGCCCACGCTGTCATGCGCTTGAACAAACAAGACGGCGGCCGGCGTCAGTGCATCAGCGTGACCAACAACGAGGTCTCGGCCGACGAGCAGAAGAGGCTGCGGGCACAGGGCCTGCGGCCCGGCGATGCCGAGTGGGAGACGCTGGGCATCTGCGACTACATCACCAAGCCGCGCATCGAGGCCGCGATTACCGGCAAGACGCCGGAGGGCGAACCAATCAAGGGCGATTACAAGTTCACCGACGAGTTCCCGATGGCCGAGGGCTTCGAGGAAAACGTGGAGTTCTTTACCCTGACCTACGAGGCGCCGCGGCCGGTCGCGCACCACAAATCCTTTCCGGCGATTGCGCCGTTGCTGTGGCTGCGGGCCGGGGCGCGAGGGCGGCGCATCGAGCGGGCCGTCGACGACTACGCCGTGGCGGACACCTACGCCGTGCTGTTCGATCTGGACGCCGCCGAGGATTTTCTGGCCGCGCTGGCTGGGGCCGAAAACGTGAACCTGGCGTTTATCGTCACCGACGACGACCGCGGCTTTCAGAGCGTCTGCGGCGATCTGCCGGAGCGGATCGAGGCGGTGCGGCTGTACGAGTCGTATCTCACCAACTTCAAGATCAATGTGGGCACGCTCAATACAGGCCGCGACTGATGCGTTATACGCTCAAGGATTATCAGGAAGACGCCGTCGCCGATGTGCTTGCCAACCTGCGCAAATCCGCGCGCGACTGGCGGCAGGACCGCGATACCTCGGCTTTTTCGCTGACGGCGACCACGGGCGCGGGCAAGACAGTGATGGCCGCAGCCGTTATCGAGGCGTTGTTCGCCGGCAACGTGGACAACGATTTTGCGCCTGATCCCGGCGCGGTGGTGCTGTGGTTTACGGACAGCCCGCCGCTGAACCAGCAGACCCGGTTCCGGCTGATGGCGGCCTCGGATCGCATCGGCAGCGCCCGGCTCGAGATTATCGAAAACACCTTCAGCCAGGAAAAGCTGGCGCCGGGCAAGGTGTATTTCCTGAATTCGCAGAAGTTGTCGAAAAATTCGCGGCTGGTGCGGGGTGCGCCGCCGGTGGATGCAGACGACCCGCAATACCCATTGGCGCATATGCCGCCGCCCGATGACCGCGCCTTCACGATGTGGGAGATCCTGCGCAACACGATCGAGGATGAAAACCTGACCCTGTACTTGATTCTGGACGAGGCGCACCGCGGCATGAAGCCGGACCGCGAGCGGGGAACGACGGTGCAGAAGTTGATCAACGGCCACAACGGTACGCCGGCGGTGCCTGTCGTGCTGGGTATTTCCGCCACGGTGGAACGTTTCAACCAGGCGATGGAACGCCAGCAGGGGCGCAACATCCGCCCGGCCGTTGTGGTCGATCCCGCGCGGGTCCAGGAATCCGGGCTGCTGAAAGACGATATTCGTCTCGATTTTCCCACCGAAGCCGGCAATTTCAGCACCACGCTGCTAACGCGCGCCACCCGCAAGCTCAAGGACGCTACCCGACTATGGCAGGAATACGCCGAGCGCGAGGGCGTCGCGGATGACGCTGTTATCCCGCTGATGGTCGTGCAGGCGCCCAATATTCCGTCGGATGCGCTGATGCAGTCTTATATCGAAGCCATACGGGATGAATGGCCGGAGCTGGCATCGGATGCGATGGCGCACGTATTCGGGCAGGACGGGGCGCTGGAACCGGCGGGCTTTACGATCCGCAAGGTCGATCCGGAGGTGGTGCAGCACCGGCCGCATATCCGCGTGTTGTTTGCCAAGGAAGCCATATCCACCGGCTGGGATTGCCCCCGGGCGGAGGTGTTTGTCTCCTTCCGGCCGGCAACCGATGAAACGCATATCACGCAGTTGATCGGGCGCATGGTGCGCACGCCGCTGGCGCGACGCATCCCCGGCAACGATGTGCTGAACGCCGTGGAATGCGTGTTGCCGATGTTCAAGCGGGATACCGCGACCCGCGTTGCCCAGGCCATGACGGGCGATCGAAGCCGGGACGATGACGGCTCCGGCGGCGGCGCGGGTCGGCGAGTGCTGGTCGCGCCCGTGGATATGGCGGCGAACCCCGCGATTGCCGACGCGGTCTGGGATGCGTTCGAGGCACTGCCCTCGCAAACCCTGCCGCGCAAGGCGGCCCGGCCTATTTCTCGCTACACGGCGCTGGCCTATGCGTTGTCTCGCGACGGTCTGCGCGAGAACGCGATCAAGCAAGCCTATGACGAATTGTGCAAGGTACTGGCCGGCTTTTCTGCCCGCTATCCCGACAAACTCGCGGCGGCGAAAGACGACGTGCAGCAGATGGACGGCGCGACGCTGCTGGTAGGCGTGCACGGCGGCGAGGTGATCGAGGCCGGCAGTTTCGCCGAGGTCGCCGACGACCGCGCTATCGAGGCCGACTACAAGGCCGCCGGCCGCCGGTTGACGCCGGAACTGGCCAAGCGCTACGCGGAGCGCATCGCCGACGACGAGG
>NZ_DASSKM010000191.1:0-8283 GCF_035690525.1 Salinisphaera sp.
CGAAAAGCTCGACACCGCCCAAATCGATGCCGCGCGCGATCTGCGAGCGGGCCCGATCCGCACCTTCATCCACGCGGTGCTGCCGCAGACCTTGCCGGGGCTTCTGGCCGGCACCGTGTTGGTCTCGATCCCGGCATTCGGCATGTACGTGATTCCCGAATTGCTGGGCGGCGGCAAATCGATGATGCTCGGCAACCTGGTGGCGCGTCAGTTCGCGGCGGCCTCGAACTGGCCGCTGGGCGCGGCCGGTGCACTGATCATGATCGTGGCCACGCTGCTCGGCCTCCTGGTACTGCGGCGGCTCGGCAAGCGGCTCGGCGGTGACACACAGGTGGTGTTATGAGTTCTCGCGGCTTTCATCGCGGGCTCCGGGCCTTTTGGTATGTGGTGCTGTTCTTTCTCTATGCGCCGCTGGCCGTGGTCGCCCTGTATTCGTTCAACAGCATCAATTCCTCGGCCGTGTTCGCCGGCGTATCGCTGCGCTGGTACGCCGAATTGTTTTCCGACCAGATCATTCTCCATATCGTCTACAACAGTCTGACGCTGGCGATCACGTCGTCGGTCATCGCGACCGTGATCGGTACGTTGCTGGGCTACGGCATGTACACCTACCGGCATCGTCGGCTGGGCTGGCTGGTGTGGGTGATCTATCTGCCGATCGTGATGCCCGACATCGTCTACGGCATTTCGCAGATGACCTTCTTCACCTCGATCAGTAGCGCCACCGGGCTGTTCGATCTGGGCCTGGGCACGATGATCATCGCGCATATCAGCTTTCAGGTGCCGTTCGTGGCGCTGTTGATCTATTCGCGGCTGGTCGGCCTGGACGCGCAGCTGTTCGAGGCCTGCCACGATCTCTATGCCAAAGGCTGGCAGCGCGCCTGGTATTTCATCGTGCCGACGCTGCGCCCGGCGATCGTGTCCGGCTTTTTCCTCGCCTTCACGCTGTCGATCGACGACTTCGTGATCAGCTTCTTCACCTCGGGCCCGGAAAGCACGACGCTGCCGATCTTCATCTGGAGCGCGATCAAGAAAGGCATCACGCCGGAGGTCAACGCGATCGCGACGCTGATCATCGGGGCCGTGTTCGCCGCGGCCGTGGTTGCCCTGGCGTTTACCTACGTGCGCAGCGCGCGCCCGCGCGCCGGGTAGTGCTGCGATGCGGAATTACAGGGGTTTGCCGTCCGTTACGGCCATTGGAACAGGGGCATGAGATGAAACGAGCGTTGCCGGTACTCACGCAACTCGCGCGCGACACGGTGGACGCCGCGACGACCTATAACGAAGATTATATCTCCGGAATACGACGCGACCCGCCGTGGCTCGTCCGGCAACGCCGGACCGAGGTGCGGTCTCGCCGATCCCGCCGGCTTTCATTCACCGACACCGTCTACCCGCCAGCACGAGGAGCATGACCATCATGAAAAAACTCAGAAACCTGACCCGACTGATCGCGGCGGCCGCCGTCGCCGCCTTCGCGTTCCCGGCCTTCGCGGCCGACGCCGACACGTTGTATATCTTCAACTGGTCGCAGTACATGAACCCGAAGATCATCAAGCAGTTCGAGGCGAAGTACGACGTCAACGTGGTGCAGAGTTACTACAACTCACAGCCCGAGATGTTCGCCAAACTGCGCGCCGGCGGCGATTCGCAGTACGACATCGTGGTGCCGTCGAACTACTATGTACCGCGGCTGATCAAGACCGGCCTGCTCCAGAAGCTCGATAAGAGCGAGATTCCGAACTACGACAATCTGATGTCGCGGTTCCAGAAGCCGCCCTACGATCCGACCGGCGAGTATGTGGCCGCCTACCAGTGGGGCGACACCGGTTTGGCGTATAACGTAAAGGTCCTGGGCGAGCAGCCGGAAAGCTGGTCGATCCTGTTCGACCCGGAGGTCAATTCGAAATACCCGTTCGCCATAGGCACGGACGCCCAGGTCATGTTCGGTTCCGCCTGCGCCTATCTCGGCTACTCGTATGACTGCACCGGCCGCGATAAGTGGAAGAAGGCCGCCAAGCTGATCCTGAAGACCAAGAATCGCTCCAACTTCAGCGGCTTTCAGGATGCCACGCCGACGCTCAAGCAACTGGCTCGCGGCAATATCGTCGCCGGTATGGCTTATAACGGCGATTACGCCTTCGACAAGAGCGAGAATCCGAAGGGTTTCGAGGACATCAAGTTCGTGGTGCCCAAGGAAGGCGCGGAGCTCTGGGTCGACAGTATGGCGATACCCGCGCACGCGCCGCATCCGAAGCTCGCCAACAAGTTCATCAACTTCATCCTGAAGGCCAAGATCGGCGCCGAGCTGTCCAACTGGAACGCCTACGCGAGCCCGAACAAGGCCGCCAGGCCGTATCTGGACAAGGCGCTGACCGAGCCGCCGATCATGCCGACCGACGAGCAGATGAAGCGTCTGCATTTCACGCCGGTGATCGCAGGCGAAGACCTGCAGTTCGTCCAGCAGCTCTGGAGCGAAGTACTGTCACGCTAGCCCAGCGCCGGGCCGGCGTGGTGCCGGCCCGGGACCACATCCCGGGAGATTTATGAGCGAGGATTCGAGCGATCCGCAGATTCGCGAGTGGTTCAACGCCAATCGCATCAGCGAGGTCGAATGTCTGGTGCCGGATATCACCGGCGAAGCCAAGGGCAAGATCATGCCCGCGGCGCGTTATCTCAACGGCGAACGGCCACGGCTGCCGGATTCCATTTTCATTCAGACCGCCACCGGCGACTATCCGGAAGACGACGAAAAGATCGCCGATCCGGCCGAGCTCGACATGCAGCTCGACGCCGATCTGTCGACCTGTCGGCTGGTGCCCTGGGCGCGCGAACCCACGGCACAGATCATCCACGAGTGCAGTTATCTCAACGGCGAGCCGGTGGTGGTCAGTCCACGGTACGTGCTGCGCCGGGTGCTTTCGCTTTACGACGAGCTCGGCCTGCGGCCGGTGATCGCGCCGGAGATGGAGTTCTATCTGGTCCAGCGCAATACCGACGCCGACTATCCTTTGCAGCCGCCCGCCGGCCGCTCGGGCCGGCGCGAGATCAGCCGGCGTGCCTACAGCATCGACGCGGTCAACGAATTCGATCCGTTGTTCGAGGAGATGTACGAATACTGCGAAGCCGAAGCGCTCGATATCGACACCCTGATCCACGAGGAGGGCTCGGGGCAGATGGAGATCAATTTCGAGCACGGCGACCCGCTGGATCTGGCCGATCAGGCGTTTTTGTTCAAGCGCACGCTGCGCGAGGTCGCACTCGCCCACGGCATGTATGGCACCTTCATGGCCAAGCCCATGGCCGACGAGCCGGGCAGCTCGATGCATATCCACCAGAGCCTGATCGACGTGGCCAGCGGCGAGAACGCCTTCGCCGATGCCTCCAACGAGCCGACCGAGCTTTTCTACCAGTTCATCGCCGGCTTGCAGACGTATCTGCCGCCCGCGCTCGCGCTGCTCGCGCCCAACGTCAACAGCTACCGGCGTCTGATGCCGGATCTGTCCAACGCTTCGGCGCCGATCAACACCGAATGGGGCTACGACAACCGCACCGTCGGCCTGCGCGTGCCGCACTCGGGGCGTCGCGGCAAACGAGTGGAAAACCGCGTCGCCGGGGCCGACGTGAATCCTTATATCGCCGTGGCCGCTTCGCTGGCCTGCGGCTATCTCGGCATTCGCGAGAAACTCGAGCCGCGCTCGCCGGTGGCCGATTCGGCCTATGCCCAGGGCCACCGTCTGCCTTCCGACATGGGCCGGGCGCTCGAAGCCCTGGCGGCCTGCATGCCGCTCAAGGAACTGCTCGGCGAGCGTTTTGTCGATACCTACCTCGCGGTCAAGCGCACCGAAGAGATCGCGCATTTCAGGGTGATCAGCTCCTGGGAACGCGAGTACCTGCTGCTGCGCGTCTGACACACCGCCCGCGGCGAGGTTGTCGCGGGCATGTCGCCGGCCGCCGGATTCGATCGAAGGGAGGCGCCATGCTGACGTTCCACGACAACCGCACGCAGAGCCGCCGTTCGACCAGCGAACTGGCCGGCGGGCGGCTCATCGCTCCCCTGGAGTGCCCGGAGCGCGTCGACATGATCGCCGCCCGAATCCGCGCTACCGGCCTTGGCGAGATACGGGGTACGACCCCACACGGCCGTGAGCCGATCGCGGCGGTCCATGATGCAGGCTATCTCGCATTCATCGAGAACGCCTGGGCAGAATGGCAGGCCGCCGGTTATACCGGCGAAGCCATTGCCACGGCTTGGCCGACGCGCCGCACGAGAGCCGATTTCGTGCCAAGGCATATCGACGGCAAGCTCGGCTATTATGCGCTTGCCGCCGAGACGGCGATCGAGGCCGGTACCTGGACGGCGGCCCGCGCCAGCGTGGACGTGGCGCTCACCGCGCTCGATCACGTTCTGGCCACCGGGGAACCCGCCTTCGGTCTGTGCCGGCCGCCGGGCCACCATGCCGCGGTCGACCAGTATGGCGGCTACTGTTTCTTCAACAACGCGGTGAACGTGCTCTGTGGTTTCGACGATGCCGCATAATCAAGCACAGCCTTATCCCGATTCTTATTACGCCGCCTCGATCGCCGAGCCGGGCGAGTACGCATCGCTTTCCGGCGCGGTGCGCGTCGATGTGGCCGTGATCGGCGGCGGTTTCACCGGCGTGGCCACCGCCGTCGAACTGGCCGAGCGCGGCCATGCCGTGGCGCTGGTCGAGGCCCAGCGTATCGGCTGGGGCGCGTCGGGCCGCAACGGCGGCCAGGTCACCGGTAGTTTGTCCGGCGAGGCGGGGCTGAAGAAACATTTGCGCGACGTGCCGGGCGGCGACGCCGAGGCGTTCGTGTGGAATCTTCGCTGGCGCGGCCAGCGCATCATCGAGGAGCGCGTGGCGCGCTACGCGATCGCCTGCGATCTCAAGCACGGCCACCTGCAGGCGGCCTGGAAGCCGCGCCATGTGTCCGCGCTCAAGGCCGGTCTGGAAGTCGCCCATGCCCGCGGCATGGGCGATCTCGTGCGCTGGGTCGAAAAAGACGAATTGCGCGACCTGCTCGATACGCCGCTTTACCACGGTGCGCTGCGCAACGACGCCAACCTGCATTTGCATCCGCTGAATCTCGTGCGCGGCGAAGCCCGGGCCGCGGCGTCATGCGGCGCGGCGATCTTCGAGGCCTCGCCGGTGGTCGATATCGAGCACGGCGCGCCGGCCCGGGTGGTTACCGATTACGGCGCGATCACCGCCGACACGGTGGTGCTGGCCGGCGGCGCCTATCACAAACTGGCGCGTCGCGATCTCACCGGCAGGCTGTTTCCGGCGGCGCTGGGCATCGTCGCCACCGAGCCGCTCGGCGAGCGCGCGGCCCGTATCGACCCGCAGGATCTCGCGGTTTACGACACGCGTTTCGTGCTCGACTACTATCGCCTGACCGCGGACGGCCGCCTGCTGTTCGGCGGCGGCGCGAACTACTCGGGCCGCGAGTCCGAAGACATCGCGGCCTATCTGCGTCCGCGTCTGGAAGCGACCTTCCCGGCGCTGGCCGGCATCGCCATCGATTACCAGTGGCAGGGCATGGCCGGGATCGTGCCCAACCGCATGCCCATGCTCGGGCGTCTCGGCGACAACGTCTACTATGCCCAGGGCTATTCCGGCCACGGTATCGCGACCTCGCATATCGTAGGACGGGTACTGGCCGAGGCCATCGACGGCCAGACGGGCACGTTCGATGCCTTCGCCGCCCTGCCGCATGCTCGGGTGCCGTTCGGCGAGCGCTTCGGCAATACCCTGCTGGCGCTGGGCATGACGTGGTATCGCCTGCTCGAAATTATTCGTTGAGGTTTCGCAACGGCTACGGCGCGTTGTTCTTCCGTCATGCGGCCACGCTGCATCCGATGAAGCTGGTCCACGGGCTGGCGCGGGCGGTCGAGCGGCGCGGTGTGGCGATCTTCGAGCACAGCCGTGTGCGTTATCTGGCGCCGCATCATGCGATCACCACCCAGGGCGCCCAGTTCAACGCGCGGCATATCGTTCAGGCCACCGAAGGCTACAGCGAGAGCCTGGCCGGGCTCGGCCGGCGGATATTATACCAACCCTCATAAAGATTGATCGATCTTCATGAAGTCAGAATTCGTCCGCAAATGAACGCCAATAAACGCGAATGAAAGCGAGATAAAGTGCATAAGCGCGTCTTATTTGCGTGCATTTTGCGCTTATTTGCGGACTATTTTTGACTGGTAGGTCATTGCTTTTGCAGGTTGGTATAATGCTGCTTCTTGGGCAGCGCGTAGGTCACGACCTGGTCGGAAACCTTGGGTAGCAGAATGGAATTGCCGCCGACCGCGAACGTCACGTACTCCCGGCCCTGGTAGGTATAGACCGCCGGGATCGAGACCGCCGGCGCGTCGACCTTGGCCCGCCAGAGCACCTTGCCGGATTTCACGTCGAGCGCGCGCACCCGCGAGTCCATCGAGGCGCCGATGAAGATCAGGCCGGACTTGGTGATCACCGGGCCGCCGAGGGTCACCGAGCCCCAGGATTTGGGCATATAGAAGCCGTACTTCTGGACTTGTCCGAACGGCTCGTTCCACAGCCGTTTGCCGGTGTCCATGTTGTAGGCCGCGATGGTGCCGTACGGCGGCTTCCAGCACGGCATGCCGGCCCAGTTCAGAAGCGGCGCCAGATACACGCCGTACGGCGAGCCCTTCTGACGGTAATAGCCGCCGCTGCCTTCGCCGCCTTGCGTCTTCTGTTGGTACTCGGAGCGCTTGATCAACCGATAGGTAAATGCGACGTGGGAGGAGTTGACCACGAAAATACCGCTGTTCGGATTCACCGCGCCGCCGCCCCAGTTGGTGCCGCCGACGCTGGGCGGAAACGCCATCGAGCCCTGGAGACTGGGCGGGGTAAATTTGCCCTGATTGCGCAGCTTGTCCATCGTGCGGCCGCAGCCGCCCAAGCTCACCACATTGGCCAGCCAGAACGTGCCCGGCGAGTGGTCCGGGATCGTGGGCTTGGGATAAGGGACGGTCGGCTGCGTCGGCGAGACCTGCTCGCCCGGGACATCGGACTTCGGCACCGGCTTTTCCACGATCGGGTAGATCGGTTCGCCGGTCTTGCGGTTGAGCACGAACAGATAGCCCTGCTTGGACGTCTGCACCAGCGCCGGGATGGTCTTGCCGTTCTTGTGGATATCCATCAGCGTGGGCGGCGCGGCCGTATCGTAATCCCAGATATCGTGATGCACCAGTTGGCGGCTCCAGACCACCTTGCCGGTATCGGCGTCGAGCGCGGTCACCGACGTGGCCAGCGGCAGTTTTTCCTTGCGCTCGCCGCCGTAGAAGTTCGGGCTTGGCGAACTGACCGGGATGTACAGCAGACCGGTCTCCGGATCGATCGACATCGACGCCCAGACGTTGGCCGTGCCGGTTTTGTTGATCGCGTCCTTGGGCAGGGCGTGGAAGGTCCACTTGCGCTCGCCGGTGCGCGCGTTCAGGGCGAACACCGTGCCGGGCGGCGCGACCTGGTAGGCCCAGTCCTTGCCAGCCCAGCCGATATAAAGCGTGTCGTGATAGACCGTCGGCGGCTGCAGCAGCGATAGCGGCCACTTGTCGTTGGTCGTATTCCACTGGTTGACGTCGACCATGCCGTGGTCGCCGAAATTCGGGCAGCGCTTACCGTTATCGGCATCGACCGCATACAACTTGGCGTCCATCGTGCCGATATAGACGATCTTCTGGCAGGGCACACCCGGCTCGGGATCGTCGGCCTGCCAGTACGCCACGCCGCGATTCTTCAGGTCCGGCTGGGTCAGCGCCTTGAGTTTGGCGTGCGGGTTGAACGTCCACTTCGCCTTTCCGGTCGCCGGATTCAGCGCGATGATCCGGTAGAACGGCGTGCCGATATAGATCGTGTCGTTGACGAACAGTGGCGTCGCGGACCACACGGTCATCGGCACGTCGCCGCCGTCGGACACGTCGCCGGTGTGGTACTCCCAGACCTTTTTCAGTTTGCCGACGTTGTCCGGCGTGATCTGATCGGCCGGCGAATATTTCTGGTTTTTCAGATTGCCGTTAAAGGTCGCCCAGGTGTGGGGCGAGGCCATCCAGGGGTCCGCGCCCCCTTTCGTTTGGGTCGCGGCGGGGCCGATTTCAGTCCACGAGCCGGCCTTGCCGGTCGAGGGGGCGGCCTGTCGGACGCTCTGGCGCGACGATGCATCGCCGCCGGGGCGCCGGTCGGTCTGGGCGGCGGCCGGGACCGTCGTACAGGCGGCCAGCAGGCCGGAGGCTGTCGC
>NZ_DASSKM010000192.1:0-4396 GCF_035690525.1 Salinisphaera sp.
TGGATGGTCTCAAGCGGCCTGCCGTGATGGTGTCCGATCTGTTTGCGAGCTGGCATTGGCGGCCTCACGGATTGTCTTGCCTGAAGCGTAGTCCGCCAATCCTCTATTGTCGAATGATAATCCGCTGGCCTGGTGGATTAGGCAAGAAAACAGCCAGATCATTCTGCCGCTCACTAGAGAGCTGCGCGCATCATGGCAGCCAATACTTCGCGGGGCATCGACGCCTTGTACGCCGCTTGGCTTGCTGTCCCGGCCGATTCCACTATTGCGCGGAGCAACCCATGACCACTCAGACTTTGACTGACCCTATGCCGAGGGAGGCCGGCGCCTGGGGCGCGGTGCTTTCCATGTCGCTATGCGTCGCCCTACTGATCGCTGCCGAATTCATGCCGGTGAGCCTGTTGACGCCGATCGCCGACGGGCTGGGCGCCAGCGCGGGGCAGATCGGCCAGGCGATCTCCATCAGCGGCTTTTTCGCCGTGGCGGCAAGCCTCGTCATAACGACGGTGGCGGGGCGTATTGATCGCAAATGGGTGCTGGTCGCCATGACCGCCCTGATGCTGGCCTCGCTGGTTCTGATTGCCGCCGCGCCCAACCTCGCGGTGCTGATGCTGGCGCGGGCGTTGCTCGGCATCTGCATCGGCGGCTTCTGGGCGCTGGCGACCGCGGTCATCATGCGTCTGGTGCCAGCCGAGCGTGTTTCGGCCGCGCTCGCGGTGATGTATACCGGGCAGACGGTCGCCGCCGCTTTCGCGGCACCGATCGGCAGTTATCTGGGCGGGGCGATCGGCTGGCGTGGCGTGTTCTGGATGCTGGTGCCGATTGTGGCCATCAACCTGCTTTGGCAACTGGCCGTCTTGCCGTCGTTGCCCGCCGGGCAGAAACAGTCCGTCCGTTCGCTCCTGTCCATTCTGAAAAGGCCTTATTTTGCCCGTGGCATCGCCGCCGCGATCTTCACCTTCGCGGGCGCTTTTGCGATGTTTACCTATCTGCGGCCTTTTCTGGAAACCGTCACGGGCGTCGACGTAACCGTATTGACCCTGCTTTTTCTGGTGCTGGGCTGCGCCGGCTTTCTCGGCACCTGGGCGGGCGGCAAGCTCGCGGGCGCCCACGTCATCCGGCTGCTGCAAATGATACCGGTGACGATGGGCTTGGCCACGCTGGGTCTGCTTGGTTTTGGCCAATTCCTCGTCGTGGCGGCCGTGCTGCTGGCGATCTGGGGGATCATGAATACAGCCATGTCGATCGCTTGGATGGGCTGGATTTCACAAAATATGGATGACGCACCGGAGGCCGCGGGCAGCTTGATGGTCGCGGCGATTCAGGCCGCCATTCTGTGCGGCGCCGCCCTCGGTGGCACGCTCCTGGACCACATCGGTATCGGGGCCACCTTTACCGGAAGTGTCGTCTTGTCCGCCATCGCCGTCCTGCTGGTCGGGTCGGGCAAACGGCTGCTCAAGACGGCGTAACTCGAGCCGGGCGCGCGCACTGCCTGGCATACCCATCCACTGGGCCAGACGCTGATCGTCACGGCCGGGTGCGGGCGGGTACAGCATTGGGAAGGCCCGATCGAGGAAATCCGGCCGGGCGATGTGGTTTGGTTTCCCCCGGGCGAGAAGCACTGGCATGGCGCCGCGCCGACCACGGCCATGACCCATATCGCCATTCAGGAACAGCTCGATGGCAAGGTCGTCGACTGGATGGAAAAAGTCACCGACGAGCAATACAACGCCGAATCAGGGACCGAATAAACAGCCGATTTTTCCGGTTGCATCACCGTAGCCTGGAAACCCGCTCCCCCGGGCTTACCCAACACTCCGCAATTGACGCTCGGACTCATGACGATCACATTGGCATAGTCGGTAAATGCCGTGGCAACCCTGTTGTCTGATATATTATATTTGAAGCAATTTAATTAGGAGGAAACCAATGCTGCGCAACTCAAATAACCAAAAACGAATCGCGCTGACCGGTGCTCTGGTTCTCGGCACGGCGCTGGTCGCGTTGCCGGCGATGGCCGCGAACGACACCCAGCACCTGCGGGGCCAGATTACGGCTGTTTCGGACAGCGGGTTCACCATGACCACGCAGTCCGGCGACAAGCGCCAGATCAAGTTGTCGTCGAAGACACAGATCGCCACGGCCACCAAGGGCGACCTATCGAACATCGAAAAGGGCACCTTTATCGGTACCGCGAACGTCGAAAAAAACGGTGAGAACCGCGCTTTGGAAATGGTGATCTTTCCGCCGTCCATGAAAGGCACGGGCCTGGGCGACTACAGCTGGGATCTGTCGCCGTCGATGGTCGGCCAGTCCGCCGGCGGTAGCCAAACGGCTGGCGGTTCAATGACCAGTGGGTCGAGCATGACCAACGGCACCGTCAGTTCGAAGTCTGGTGGTTCGATGACCAGTGGATCGAGCATGACCAACGGTACGGTCAGCTCCAAGACCAGCGATTCGGGCTCGTCCATGGCTTCGGGTTCAAGCATGACCAACGGCACGGTCAGTTCCAAAACGAGCGGTGGTTCGGGCTCGTCCATGGCTTCGGGCTCGAGTATGACCAACGGCACTGTGACGCAGTCCAGCGGCGGTAACCAGTCGATCACGCTTACAGTCGATTACGGCAAGGGCAGCAAGAAAATCGTGGTGCCGGCGGACGTGCCCACCGTCAAGCTCCAGCCCGGCAGCAAGGACGATCTGAAAAGCGGCGCTCATGTGTTCGTTGCCGGCCCGCAGACCTCGGGCGCGTTCAACGCCAAAAAGATAATCGTCGGCAAGAACGGGACCGTGCCGCCGATGTAGTTCAGTAGCATTGTCGCCTGCACGAAAAGCGGCGCCTTCGGGCGCCGCGTTTTCATCGGTACCGGTCGTTCAATGCCCACAGCCGCGCCAGGGTGTCCGCATCCGGTTTGCCGTCGATATTAGCGGGGCGGAAATGCATCTGGAATGCGCGTAATACCGTTTGCGTGTGCCGATCATAGATGCCGGTCACCGATAAATCGTAGCCGTAGTGCGCGAGTTGACGCTGGATCGCGCCGATATCCGGCAGGTTGTCGGCAAATCGTTGATAATAGAACGCCACGCGCTGCGGATCCGGCCAGGCGCCGATGCCCGCCTCGTACAGACGATGCCAGGGAAAAGCCGGGCCGGGATCGATTTTGCGCCCCGGTGAAATGTCGGAATGGCCGACCACGTTGGCGGGCTTGATGTCGTAGCGTTCGACGATATCACGCGCCAATGCGATCACCGCCCGGATCTGGGCATCGCCGTAGGGTTGCCAGCGGCGCACCGGGCCGGGGGCGTTGAGCGGTCCGAGATTGACGATTTCGATGCCGATGGAACTGTCGTTGATATGGTGCCGCCCGGCCCAGCTACTTACGCCGGCGTGCCAGGCGCGCTCGTCTTCGGGCACGAGCTGGCGCACGATGGGCTCACCGTCGCGCGTTTTCGGATCCGGGCCGACCAGATAATGCGCGCTGACGTGTGGCCCGGTCAGCACACGCAGCGCCCGTCCGGCGCGATCGCTGGTGTAGTGCAGCACCAGAAAACGCACGCGATGATTGTAGGCTGTGGCGTGCACGCTCTGATCGGCCCAGTAGCCGGAGCGTTTGATCAGCGTGGCCGGCGGCCCGCAGCCGGCCAGCCCGGCCAGGGCGAACAACGCCAGCGGCAATGTCCAGCGCCGCATCGGCCCGATACCGAGCGGTTTCACGAATGCGGTGCAGCGTCGACGCCTCGGGGCTGATCCTTGTCGTCGTAGCGGATCTCGGTCTTGCCGTGCGGCTTGGGCCGACCGCTCTCGTCGACCGAGACGAACACGAGTTCGTCGATGGTCAGGATCGACTTGCGGGTGATCTTGTTGCGCACCTCGCAGCGCATGGTCAGCGAAGTGCGCCCGAATTTCGTCGCCATGATGCCCAGCTCGATGATGTCGGACTGGATCGCGGTCGACACGAAATTGATTTCCGAGATGTACTTGGTGACGATACGCGGGTTTTCGAGCTGGACGATCGCGTAAATGGCGGCCTCTTCGTCGATCCAGCGCAGCAGGCTGCCGCCGAACAACGTGCCGTTCGGGTTCAGGTCCTCGGGCTTGATCCACTTGCGCGTATGAAAATTCATAGGTTCGTTCCGGCTGGTGACCCGCGTATTCTAGAAGGTCGCGCAAAGCCGGGGGAAATCGACCGATCGTTTGGAACCGCCATTGGCCAACCACACGCAGCAATCAAGCGAAAGCCGGTTCGAGCGCACGCAGACCCGCGATCGACACCGGCTGACCCGGCAGTTTAAAAAAGCCGGCGACGCCGCGACACGCGCGAAGATCGAACGACGCATCGCGGCGAGTGTCGCCATAACCGAACAACGCGCGGCCGCGCGGCCGCCGATCACGCTTGCC
>NZ_DASSKM010000193.1:0-5014 GCF_035690525.1 Salinisphaera sp.
GCCGGGCTGTTTGCCACCGGTACCGCCACGGCAACGGCCATTAAAGTCACGCCCAATGCCGATTTGACTTCGCCCTATCGACTGACGCTGGGCGACAACGGCCCGAGCTACATCTTTTCCAGCCGCAACACCCTGTTCAACAAGCCCATCGGGGTGACCACGCAAGGCTCGGCGCTGATCGCCAGCTTGGGCGAACCGTTCTACGATCCGCCCCAGCCTTCGGGCTATTTTCCGAACCAGACCTTCGGCCCGGATGACGGCCTCAGCTACACCGGCTATAACAGCCGTACCGGCCATATCTCGACCTCGACGGCCGACGTCTATATCGGTCTGAAATTTCTACTGGATGACGGCTACCACTACGGCTACGCCGAAGTTGTCGGGTCGGACGCCACCGGCGCCAATTTCCGCCCGCGTCTGCTGTCCTATGGCTATCAGACGACCGCCGGCACGGCGATCACGACCGGCGAGGGATCGGCGGCGGCCCCGGTGCCGGAACCGGCGTCCTGGGGCATGGCGCTGCTGGCGCTGTTGCTGATCGGCGGCCTCGCTCGGCAGCGCTCGCGCGACCTCTTGTAAGCATCTGATACCCTGCGCGGCCGGCTCCGGCAGACCGGCCGCGGACCGCTTTCTCCAGGGGCTGTTGCCGTTTCATACGACGCGGGGCCGTATGAAGCGGCAACAGGCCCTAAGATCGCGGCGATGGCATAGTGTCGAGCATGAATCGCTTGGCCTGGCTGTTCGCTCCCACGATCGATCAACTGCTGTTCTCGCTGCGGCTGTGCACGGCGATCGCGCTCGCGCTCTATCTGGCGATGTGGCTGCAGTTGGACCGGCCCTATTGGTCCGCGCTGGAAGTAGCGGTCATGATCCAGCCGGTGCCGGGCATGGCGGTGGTGCGCGGTTTCTCGCGCGCCACCGGCACCATCGTGGCGGGCTGTGCGGGGTTGGCGATCATGGCCGCCTTCGGCCAGAGCTACGAGCTGAGCGCGGCCGCGCTTGCGCTGTGGGTCGCCTTCTGCGCCTTCTGGGCCAATCTGTTGCGCAACAATCTATCGTACGGCTTTGCGATCGCCGGTTTTATCGCCGGCGTCACGGTGATGCTGTCACACACGCTCAACCAGCCGCCGTTCGAGATCGCCGTCGCCCGTACCTCCGAATGCGTGCTGGCGGCGATGGTCACCGCGGCGGTCAACGTATTGCTCGCGCCGCCCGCCGGCATCCGCAACTACTTCAACAGCCGAATCGCCCTGCTGCGGGATCTCGGGCGTGAATTCGGCGGCCTGGCCGCGTTGTCGTCGCGCGCCTCGGCCGATCCCGACCAACCCCCTGACAACAACAAGGCCGACGGCAATCCCGACGACGATCCGCATCCCGCGCTGCAGGCGTTGGCGGCGCAAACGCTGGCACTGGAACAGACACGGCAGTACGTGCGCTACGAGGCGCCCCAGTTCGCCCAGTTCGATCGCATCGCCCGGCGCCTGGACTACGACATCCTGTCGTTGATCAGCGCGACCTCGTCACTGCATATCTATCTCGCCGGGCGCACCGAGCACGTGGATACGCAACCGGTCGCCGCCCTGGCCGAACCCGCGCGCCGGCTGGCTGAGCGCCCCGAGGACGCCGAGGACGCCAAGCAGGCGTTCGACGCCGCCCACGACGAAATTCGGGCGCTGGCGCGCGAACCCGCCGCGCACGGCCGCCGGCGTACGCTGGCCGACTATGTCGTGCTCAGCCGCGCGCTGGGGCTGGCCGGCCGCGGGCGGGCCGCGATGACCACCCACGGGCTGCTGATCGCCGAACGCGAACACCCAAGCGACCATATCGACCGTCGTTCCGAGTTCGGCCAACCGATGGACCTGCGCCAGGCCCTTCGCAACAGTTTGCGCACGCTCACCGCGGTCTCGCTCGGCGGCGCCTTTTGGGTGAATTTCCACAACCAGTTGCCGGCCGTGCTGATGATGATCCTGCTCTCGGCGCTGACCACCATCTTCGCGACCCTGCCCAATCCGGTGGCCGCGGCCGGTGGTTTCGCCAAGGGGCTGTCGATAGCCGCCGTGGCGGCGTTCGTCATCGATTTCCTGGTGCTGCCCCAGGCCACGAGCTACGCCACGCTCATGCTCGCCATGCTGCCGGTCGTATTCGTCGGCGGTCTAGCGATGGCGATGCCCGACCCGGGTCTGGCCCTGCCGGGCCGGATTTCGATAGTGATGTTCTCGCTGCTGGTCCACGTACAGAACGGCATGCTGCCGAGCTTCACCACCTATATCCAGATCGTTCTCGGCATCTTCGGCGCGATCGGCCTGACCGTTTTGGCTTTCCGCCTTGTGCTGCCGGTCTCGCCGCGGCAACGCCTACGCGAGCAGATGGTCGGCGTGTTCGACGAGCTGGCCCGCGACCGGCGCCACAGCCGCGAGCGCTTCGAGACCCGTATGTACGACCGGCTGAACGCGCTGGCGCTGAGCAATATCGAGCAGCCCTACCGGTTCTCGGCGCGCCAGGCGGTGCTGGCCGCGATCAACATCGGTCTGGAAGCCCGTTCGCTGGTCGTGCTCGCCGAGCGCATCGCCCTGCCCAAAGCGCTCGGCGCCGGCGTTCGCGACGAAATGGAGGCGCTGCGCAGCCTGTTCGCCGGGCGCAGCCCCGGCTCGATCGAACAAGTGGCCGACCGGGCCCGCGCCGTCCACGACTTGGCCCAGCGGCTGCTCGGCCATGCGGTCGCGCTCGAGAGCGAGGCCGAACGACGGCTTGGCATCCGCGCGGCGATTTGTGCCGAACTCACGGCCTCGGCGCTGGCCGACTACGTCCAGGCCTTCGAACACGGACAGCCGCCGCTGGCCGCGCCGACACCCGCCGCGAACGAAACCGCGGGCTGACGGCTACCAGTCGTCCCAGCCGTCGTCGTCCAGATTCTTGAGCTTGCCGCGATCGACGTGGCGCATCGACTCCTTCGCGCGCTGGTTCTGATACCAGAAAAAAGCCAACGCGACGATCGCGATCACCGCCGCCACCACGATCACGCTCCAGAACGTCGTCATGACCGCCCTCCGTATGCTTTGTCGCATTATCCAATGCGGCGGCGACCCCGCCAAGTGCTTCGAGAACCCCTAGTTGTGATCACATTTTCCGGCGTACACTGCGTGCACATACGCAAAACGGAAAAGCGCCCGTGGAACGCAGCATTCAGACCGTCAACCCCGCGACCGGCGAGGTCATCGAGACCTACCCGCTGATGAGCGACGACACCGTGAACGCCCGCGTGGCCGCGGCCCACCGGGCCTTCGAGCGCTGGAAGACCACGCCGCTGGCCGAGCGCGCCAAGATCGTGCGCCGTATCGGCGCGCTACTGCGTGAACGCGCCGACGAACTGGCCGAACTGATGACCCGCGAGATGGGCAAACCGATCGCCCAATGCGGCGGCGAAACCGGGCTGTGTGCCGGCATCTGCGACTACAGCGCCGATCATGCGGCCGAGGTGCTGGGCGACGAACAACGCGATTTCGACGGTGGCCGCGGCCTGATCAGCTACCAGCCGATCGGCGTGATCCTGGGCATCCAACCGTGGAATTTTCCGGTTTATCAGGTGGTGCGCTATGCGATCGCCAGCATCATCGCGGGCAACGCCGTGCTGCTCAAGCACGCGCCCAACGTCTGGGGCACGGCCCTGGCGCTGGAACGGCTGTTCGTCGACGCCGGCCTGCCGGAAGGCGTGTTCAGCGTGCTTTTGATCGATACCGAGCAAACCGAACGCCTGATCGAAAACGATCACGTGCGCGGCGTCACTCTGACCGGCAGCCCGGCGGCCGGGCGCGCGGTGGGCGCCAAGGCCGGGGCGTGTCTGAAAAAATCGGTGCTCGAACTGGGCAGCAACGATGCCTATATGATTCTGGAGGACGCCGATCTGGATACCGCGGTGGCCGCCTGTGTGCAGGGCCGGATCTACAACGCCGGCCAGACCTGCATCGCCGCCAAGCGCTTCATCGTGGTGGATGCGATCTACGACGAATTTCGGCGCCGGCTGGTCGAGCAGCTTGCGGCGATCGAGTACGGCGATCCGCGCGACCCGAACACCGCGCTCGGCCCGCTGGCCCGCGCCGACCTGCGCGACAATCTGCACGATCAGGTCCGGCGCTCGATCGATGCCGGCGCGACCTGCACGCTGGGCGGCGAGATGCCCGACGGCCCGGGCAATTTTTATCCGGTGACCGTACTTGAGAACGTCGAGCCCGGCACACCGGCTTACGAAGAAGAGCTGTTCGGCCCGGTCGCCGTGTTGATCCGCGTGGCCGACGAGGCCGCGGCGATCCGGGTCGCCAACGACTCGCGCTACGGCCTGGGCGGCGGCGTGTTTGCGGGCGATGTGGAACGCGCGACCCGCATTGCGCGCGACCTGTTCGATACCGGCATGATCAACGTCAACGGCTATCAGATGGCCCAGCCCGAACTGCCTTTCGGCGGCGTCAAGGACAGCGGCTACGGCCGCGAACACGGCGGCTTCGGCATGCGCGAATTCGTCAACATCAAGTCGGTGATGATCACGCCGTAGCGCCCCACGCCTCGCAAGGGCGACGCCGGACGCCGATTGCCAGACCGCACCGCCTTGGCAATACTGCCGCCACCACGTCACCCATCGGCCCACGAGCCAAGGATTCGCATGAGCGAGACGATCGACGCCCGCATCACCATCGACCCCGCGGTGCTGGCCGCGGCCGAGGCGCTGGCCGCCGGCCCGGGACGCCGTCTGCTCGGCCTGGTCGGCGCCCCGGCGGCCGGCAAATCCACGCTGGCGGACGCATTGGTCGAAGCGCTCGCCGGACGGGCGACCGGCGTGCCGATGGACGGGTTTCATCTGTCGCAACGACAGCTCGATCGGCTCGGCCGGGCCGATCGCAAGGGCGCGCCCGATACTTTCGACGGCGACGGCTATCGGGCCCTGCTCGAACGCATCCGCGCGGCCGCGAGCACCGGCGAGACCGTGTACGCGCCGGGATTCTATCGCGAGATCGAGGAGCCG
>NZ_DASSKM010000194.1:0-20522 GCF_035690525.1 Salinisphaera sp.
ATCCGGCACGTTTCTCAACGGCGCACTGGTCACACCTTATGCCACCCAGGAGGCTTCGGGTCCGCTGTTCGCGCAACCGTTCCTCACCAGCACCCAGGATCTGGGTTCCGGCAACGCCTATGCCGTCGAGATCAAGGGTTCGCCGGTCGATCACACATTCCTTGGCGCGCGTTATTCGTACATGGACCTCAAGCCGACCCACGAGAGCCGTTCCATCGGCCAGTCGGAATATCTGGTCTACGCGATCTATCACTTCCAGGGCGCGCTGGAAGGCCTGAGTATTCAGGATTTCTTCGCGTACCAGACACAGAAGACCGCTTCCGTCGACTTCTTTGAAAACCGGCTGAAGCTGCAGTACAGCTTCGATTGAATCGGCGGCGGTTGCGGCATGAGCCGGGCTTGTCGGGCACCCAACTAAAGTTGGATCGTATCCAATATATTGTTTATCTAGTATCCATTATAGAATATCCGATACCCGCCCGTGATGACCGACCGCTTTTACGCCGCGCCACCCGCCGGTCTGCCGCCGCAGAGCGCCCGGACCGTGGATCGCGCCGTGTTCAAGACCGCCTACGCCGTGATCCCGAGCGGCGCGATGCGCGATATCGTGACCAGCCGCCTGCCGCACTGGCGGGATACGCGCGCCTGGGTTCTCGCACGGCCGCTGTCCGGTTTCGCCGAAACGTTCGCGCAATATATTGTGGAAGTCGGCCCGGGCGGCGGCAGCGATACCCCCGAACCGGAGCACGGCGCCGAAGCCGTGCTGTTCGTGCTCGACGGCCGGCCGAGCCTGACGCTGGACGATACACGGCACGCATTACGCCCCGGCAGCTATGTCTTCATCGGGCCGGGCTCCTGCTGGGCGCTGCATAATCAGGATGACGCGCCCGCGCTTTTCCAGTGGATCCGCAAGCGATACGCCCATGTCGCCGGCATCGACGCCCCGGCCAGCTTCGTCACGCACGACGACGATGTCGCCCCCCAGCCCATGCCGAACTGCAACGGGGTATGGGCGACCACCCGTTTCGTCGACGCCGACGACATCGCCCACGACATGCACGTGACGATCGTGACCTTCCAACCAGGCGGCGTCATTCCTTTTTCCGAAACGCACGTCATGGAACACGGCCTGTATGTGCTCGAAGGCAAAGCGGTCTATCAGCTCAACGAGGACTGGGTCGAGGTCGAGGCCGGCGACTTCATGTGGCTGCGCGCCTTCTGCCCGCAGGCCTGTTATGCCGCCGGCCCCGGCCCGTTCCGATACCTGCTCTATAAGGATGTCAACCGACATCCCTCGCTCGCGCTAAACCAGCCGGGGGGAAGCCGTGATGAGTGATCAGACAACCACCGGCATCGACGCGGCGATGGCAGCCGACGATGGCCCGAACACCGTCGACCAGAGCATCCGGCGCGACATTGCCAACGCTATCTTCGACCAGCGCATGCCGCCGGGAACCAAGCTGTCCGAGGCTCGCCTGGGCGAGCTTTACAACGTCAGCCGTACGGTCGTGCGCAAGGCGTTGTTCCGCTTGGCTAGCGACAAGCTGGTCGATATGCGGCCCAACCGCGGCGCCATTGTCTCGCGGCCGACAGTCGCCGAAGCACGCGAAGTGTTCGAGGCACGCCGGCTCATCGAGTCCGCGATGCTGGAACACAGCGTTGCCGCGATGACGCCCGACAACCACCGACACCTGCGTGAACTCGTGGCCACCGATATAGCCGCACACGACAGCAGCGATCGACAGCGCATGATCCGCGCCTCCGGCGATTTCCATCGCGGATTGGCCGCCATGTCGGGCAACACGGTGCTATGCGGTTTTCTCGACCAGCTCATCGGCCGCACCTCGCTGATTATCGCGATGTATCAGACGTATACGTCGGCGGCCTGCTCGCATCATGCCCACGGTGAACTGATCGAGATAATCGAGCGCGGCGACGTGTCGGGCGCCCAGCGCACCATGCGCCGGCATCTGCACGATTGTGAAAACGAACTTGACCTAGCCGATTCACCGACCGACAACGAGCTGGCACAGATGCTCGGCGCGCGTGGCGCCCGCAGCTGATTGTCATCCAGTCGTATTCACCCTCGGAATCCCCACATGAGTCAGACCGAAGATTTCGTCACCGACTATCCGCGCGACATGATCGGCTACGGTGCCAATCCGCCGCACGCCCAATGGCCCGGCGGCGCCCGGATCGCGGTCCAGTTCGTCATCAACTACGAAGAAGGCTCGGAAAATAACATCCTTCATGGTGACGCGGCGTCGGAAAGCTTTTTGTCCGAGATGGTCGGCACCGATGCCCGCGAAGGCGTTCGCCACATGAGCATGGAGTGGCTATACGAGTATGGCAGCCGCGCCGGCTTCTGGCGTTTGCTGCGCTTGTTCACCGAGCGCGACATGACCGCCACCGTATTCGCGGTGGGCATGGCGATCGAGCGCAACCCCGAAGCCGCGGCCGCGATGGTTGAGGCCGGCTTCGAGATCGCATCGCACGGCTGGCGCTGGATCGACTATCAGTATGTCGACGAGCAAACCGAGCGCGAACATATCGTCCGCGCGGTCGAGGCCATCGAGCGCACGACCGGTCAGCGCCCGGTCGGTTGGTACACCGGGCGCTGCGGCCCCAACACACGGCGGCTGGTCGCCGAGCACGGCGGGTTTCTGTACGACGCGGATTCCTACGCCGACGATCTGCCCTATTGGGAGCCGGTGGACGGCGAGCCGCAATTGATCGTGCCCTACACCCTGGATACCAACGACATGCGCTTTGTCGCTCCACAGGGCTTCAATTCGGGCGACCAGTTCTTCACTTACCTGCGCGATGCTTTCGACATGCTGTACGCCGAAGGCGCCACCCGGCCGAAGATGCTGTCCGTCGGCCTGCATTGCCGTGTGGCCGGCCGGCCCGCCCGGGCCGCGGCGCTCGCGCGTTTTCTCGATTACGTGAACCGGCACGACGACGCCTGGGTCTGTCGACGCGAGGATATCGCCCGCCACTGGCGGGCCACCCACCCTTACCACGCCTGAGTCCAATAAAAAGCACGATCAGGCATGACCTTTCGGAGGAGATCGAAATGTCAGCACAAAGCCACGATGACACAGCGGCGCTGACGCTGACCGCCGTGCCTCTGTCGCCCGAGGCGTTCGCGCCGTTTGGCGACGTGATCGAATCGCAAGGCCCATCCAATCCGATCAACCAGGGCAAGGGCTGGCGCTATCCGGATCTTGCACGGGTGGACGTCGCATCCGGCGACGGGCGCACAGCGATCAGCCGGGTAGCCTGTGTTCCCGAAGCGACCCCTGTGCGGCTCCGGCTCATGGAGCGACACCCGCTGGGCAGCCAAGCGTTCATACCGGTCGACGGGCAGCGCTATATCGTTGTAGTCGCGCCCGCCGGCGAGCCACCCGGGCCGGATGCGCTGCGGGCATTCGTGGCCAGTGGCGATCAGGGCATCAATTATCACCGCGGCGTGTGGCACCACCCGATGATCGCGCTGGATAACGCCTGTGATTTTCTCGAGGTGCACCGGGCGGGTCCGGGCAACAATTGTGATGAGGTGGAAATCGGGGCCCGGATCGCCGTCCGCCTTCCCGACAGTCAGGAGGGCCCGCTATGACGGTCACGACTCCAGACGAAACCGCCGCGACTCCCGATGAAGCCGCCACGATATTCCCCCATCCCCGCCTATACAACGACGACATCGCACCGGTCCAACGGGAAGGCCGGCATTGGAACGCATACAACGTGTTTACTCGGCACCAAGCGCGCCGTCGTGCTCGGCAATCTCACCGGTATTCTGCTCAACATGATGCTGTTCGCACTGATCGTGATCGTGCTCTCCGGCGCACAATTCCATATCAATGGGCAGATCATCAAAAGTCCGGCCGATATCGTGAGCACCATTGCCAGCCCCGTCTGGCGCACCGTGGCCTCGCTCGCGTTGATCGTGCTGACCATCGCGGTGAACCTGGTCGCCAACTTCGTGGCCCCGAACTACATGCTGTGCGATCTGTTCCCGCGCTGGCTCACCTTCCGCCGCGCCGGCGTCGTGACCGCGATCATCGGCCTGGTCATTCTGCCCTGGAATCTCTACAACAGCCCGCTGGTCATCCAATATTTTCTCGGCGGCCTCGGCGCTATCCTCGGCCCATTCTTCGGCCTGATCATGGTCGACTACTGGCTTATCCGGCGTCAGCGCCTGAATATCCCCGATCTCTACAGTGCGGCCGCCGACGGCGCCTACCACTACCGCGACGGTTTCAATCCCCGAGCCTTCTACGCCCTGGCGCCGGCCGCTCTAATCTCTCTCGTCATCGCCCTGGTTCCGGTATTCCAATCGGTGTCCGATTTCTCTTGGATTATCGGCGCGGTTATAGCGGCATTGCTGCATCTGATGCTGGCTCCGAAGAATCAGACCTATCAACACCTCGACGACGAAGCCATTGCCCGCCCGTCCCAATAAACCCGCCATTTAATGAGTCTCAGCATGCGCATTCTCGTCGCCAACGTGAACACCACCACCTCGATGACCGACGCCATCGCGGGTCAGGCACGCGCCGTTGCCAATCCAGGTACCGAGATCGTGCCCATCACCCCGGCCTTCGGCGCCGAATCCATCGAAGGCAATTACGAAAGTTATGTTGCGGCCGTGTCGGTCATGGAGACAATCCGCGCCTTCGAGGGCGAATTCGACGCCATCGTGCAGGCCGGCTACGGGGAACACGGCCGCGAGGGGCTGCAGGAGCTTTTCGAGGTGCCGGTGGTGGATATCACGGAAGCGGCGGCGGCGACCGCCCTTTTCGTCGGCCACAAGTATTCCGTCGTGACCACGCTCGATCGCGCGGTGCCGATGATCGAGGATCGATTGCGACTGGCGGGACTGTTCGAACGCTGTGCGTCGGTGCATGCGAGCGGCCTGGCGGTGCTCGATCTGGAACGCGATCCGCAAGCCGCCATCGAGGCCATCGTCGACAAGGCGATCCACGCGGTTGAATTCGATCGCGCCGAAGCCATCTGCCTGGGTTGCGGCGGCATGGCGGGCTTGACGCAACGCGTCGTGGAACAGACCGGTGTACCGGTCATCGACGGCGTGAGCGCGGCCGTCAAGCTCGCCGAAGGTCTGGTGGCGCAGAAGCTGGCCACCTCGAAGGTACGGATGTTCGCCCCACCCCGCCCCAAGCATTTCGTCAATTGGCCGCCACGGGCCTAATCGACTCAAAGAAAAACACCGATGATCGCCCGAGCCGGTAACCGCACAAGACTAACCGCGCTGTTCTTTCCGGGGCCGTCGGCCGCCACTTTGATGTGTGATCATGTCGGCCGACTCTTGAACGTGCGCCGCCAGCGCCTCGATCCGGTCATCCGTGAACCGCGTCGTCGGGCCGGAGATGGAGATCCCGGCAACCGCCTCTTCGAATTCGTTGAATATCGGCGCCGCGATACAACGCATGCCGAGATACCGCTCTTCATCGTCGATGGCCCAGCCCCGTTCGTAAGTCACTTCCAGTTCGTCGATCAGTACATCGACGCGGGTCAGCGTATTCAGCGTATATCCCGGCAGTTCCATGGACGCGATCTGGTCCAGAACGAATTGCCGCTTCATATGCGCCAGCAACGCCTTGCCGATCCCCGAAGCATGCAGATGACTGCGCGATCCCGGTGGAACAAAGGCACGTATCGGCGCCTCGGTTTCGATCTGCGAGACATGAATCACCTCTCTGTTTTCAAACACCGCGATGTTGCTCGTCTCGCCGGTGCGATCCGTCAACGCGCGCATGGCTTCGCGTCCGACGTCGAGAAAATTCATTCGACGGGCGTAACCCTGGCCGATCCGAAACGCCTCCACGCCGACGCTCCATGTCTGATCGGCCTCATCGAAATAAACCATGCTGCGCGATCTTAATGTTTCCAGAATCCGGTGCGTTGTCGAGAACGGCAGATCGGCGGTCGCAGAAATGACGTTGAGCGTGGCCTTGACCTCTTCCGACAACAGTTTGAAAACCATGAGCGCGCGGTCCACCGACTGCAATTTGGAATCCGCCGAGTTGCCGTCTTTCTTTCGCGGCCTGCCTCGAGACCGGGGCGTATTTGGTCGACTGGCCATGGTTTCACCGTCGTTTCGAGCCGATCTCGACTCATTGAATTTTCCACGAGCTAAAAACGATAGCTCGTTACTTTTATTTAACCATTTAATATCATTAAGTTATATTTTTTCATCATAAATTTCAATATCTCGATATTTTCTTTGAGGGGCATGCGTTTAACAATTATTCTCTAATAATGGTCAATAGGAGATATTTCATGCCTACACAGAATCCGGTTTTCATTCCGGGGCCGACCAATATTCCCGATCGTCTCCGGCATGCGATGGACATGCAGAGCATCGATCATCGCGCCCCCGATTTCGAGCGCCATTTCGTGCCACTGCTGCAGTCGCTGAAGAGCATCTTCGGCACCAGCGTCGGCGAAGTCTTTCTATTTCCCTCGACCGGCACCGGCGGCTGGGAGGCGGCCGTCACCAATACCCTGTCCCCGGGCGATGAAGTCCTGGCCGGGCGTTATGGCATGTTCTCGCACCGCTGGATCGAGCTGTGTCGGCGGCAGGATCTGTACGTGCACGCGGTCGAGGCCGACTGGGGCGAAGGTGTGCCCGTCGCCGAATACGAACGCATCCTGGCGGCCGATACCGAGCATCGCATAAAAGCCGTGCTGGTATGCCACAACGAGACCGCCACCGGCGTGACCAGCGATGTCGGCGCCGTGCGAAAAGCGCTCGATCAAACCCACCATCCCGCGATGCTGTTCGTCGACGGCGTGAGTTCGATCGCCAGTATCGATTTCCGGATGGACGAGTGGGGCGTGGACGTCGCGGTCACCGGCTCGCAGAAAGGCTTGATGCTCACGCCCGGGCTTGCGGTCCTCGCCTTTAGCCCCAAGGCGCTCGAAGCGTGCCATGCCTCGCGCTGCACGCGGGCCTATTTCGATATGCGGGCCATGCGGGAGGCCAATCGCGCCGGCAGTTTTCCCTACACTCCGCCGGTCGGGCTGATCCGCGGCCTGGCCGAAAGCATGAGCATGCTGAAAGACGAAGGCCTGCCTCAAGTCTTCGCCCGCCATCGTCGTATCGCCGAAGGCGTGCGGCGCGCAGTCGATGCCTGGGGACTGTCGCTTTGCGCCAAGCGGCCCGAACTGTATTCGAACACCGTGTCCGCCGTTCAGGTGCCACGCGGTTATGACTCGGGGCTGCTCGTGCGCCACGCCTACGAACACTACGGCGTGTCGTTCGGCGGCGGGCTCGGCGATGTCGCCGGCAAGGTCTTTCGAATCGGCCATCTGGGCGACATGACCGACGTCATGGCGCTTTCGGGTCTGGCCGCGGCCGAAATGGCCATGGCCAATCTCGATTATCCGATCGAGATGGGCTCCGGCGTCGCCGCGGCACAAGCCTATTACAGCGCCACCCGGAATCGCTGGAAGCAGGAGGTGGCGTGATGACGACAAGTCCGGCAACCGAAACCGAGACAAAGCGTCTGGCGATTCCCACCTACGACGATGTCTGCGCCGCCCATGAGCGCATCGCCCCGTGGACCCATCGAACGCCGGTGCTGACCAGCCAGACCTTCAACGACATGACCGGCGCCGATCTGCACTTCAAGTGCGAGAACTTTCAGAAGGCCGGCGCGTTCAAGGCCCGCGGCGCCACGAATGCCGTATTCAGCCTCAGCGACAAGGCCGCCGAGCACGGCGTGGCGACCCACTCGAGCGGCAACCACGCGCTCTCGCTGTCGCGGGCCGCCCAGTGTCGCGGCATCCCCTGTCAGGTGGTGATGCCGCATACCGCGCCCAAAGCCAAGATGGAAGCGGTACGCGGCTACGGCGGCGAAATCACCCCCTGCGAACCCTCGCTGTCCGACCGCGAGCGCACGCTCGACGGCGTCATCGAACAAAGCGGCGCCCACTTCGTCCATCCCTACAACGACCCCCGGGTCATCGCCGGCCAAGGCACCTGTTCGAAGGAGTTCATGGATCAGGTCGGCGGGCTCGATGCGGTAATCGCACCGATCGGCGGCGGCGGCATGATCAGCGGCAGCGCCCTGACCTGTTCGACGATTGCGCCGAATACCCGGGTCTATGCGGCCGAGCCCGCGCAGGCCGACGACGCCTATCGATCGTTCCATGCCGGCCGGATCATTCCCGACGATGCGCCCGACACGATCGCCGATGGGCTGCGCGTATCGCTCAAGCCCTATACCTGGCACTTCGTATCGCACTACGTCACCGACGTACTGCGGGTCTCGGAGGGCGAGATCGTCGACGCCATGCGCCTGGTCTGGAAGCGGATGAAGATCGTCATCGAGCCGTCGTCCGCCGTCGCCGTGGCAGCCGTTCTCAAGAACCCCGGGCTGTTCGCCGGACAACGCGTCGGCGTGATTCTAACCGGCGGCAATGTCGATCTCGACAACCTGCCGTGGATGCACGACAACCGCTGAGCGCGCCCACGACGGCCGCCCACGATACTCATTACGAGGAGATACGAATGCTTTCCAATACCCCGGCCACGATCGGAACCCGCATCGAGGATATCGACACCCCCTGCCTGCTGATCGATCTGGATGCCTACGAGCGCAACCTCGATCGCATGGCGGGCTTCGTCAACGAACAGGGCCTGCGGCACCGCGCCCACGCCAAGACGCACAAGTCCGCCGATATCGCGCACGACCAACTGGCGCGCGGCGCTGTCGGCGTCTGCTGCCAGAAGGTCAGCGAAGCCGAAGCCCTGCTGCACGGCGGTGTGCGTGACCTGCTGGTATCCAACGAGGTCGTCAATCCGCATATGATCGAGCGCCTCGCGGCGATGGCCACCCAGGCCCGCGTTCTGGTCTGCGCCGACGACGCGAACAATATCGATGATCTCGAAGCGGCCGCGGCTCGATACGGCGCCACCCTCGAGGTGCTGGTCGAAATCGATGTCGGCGCGGGTCGTTGCGGGGTTGCCCCGGGCGCGCCGGCCGTGCCACTGGCCCAGAAGATCGATGCCGCCGCGCATCTCAGATTCGCCGGCCTGCAAGCCTATCAGGGCAAGGCCCAGCACGTGCACGATTACCACGAGCGCAAGGGCAAGATCGACAAGGCCGTGGCGATGGTCCGCGACACCGTCGACCGGCTCGCCGACAAGGGGCTGCGCTGCGACATTATCGGCGGGGCCGGCACCGGCACTTATGCGTTTGAGGGCACCAGCGGCATCTACAACGAGTTGCAGTGCGGCTCCTATATCTTCATGGATGCGGACTACCAGCGGATCGCCATGGACGATGGCCGCCTGATCGACGACTTCGAGAACAGCCTGTTTCTCTACACCACGGTGATGAGCAAGACCAAGGCCGAAAAAGCCATATGCGACGCGGGCTTGAAAGCTCAGAGCGTCGATTCCGGCCCGGCGGTCGTGTTCGGGCGCGATGATATCGAATACGTCGGCGCTTCCGACGAGCACGGCGTGATCAGCGATCCGAACAACGCCCTGAAACTCGGCGAGAAGCTCAAACTGGTTCCCGGCCACTGCGATCCGACCGTGAATATCCACGACTGGTATGTCGGCGTGCGCGACGGCGTGGTCGAACGCGTGCTGCCGGTCACGGCCCGCGGCATGTGCCTGTAGACGTGGGAGCGATACACATGAAGTTCATCGACGAGGACACCGCGCGCTCGATCATCGGCGACACGGAAGCCTTCGCCGCCGTGGAATCCGTGTTCGCGGGCATGGCGCGCGGCGAGGCACGCAATTTCCCGGTGGTCCGCGAAGCCATCGGGCACGCCGACGCGCTGTACGGTTTCAAGTCCGGCATCGACAAGAGCACGATGACGCTCGGCGTGAAGGCCGGCGGCTATTGGCCGCACAATGCCGAGCACGGCCTGACCAATCATCAATCGACGGTGGCCCTGTTCGATCCCGATACCGGGCAGCCGACGGCGATGGTATCGGGCAATCATCTGACGGCCATGCGCACCGCCGCCGCCTGCGCGGTGTCGATCCGGCATCTCGCCCGGGCCGATGCGAAGACGCTGGGGATCGTCGGCGCCGGCCATCAGGCGGCATTTCAACTGCGGGCCGCCGCCGCACAACGCGATTTCCAGCGCGTCGTCGCCTGGAACCGGTCGGCCGACAAGCTCGAAGGCCTGGCCGAAGTCGCCGCCGAACTCGGCCTCGGGTTCGAACGCGTCACGCGCGACCAGCTCGGCGCACAGGCCGATGCCATCGTCACGATCACCGCCTGCCATGAAGCGCTGCTGGAGGCCTCGCAGATCCGTCCCGGCACGCATCTGGCCTGCATGGGCACCGACACCGCCGGCAAGCAGGAGATCGACCATCGCATTCTGGACGGCGCCCGGGTGTTCACCGACGAGCCGATCCAGGCCGCTGAGATCGGCGAGTGCCAGCATGCCGTCAATGCCGGCACGTTATCGATCGACGACATCATCCCGATCGGCCGGGTGATCAACGGCGACAGTCCCGGCCGCACATCGGATCGCGATATCACCGTGTTCGATGGGACCGGCGTGGGCCTACAAGACCTCGCCGTGGCGCGGCGGGTCGTGGATCTCGCCGGGTGATCGATATGCCAATGAAGATTCAGCCCACGACACGAGTTCCGAAATGACCCTCGAGGAATTCAATACCATCGACCGCGATACCGCCGTTGCGGCCGTCCGCCCCTGCCTGGATATTGCGCGCTGGGGCGAGGCCATCGTGGATCGACGTCCGTATCCAGACCTCGCATTCGTGCTCGACACGGCACGCGTGGCGGCCGAGCCGTTCACAACCGCCGAGATCGACAGCGCTCTGGCCCACCATCCGCGCATCGGCGAGCGCGCCGCCGGCTCGGGCGCGGAGGCCCGAATGTCGGCCGCGGAACAAGCCGGCCTCGGCGATAGCTCCGCCGAACTCGAGCAGGCGCTCGCAGACGGCAACGCCGATTACGAGCGCCGGTTCGATCGGGTCTTTCTGATCCGCGCGGCCGGCCGCTCACGCTCGGAAATCCTATCCGAGCTCGAGCGCCGGATGGCCCACACCGAGGACGAGGAGCTGGCGGTCATCGCCGGCCAGCTTCGCGAAATCGCTCTGCTACGACTCGAGGGAGTCATCGACTCATGAACGCATCCCACGTCACGACCCATATTCTCGACACGTCATCCGGCCGGCCAGCCGCGAACGTCCAGGTCGAACTGCTCGTCCAGCGGGATAACGGCTGGTCGAGCATCGCCGGCGGCACGACCGACAGCGATGGGCGCATTCGCGACCTGGGCCCGCGGCAACTGGACACCGGCGTCTATCGCCTGTCGTTCGCCACCGGCGCCTATTTCGCCCGCCACAACACGCCGACCTTCTTTCCCGAAGTGGCACTGACCTTCGAGATCGCAGACGCGGATCAACACTACCACGTGCCGCTTCTGCTCAGCCCCTTCGCCTACTCCACCTACAGAGGTAGCTGACATGCACCAAAACCATCGTTTCGTGCTCGGAGCCAACCAATACGGCAAGGCCGAAGTTCATGTTGTCAAAATCACGCGCGACACCGAGCGCCACGAGATCGAGGATCTGTGCGTGACCTCCGAACTTTGCGGTGATTTCGAATCCGCTTACCTCGAAGGCAACAACGAACACGTCGTGCCGACCGATACGCAGAAGAACACGATCTTCGGCCTGGCGCGCACCGGAGTCGGTTCGCCCGAGGCCTTCCTGCTCAAGCTCGGCGAGCATTTTACGTCGAATTTCGACTGGGTCAGCGGCGGGCGCTGGGAAGCCGAGCAATACGGTTGGGACCGGATCCAATCGCACGGCGCCGCGCACGATCATTCGTTCGTGCAGAACCGCCAGGAAACCCGGACCGCGGTCCTGGTCAGGGACGGCGACGTGGATCACGTATTCGGCGGCCTGACCAACCTGACGGTGCTCAAATCGACCGAATCGGGTTTCGAAGGCTATCCGAAGGGCACCTACACCACGCTGGAAGAAACCGACGACCGCATCCTGTCGACCGATGTCACCGCGCGCTGGCGCTACAACAGCAAGGACGTGGACTTCAACACGGTATACGAGAGCGTCAAGGCGCTGTTTCTGGAAGGTTTCGCCGAACGCTACTCGTCCGCGTTGCAGCAGACCCTGTTCGACATGGGCACGAAAGCCCTCGAAGCGCACCCCGAGATCGACGAAATCAAGTTCTCGATGCCCAACAAGCATCACTTCGTCGTCGATCTGGCGCCGTTCGGACAGGACAACCCCAACGAGGTGTTCTATGCCGCCGACCGGCCGTACGGGCTGATCGAAGCCACGGTCGCGCGCGACGATGCCGGCGACGCGGGCAACGCTTGGGAGGGCATGGCCGGCTTCTGTTGAAGAAAGCCGCAGACCGCGGCGAATTAAACCGCCGCAGTCCGATCGCCGGACCTACAGGCAACGGAGGAGATCCCATGAATAAGAGCCTGAGCGCCGCACAAAACGACAACTTTCAAAGGGCTGTCGAGCACGACGACCCCGCACACAATCAATCCAGCGAAACCACCCATGCGCCGCCGGCCGGCCGGGCGCACAACAGCCGGCGCGAGCGCGGCAGAGGCCGGCCGGAAGACGAGCGTTATACGCTCGGCGCCAGCTTTGTCTATGGGCTGCAGCATGTCCTGACCATGTATGCCGGGCTGCTGGCCGTCCCGCTCATCATCGGCCAGGCCGCCGGCCTGTCGACCGCCGATACCGGCACGCTGATCACCGCCACGTTCTTCATGGCCGGCCTGGCCACCCTGCTGCAGACACTTGGAGTGCCGTTTTTCGGCTCGAAGCTGCCGCTTGTACAGGGCGTGTCGTTCGCCAGCGTATCAACGATGGTCGTCATCGCCTCGGGCGCCGGCGGCATTCCGGCCATCTTCGGCGCCGTGATCGTATCCTCGGCCATCGGGCTGGCGATCGCCCCGGTATTTTCCAAGCTCATTCGATTCTTTCCGCCGGTCGTGACCGGCAGTGTGATCACGACGATCGGCATCACCCTGGTTCCCGTCGCCGCCCATTGGGCGATGGGCGGCGACAAGAGCGCGGCCGACTACGGCAGCATCGCCAACATCGGGCTCGCCGCGCTCACACTCGCCATTGCGCTGTTGTTGAGCAAGGTCGGCAGCGGCACGATATCGCGCCTGTCGTTCCTGCTCTCCATCGTCTTCGGCACGCTGGTCGCCTACACGGCCGGCAAGACCGACTTCTCCGGCGTGGCCGGCGCTTCGCTGTTCGCCCTGCCTCACCCGTTCGCCCTGGGCCTGCCGACGTTCAATATCGCCGCGATCGTGTCGATGGTCATCGTGGTGCTCGTGATTCTCACGGAAACCAGCGCCGACATCCTCGCCATCGGCGAAATCGTGGGCACCGATATCGACAGCAAGCGGGTCGCAAACGGGCTGCGGGCCGACATGGCGTCCAGCATGGTCTCGCCGGTCTTCGGCTCGTTCACCCAAAGCGCGTTCGCACAAAATGTCGGCTTGGTCGCCGTAACCGGGATCAAGAGCCGATTCGCCGTTGCGGCCGGCGCGCTGATTCTGTTTCTAATGGGATTGATTCCGGTACTGGGCGCGTTCGTAGCCACCATTCCGCCGGTGGTGCTCGGCGGCGCCGGCCTGATCCTGTTCAGCACCGTCGCCGCCAGCGGGATTCGATCCCTCGCGTCTGTCGATTACGACAACAACATGAATCTCATTATCGTCGCGGTATCGATTGGCGTCGGCGTCATACCCATGGCGGCCCCCTCGTTCTATGCGGCCTTTCCCCATTGGTTCCAGACCATATTTCATTCCGGCATCAGCGCCGCCGCGATTGTCGCAGTGACCCTGAATCTGTTGTTTAATCACTTTCGCTGGGGTACGCCGCAAAATCCATCGGTATTCGCCGCGGGCACCAATCGACAGATCAAGCGCGAGGTCGTCGATGCACTGGAAGAAGGCGATTACTGCGAAAACGGCAAAGTTCTCGATGCCGACGGCAATGAAATCCCCGTGGTATCCAACGAATCGGCCGCATGATTCGCAGGCGCCGCGCACGTCATTACACTGATGACACTGCAGCCATAAGGAGATCTTGAAACCATGACCAATCAGCTCACCGCAGGACAGAAGGCGCCCGATTTCGAACTCGTTGACGACCAGGGCCGAACGGTCACACTGGGGGACTATCGCGGACGCACATTGATCGTCTACTTCTTCCCCAAGGCCGAAACACCGGGCTGCACGACCGAAGCCTGTGATTTTCGAGACAACATCACTTCGCTGGCTTCGGCGGGCTACGATGTGGTCGGCGTCTCGCCCGACGAACCCGAAGCGCTACGCGGCTTTCGCGACAATCACCACCTGACGTTTCCGCTGTTGTCCGATCCCACGCACCGGACCATCGAGGCTTGGGGCGCCTGGGGCGAAAAAACCCGAAACGGCAAGACCGTCACCGGCGTCATTCGCTCGACGATCGTCGTCAATGCGGAGGGCCTGGTCGAACTGGCGAAATATCATGTCGATGCCGAAGGCCACGTCGCGGCCCTACGCAGCGAATTGGAAATGATGTAACGATTGTCGCGGCAAGTCGCCGGCGCCGTAACGAGGGCTCGGTGTGTGCCTTACACCTGGAAAAGTCCACGCCTCAGCCGGCGTCGCGATAGCCCTCGGGATTTTCGCGCTGCCAGCGCCAGGCGTCACGCATGATTTCTTCCAGACCACGCTCGGCGCGCCAACCTAGATCGCGTTCGGCGCGCGAGGCGTCCGCCCAGCATTCGGCCACGTCGCCCGGCCGACGCGGCGCGATGCGGTAAGCGATCTCGCGATCGGCGACGTTTTCGAACGCACGGATCATTTCGAGCACCGAATAACCCCGTCCGGTACCGAGATTCCAAGTCCACAGCCCGGCGCTACCGGCGATCGCGTCGAGCGCGGCCCGGTGGCCGGCGGCCAGATCCATAACATGGATATAATCCCGCACGCCGGTGCCGTCGCGGGTCGAATAGTCGTTGCCATAGACCGCCAGTTCGGGCAGCCGGCCAACCGCCACTTGGCTTATGAACGGCAACAGATTGTTCGGGCGCCCCTGCGGGTCCTCGCCGATACGCCCGGACTCGTGCGCGCCCACCGGATTGAAATAACGCAGCAGCGCGATCGACCAGCGCGGATCGGCCGTCTGTAGATCGCGCAGCAGCCATTCGATCATCAGTTTCGAACTGCCATAGGGATTGGTCGGCCGCCCGGTGGGCGCGTCTTCCGGCAACGGCATCTCGCGCGATTCGGCATACACGGTGGCCGAGGAACTGAACACGAGCGTGCGCAGGTTGGCCCGGTCCATGGCGTGGCATAGCGTCAGCGTGCCGGCGACGTTGTTCTCGTAGTACGCCAGCGGCTGTTCGGTGCTCTCGCCCACTGCCTTGAGGCCGGCAAAATGAATCACCGCGTCGATATCCGATTCGGCAAAGACGCGATCCAGCCGGGCGCCGTCGCGGATATCACCCTCGATGAACGCGATCCGCCCGCCGGTAAGCCGCTCGACCCGGTTCAGCGACTCGCGCGATGCGTTGGACAGATTGTCGTAGACCACGACATCGTGGCCGGCCTCGACGAGCACCAGCGCGGTATGGGAGCCGATGAAACCGGCGCCGCCGGTCAGAAATACTTTCATTGCCGATCTTTCCTCAATGGCATCAATGATAAATCCAATCAGCTGAGCGCGAGCAACAGGGCGAGCCCCGCCCCCCACGCCGCGACGCCCGCCGCGAGTAACAACCAGGCCGGCATGGTAACCCGGCGCCAGACGTAATCGATGACCAGCACCGCGACGCCGCAATAGATGAGCACGGCGAACGGCGTCCAGCCGATATGGCCCCCGGCGAGCAGCCCGCCGGACATCAGCGCGTCGCTTCTTGCATTTCGACCAACGGCGTTTCGCCGGCGCGCACGCGCTCGCCCGGACTCACCAGACAGCGCAGGGGCTCGGCGACTTCGAGCACCACCGTGCTGCCCAGGCGGATTCGCCCGATACGCTGGCCGCGCTCGACCCGCGCGCCGGGGCTTACCCAGGTTTCGATGCGCCGCGCGGCAAGACTGGTGATCTGGCGCACGGCCACGACACCGCCGCGCGATTCGATCACCGTGCGGGTCTGGACCGGGCAGCGCTTGGCGCGCAGGAAGGCGAACTCGCGCCCTTCACCGTCGGTGTAGGCCGCGCCCAGGCGATCCACCGACGCCACGACCCCGGCCACCGGGCTGCGTTGTACGTGCATGTCCCAAAACGACAACGCGATCACGATATAACGGATGCCGTCGCGGCAACCGGTGTCGATCACCAGCCCGTCGGCGGGCGCGATCAGCGTCTCGCCGGTGGGCGGACAACGCTCCGGATCGCGGTCGAAGAATACGAGATAACGCGGGTGAAACCGCTGATTCTCGAGCCATCGCCGGATCTGGGCTTCCGGCCAACGCTGTAGCGGCGGCAACAGCGGCCGGATCAACGGCGATGGATAGGGCCAGTGTCGTATCAGCAGCGCCAGTGCGATTGCGAGCGCGCCGAGGACGACGAGCTGCGCGGCGAGTATCACGAGCGATCGGCCGGATCCGCCGCGTGCGCGTCCAGCCAGGTCTGCAACTCGCCACAGGCTTCGCGCACCGCCTCCGGCAGCACCGGCGCGCGGCCGCGACGGCGCTTGGCCCGAAACCGTGGCGCATCCTTGCCGCGCCCGGAGCCGACGCCGATGATTTCGAACAGGCCGTCCATCGTGGCGGCCGGCGCTTGGGTCAGCGTGCGCTCGGCGACCAGATGAGCCGCGCCGCGCTTGTCGAGCCGCTGCTGACGGTAGGCATTATGAATCGCGTACCAGGCCAGCGCCCAGACGGTGGCGCCGTCCGGGCGATCACCGATCAAGGAAGCCAATGCGCTCGGCAGCGGGCCGTCGCGACGCTCCGCGCGCTCCCAGAGGAACCGCCGGGTGTCGTTCTCGTTCAGCACCCGCGGCGCGCGCATGATGAAACGCTCGCAGGATTCATAGAACCACAGCACACGCGCCGGCGAGAATCGCTCGATCAGCGGCGCGATGCCGTCCGATTCGCCCCCGGTGACGAATATGACCGACGGGGCACGTGAACGTCCGATCAGCCGGCGCAATACATCGTCGCCGCGCAGCCGGTTATTCTCAAAAACCCGCGTATCGCCGCCGCGATAGACATCGGTGTCGAAGTTCGATTCCAACGCATTGATTACGTAGCCGTTACCGATATCCGGCGTACCCGCGAGAAACACCACCACCGGCGTTTCATTGGCCGCCCGGCCGCCCCACAGCCGCTGATACAGTCGCTTGCGGAGCAAAAACCGTCGCCGACGTCTGCCGGCGGCGGTATCAGGCGTCGGCAGGTCGCTATCGGTCATTCATTCACTCCGTGACGGCTCTTCGAATTCGGCATTGTAATGGGTAACGAAATGTTCGTGCGCACAAGCAATACACGTTATCCCCGTATCAACTCTTCCTGCCGCGTTATACACTGTGCCGCCGCAATAACCGTGTCTTACGTTGGCGACGAGGCATACGACGGGAAGGGATTCCAGTGCAACGACATCGACTCAATCTTCGCGAACTCCGCTATACCTACAATGCGCAACGTATGGCCGATCATGTCATGGCCACGCTGAACACAGACGAACTGCTCGCGATTCGCGACGAGGAAGTGCTGGAGCCCGATCGGCGGCTGGTGGATTTCAAGTATTTCCATATCCGGCCCTGGATGGTCGAGAACATTAAGCGCGCGCTACGGCTTGGTCTGCACAAATGCCGCTATCGCCGTATTCTCGATATCGGCACCGGGTTCGGTTATTTCCCCTACGTCTGCGAATACATGGAGCATCAGGCCTCGGCGATCGACATTCCGGACCATCGGCTCTACGACCGGGTCATCGAGGCACTCAAAATCTCGCGCGTCAAACAACGCGTCGACCCCTTCGAGCCGCTAGCGCAACCAGACCGGCCCTACGATTATGTCACCGCCTATCAGCTGGCGTTCAACCGGCCCAACAGTAAAGCGATCTGGGGTGCCGCCGAATGGGCGTTCTTCCTCGAGGACATCATGAACAATCAGCTGGTGAGGGGCGGCCTGCTGCATCTGGAATTCAACTGGTCTTTCCGCATCAACGACTGGTACGACCCCGACACCCGGTACCTGTTCGATGGTTATGACGCGCGCCGCGTGGGCAACGAAGTCGATATCCGCAAGCACTAAGCCCGGCTCGGCCCGTATTGCCTAGATATCTTCTTAGTTCTGCTTCACCGTATGGTTGATAGCGGGTAGGTCGATCGCACGCGGCGGGCGTTTTTTAGGCAGCTCGGCCCGATTGCGATACACGGTGATCTCGCGATCCGGCGCTTGGAAATTGCGGGGCAAACGGTAATGCGCGACGGGCTCGAACTGGGAGGAATGCAATACCTTCTGCAGGCGCCGCATCTCGACGAGATCGGTCCAAAACCCGTCCTGCGCCACCACGTACGAAACCTTGAGCCGGGTCAGTTCCCGCGCGATCTCGTCGGCCGTCAAATCCTTTTGCTCGACGCCCGCCGAACGCCGGATCGCGATCGACAGCAGCAGCTTGTCGGCCCGGATGGTGGCCAAATCCGGCCGGTCGCCGATGGCGCGCATCGCGAATATGAACGCGCCGTCCCGATAGCCGGAAAACACGATGTTGGTCTTTTTCGGCGCACGTTGTGCCACCGCTTTGACGATCGAGGCATAGCCGCCGACGTAGAGCGGCGGATGCACGACGAGCGTGATCGCCAACGTGGCGGCCGCGATGCACGCCAGCACGATTCGAAACGGGTTCCGCCACCGGCGCAGCAGCCACCGCAGACCGCCGACCCCGATCAAGACAAACGGCGGCAGCACCGGGATCATGAAGCGCGGATGTTTTAAGTCGATCGCGGAGAAAAAAACATAGCCGACCACGGCCCAAGCGATTGGAAGCAACCAGCGGCGATCGACCCGGCCGGGTCCGGCCCAGGCCAGTAACCCGGCCGCCAAGCCGAGCGCGAGCGCGACCGTCGTCGGCCAGCCGAGCATTTCCGGGGCGCGCTTCGCGTACCACAGCCAATTGGCTACGGAAAGACGCCCGACCGCCCCGTCCGGCACGCCGGCCACCGACTGCACGTTGGTCTGCCCGAAATGCAGCGTCAGCCAGGCTAGCGGCAGCAGCCCTACGACCACGCCCGTGAGCACAATCCAATGCCGCGCCGAACGCCAAATCCACCGCCCTTCCGCGAGCAACAGCGCGACAGCGAATACCGGCAGCATGAAACAAACGGTAAGCTTCAACCAGACCGCCGCCAGCGCCAGCGCGGCGCTCCAGTAAAGATCGCGGGCGCGCCTGTTTCGCAGGTAATCGACGAAGACGGCGGACGCCCAGACCAACGCCGCCGTGGCCGGCACATCGGTCATGATCTGGCGGCCCCAGAACGCGATTTCCGGCGCGGCGCCCACGATGGCGGCCGCGCCCAACGCCGCGCCCCGATCGAGATAACGGCCGGCCAGTCGGTACATACCCCAGACCAGGCCGAGATAGAACAGCCCGTTGACCACCACCGCGCTCGTCTGCGAGATACCGAGCACCGCATAGGCTACGGCCAGTACCGCCGGATACAGCGGCGGGTAGAACAGAATGGTCAGCGCCGGATACTGGGCGTAGTAGTCGTACGCCCACTGCACCGGGTCATGGATGGGAAACGCCTTGACCAGGTCCAGAATGAACGCGCCGTTCAGCGCACGCCGCGGTGCATCGGAATAAAAGAATGCGTAGCCAGTGTGGACCTGGCTGAACACCACGACCACCAGCAGCGCCAACACGGCGAGCGCCGCGCCGGCCGCGCGATCGAGACCCGGGCGATCGCGGATTGTTTCGAGCAACCTCATGATTCGCGGGCCGCCGGGCGGAAATTACGACGTTTTTCCAGCAAAACCCGGACTTCCCGCCAGAGCGGATGATTAGCCAGCCAAGCGCCGGCCAGGCCGCCGATGATTAGCAGCGCACCGGCGCCGACCAGCGGGCCCCATAGATTATCCGACGTCGGCACCAGAAAAATTCGTAGCAGCGCGGCCGGCGCCAATGCAAACGCCGCCAACACCGCGCTCGGCGCGAGCGCGCGCAAGTAGTCGCGTATCGTGATGTCCGTACATACCACCAGCCCGATGGACACCCCCGCGACCGCGATCGCCGTGGCCGGCACCAGCGCTGCCGCCACCGCCACTACGCTGACGAACGCCCCGCCTATCAACGCGCCGATGGTGATCACCTGCCAGGCGGTCATCCACAGCGCCGCCAACCCCACGCGGCCGATCGCGGTCAAAAAATTTTGATATTGCAGCACCAACAACGCCAAGGCCGACGCCAACGCCAGAAAACGCAGGATCGGCACGGCTGTATCCCATTGGTCGCCGAAGAAGATTCGGATAATCGGAAACGCCATCAACGAAGCGAAGCCGAG
>NZ_DASSKM010000195.1:0-25025 GCF_035690525.1 Salinisphaera sp.
GCCGCGCGCCTCCAGCGCCCGAAAGTCGCGCTGGCCGCGCGCCAGGCGATCGCATACTTCGGCGATCGCGGCGGACAGCGCCAGCGCCTGTCGGCGCTGGGCGTTATCGAGATAGTTGTTGCGCGAGGCATAGGCCAGCCCGTCGTCGTCGCGCACCGTCGGAACGCCTTCGACGGCCACGTTCATGCATAGATCGGCGACCATGCGCTTAATCACGGCGAGCTGCTGGTAATCCTTCTCGCCGAAGAACGCGGCGTCCGGGCGTACGATATTGAACAGCTTGTTCACCACCGTGGCCACGCCGCGAAAATGGCCGGGCCGGCTGCGGCCGCAGAGCATTTCGGTGATGCCGGCGACCTCGATCGTGGTCGCGCTGCCGCCCTCGGGATACATGTCGTCGACGCCCGGCGCGAACAAGGCATCCGCCCCGGCATGAGTAAGCGCGGCGCGATCGGCGTCGAGGGTGCGCGGATAGGTCGCCAGATCCTCGTTCGGCCCGAACTGCAACGGATTGACGAAGATGCTCGCGATCACGCAATCGCAGCGCGCCCGCGCCGCCGCGACCAACGCCAAATGGCCGGCATGCAGATTGCCCATGGTGGGCACGAGGCCGACATTGTGCGCCCCGGCGCGCCATTGGCGTACCGCGTCTATGGTGTTCAACACTTGCATCGACAAGCCGTCCCGGGAATCTAGTTGAAGCCGTGCTCCGGCGCCGGATAGCGGCGATCCTTCACCGCCGCCACGTAATCGGCGGTGGCCGTGTCCAGCCCGTCGGCGTCCTGCATGTAGTTCTTCACAAAACGCGGCTTCTTGCCCGGCGACAGTCCGAGGATGTCGTAGATCACCAGGATCTGGCCGTCGGTATCCGGGCCCGCGCCGATGCCGATGACCGGCACCTTCGCCGCGGCCGTGATGCGGGCGGCCAGCGCGGAAGGCACGCATTCGAGCAGCAGCAGATCGGCGCCGGCCTGTTCGAGCGTGGCCGCATCCCGGCACATCGCCTCGGCCGCGGCCTCGTCGCGGCCCTGGACCTTGAATCCGCCCAGCTTGTGCACCAATTGCGGGCGCAACCCGAGGTGGGCACAAACCGGCACCCCGTAAGTCGCCAGGTGATCGACGGTCTCGGCGATTTCCGCTCCGCCCTCGATCTTGACCATCTTGGCATCGCCCTCGGCCATCAGGCGATGCGCGCCGGCCAGGGCCGCGTCCTTGGTCGCATACGACAGGAATGGCAGATCGGTCATCAAGAACGGCCGTTCCAGCCCGGCCGCGGTGATCCGGCTGTGATAGACCATGTCGTCGAGCGAGACGCCGACCGTCGTGGCCGCGCCCTGGACGACATTGCCCAGACTGTCGCCGACCAATACCAGATCGACTCCGGCGCGGTCCTCGAGCGCGGCGAAGCTGGCGTCGTAGCAGGTCAGGCTGGCGATTTTTTCGCCTTCGGCCTTCATGTTCGCCAAATCGGCAATGGTGAGCGGTTTACGACTCTGCTGCTGCAGATGAGGATAGGGACTGATATGCATGGCGCGGACTATAGCATCGCGCTCAATCGCCGGGGCAGCCGCTGCTCGCTCTCGCGGCGCTCCAGTGCCGCCAGCACCGCACGATAGTCGTTTTCGTCGCCTATCAGGTCCATCGCCTCGGCATCCACGCGGATGATCGGCGCGGCGTCGTAGGCCGCGAAATGCGCGCGGTAGGCCGCGACCACACGCGCCAGATAGTCGCGTTCCAGGTTGTTTTCCGCCGCCCGCCCCCGTTTGACGATGCGCGCCATAAGCGTATCCAGCGAGGCGTCCAGATAGATCACGCAGTCGGGAAGAGGCGCGGCCCAGGCCAGCCGCGCATAGATATCTTCGTACAGCGCGAGTTCCGGCCCCGACAGCGTCAGCCGCGCGAACAACGGGTCCTTGTCGAACATGAAATCGGCGACACAGCCGCGCCCGAACAGGTCCGACTGGCGCAACGAATCCACCTGACGCGCCCGTTGTAAAAGAAAGAACAACTGAGCCGAGAGCGCGTGCGCGGCGGGATGGTCGTAGAAATCGCCGAGAAAGGGATTCTCGTCCGGCGCCTCGGCGAGCAGACCGGCATCCAAATCGCGGGCGAGCCGGTTCGCCAGCGTCGACTTGCCGACGCCGATCGGGCCTTCGATGGCGATATAGCGGCCGGCTTTCACGGGCTCGTCTCCCATAGCTGGATATCGTCGCGTGCGACGCGGGCCAGACAATCGATCACCCGGCCGTGCGCGCCCAGCCTCAGTGCCGGCGCGATATCCGCCAGCGGCGCGAGCACGAACCCCCGCTCGTGCGCCCGCGGATGGGGAATACACAGATCGCGGTCGTCCAGGCGGCGCTCGTCGTAGGCCAGAATATCCAAATCCAATGTGCGCGGCCCCCAGCGGACATCGCGCACGCGATCGTGCGCGGCCTCGATCGCCTGCAACGCGTCGAGCAGCGCATGTGGCGTCAGTTCGGTCGCGAGCACGGCCGCGGCGTTGCAGAACATCGGCTGCTCGGCCGGCCCGCCGACCGGCGCGGTGCGATACAGCGGCGACACGGCCAACAGCTCGATTCCCGGCGCGGCCGCGATTTCGGCCACGCCGCGCCGGATCCGCCCGGCCGGATCATCGAGATTACTGCCGAGGCCGATCCAGGCGATATGCCGGTCGACCATCGGCTTCAATCGACCGTGGCGGTCTTGCGACGGCGCCCGCCACCGCGGCGGTTGCGTCGCCGCGCCCCGGCGCCCGAGGCCGGTTTCGGCGTCGAGGGATCGTCCTGGATCACGGTCCACCATTCGGCGAGTTCCGGCTCGACTTCGCCGACCTGGGCGCGCAACAGCAGAAAATCGTAGGCCGCCCGGAACCGCGGGTGCGGGATCAGACGTTCCGGGTGGCGGCCGCGGCGTTTGTGAAAACGCGGCTGGAGCTGCCAGATCTCGCGCATCGGAATCGAAAATCGCTTGGGAATCGCCACCCGCTGCACTTGGCGCGACACCACCTGGGCCTGCGCGCTCGCCAGCGCGGGCGCGGCCGGCATGCCTTCGCGCTCGAGATTGGCCGCCCCCTCGCGCACCGCCGGCCACAGCAGGGCCGCGAATATGAACGCCGGCGTGACCGGCTTGCCCGCTTTTATACGCGCCGCCGTATTGGCGATGGCGTGTTCGATCAAGGCCTCGCTGGCCGCGCCAGTCGGCGAGTCCAACACCGCCGCGGTATCCTCGAACAACGGGCGCAGCAGACGATAACGCCGCAGCATGCGATAGACCTTGGGCCCGGCGGGATGCATGAGCAGCTTGAGCACTTCGTCGAACATGCGCGCGGCGGGCACGTCGGCCAGCAGATCGATCATATCGGCCGGCGGCTCGGCGGCGGCCTCGAGCGCGAGATCCAGCTTGGCCGCGATGCGCACGGCACGAATCATGCGCACCGGGTCCTCGCGGTAACGCACGCGCGCATCTCCGATCAGACGCAGGCGGCGCGCTTCGATGTCGGCCAGGCCCGACACATAGTCGTAGATGCACAGATCGGCGATATCCAGATACAAACCGTTGATCGCGAAATCGCGCCGGCGCGCATCCTCGGCGATCGAGCCGAACACGTTATCGCGCAGCACACGGCCGGCGTGGTCCAGTTCGCGCGTATCCTCGGTTTCGGCATTGGCCGGATCGGCGCGGAAGGTCGAGACTTCCACCACCTCGCGTCCGAAGCGCACGTGGCAGATCTGGAACCGTCGCCCGATCAACCGCGCCTTGCGCCCGAACACCTCGACCACCGCCTCCGGCTCGGCGTCGGTGGCGACGTCGAAATCCTTGGGCGCCACGCCCAGCAACAGGTCGCGTACCGCCCCGCCGACCAGGCAGGCGCGGTAGCCCGCGCCGTGCAGACCGTCGAGCACGGACAACGCCGCTTCGCTGAGATCGCCGCGCGTGATGCCGTGCTCGTCCGGTGCAACCTTTCTTAGTTCTTTAATCAATCTGCCCCGATCCGCTCAAATAGTGGCTTTATAGTTTACAACGTATGAACAGCCATGACGCCGGGCGCGCCAGCCGATTGCTCGTCGATTTGTCAAAAAAGCGGGGCACTCTATGGATCATCGCGACTATGTCCGCTACGACGCGCTCGGTCTCGCCGAGCTGATCGCGCGCCGGGAAGTCTCCCCCGCGGAGGTACTCGCCGCCGCGCGGCGACGCCTGGACGCCGTCGATCCCACGCTCAACTGTGTGGTCCATCGCATGGATGAGATCGCCGACCAGCGCGCCGGCGCCGCAGTATCGGGCCCGTTCGCGCACGCGCCCTTCCTGATCAAAGACCTGTTCCAGAACTATGCCGGCGTGCCGACCACCTACGGCAACGCCGCGCTCAAACGCATCGCTTTCAAACCGCCCGTGCACGCCGAAGTCGTGCGGCGATTCATCGCCGCCGGCGTGAATATCTTCGGCAAGACCAACACGCCGGAATTCGGCGCCAAAGGCATTACCGAACCCGAAGCGAACGGCCCGACGCGCAATCCCTGGCATCCCGGGCATACGCCCGGCGGCTCGTCGGGCGGTTCGGCCGCCGCGGTCGCCGCCGGCGTGGTACCGATGGCCGGTGCGAACGACGGCGGCGGGTCGATCCGAATTCCGGCGGCCTGCTGCGGCCTGTTCGGACTCAAACCGGGGCGGGCGCGCGTTGCCGGCGGGCCGGATTGCACCGACATGATGCACGGCGCCGCCGTGGACCATGTCATCAGCCGCTCGGTGCGCGACAGCGCGGCCATGCTGGATGCCACCGCCGGCTACGAGCCCGGCGCGATCGTGCGTATCGCGCCCCCGGACGAACCCTACCGCCAGGCGATCGAGCGCGATCCGAAACCGCTGCGCATCGGCGTAATGAAAGACTCGCCGCTCGGACAGCCGCTACACCCCGAAGCCGACGCGGCACTCGCGCACACGATCGCCCAGCTCACCGATCTCGGCCACGCGGTCGAAGCGGCCGCCCCCGATCTCGACGGCGCCCGGCTGTGTCAGGACTTTCTGTCGATGTGGTTCGTACAAATGGCGCGCATCGTGGACGAGGTGCGGGCTTCGACCGGCGCGCGCGCCCACGAGTTCGAGCTCGACACCCGCGCCATGGCTCACCTCGGGCGCAGTCTGTCGGCGATCGAATACAGCACCATACACGGCCGCTGGCTGGGCTATCGGCAGGCACTCGCCGCTTTTCATGCCGACTATGATCTGTTGCTGCTCCCGACGCTGGCCGGCCCGCCGGTCGCGATCGGCGAGCTGGCCACGCCCGGCTGGCAACAGGCCGTGCTGCGCCCGCTGCTGCGGCTGCCCAGCGCGCGCGTCCTGCTCGCCTCCGGCATCGTCGATCGCATGGCGCACGAGAACCTGCGCCACGTACCGTTCACCCAGCTCGCCAACCTGACCGGCGCGCCGGCGATGTCGGTTCCGCTGTACATCGGCGCATCGGGGCTGCCGCTGGGCAGCCAGTTCGTCGCCCCGCCCGGCGGCGAGACCCTGCTGTTCCGGCTCGCCGCGCAACTCGAGCGCGCCGCGCCGTGGTTCGACCGGCTGCCGCGGGTCACCGGCGTGGACGTATGACGGCGCCGTCAATTCAGCCGGTGCATCCAGTATCCGGTGCCGCCGGCGAGCAACACGGTCGGCAGACTCGCCGCCACCCACGGCGGGATACCGTAGACCGGCCCGGTGGAAGCGATGATCTCGTTGACCAGAAAGAACAACAGGCCGATCAACCCGCCCATGAACAGGCGCTGGCCCGCACTGGCGCTGCGCAGCGAGCCGAAGGCGAACGGCAACGCGAAGATCACCAGCACCCATACCGTGAACGGGGTCACGATGTTGCGCCATAGCGCCAATTTATAGTCGTCGGCGTCGATGTCGTTGGCATCGAGATAATTGATGTATTGCCACAGCCCGTAGGAGGAAAGTTCGTCGGGTTGGGTAACCGCCAGTTGCAATACATTCGGCTCGATGGCGATCGGCAGCGATAACCGCGGCGGTGTGCCGGTGCGGCTGTGCTCGAGCGACAGCCGCGTGATGCGCGGGTTGTCGATCACCAGTTTCTTGCCGTCGACGTGGGCGTTGTCCGCCGATACGGCGAGTTGGAGCTGGCCGTCGTCGTTCAGCCGATAAGCGTCCAACCCCTTGATGCGACCGCCCGGCAACACCGAATCGATCCGCAGGATATAACCGTTATGGCGCAGCCACAGCCCGTTGTCGACCGAGCGGCGCGCCTCGCCGTGGCGGGCCTTGTCGCGCAGCATGGTGGCGTTCTGCACCCCGAGCGGGGCCGCCAGTTCGCCGAGCGCCACCGTGATCAGCGCCAGTACCAGCCCGGCGATCCCCACCGATACGGCCAGCCGCTTCATCGACACGCCCGCGCTACGGATGACGACCAATTCGCTGCCGGCCGCCAGCGCGCCGAGCGCGAGCAACGCCCCGAGCAACGAAACCACCGGCAGCACGAGATAAATGCGTGTCGGCAGCATCAGCACGCACCAGATCAGCACCTTGGCCAAGCCGAAACTGCCGTCGCCGATGTCGTCGACAACGTTGATGAAAAGCATCAGCGAGAGTAGCCCCGCGATCACCCCCGCCACGACCCCGGTCGCGGCCAAAATCGCCCGCGCGATATAGCGGTCGATGATCAGGTTCATGCCGCCCCTCCACGTCGGCGCCGGCGCCGGCGCGGCCAGCCGTTCTCACGCGCGATCAATCCGATCGCGATCGCCAGCACCACCACGTGCACCCACCATTCGCCGATCGCCGGCGGCAGCAGGCCGTTCTCGATCGCCTGCCCGGACAGACGCACCAGGTTCAGATAGACCACGAAGAATAGGATGCCCACGATCACGCGCCCGTAGCGGCCGGCCCGCGGCGGCACCCGGCCTATCGGCAGGGCGATCAACGCCAGAATGAGGATGGACAGCGGCACCGAGATCCGGGTCTGCCACTTATATATCGCTTGCAAGTCGTCGCTGTGCATCAGCGTGAGGGTGGACATGGCGTCGTAGTCGTCGTTCTGGATCGCGCGCGCCGGCGACAAGCGCACGCCGTGCTCGTCGAAACGGATGACGCGGTAGTCCGCCTGCCCCGGCACGCCCTCGTAACGCCAGCCGTCGGACAATACGAGGGTCACCGCATGCTGTTCGTCGACGCTTTGGCGCGCGGTGGCGGCGGTGACGATGATCTGGCGATCGGGGCCTTTCTGCGAGTGCAGCACACGTACGAAGACGTTGTGCAGGCGGCCCTGGTCATCCCGGCTTTCGGCATAGAACGAGATCCGGCCGTCATCGAAACTGACGAACCGCCCGGGCGTGACCGACTGCACGGCGTTGGCCGCGGTCTCGGCGCCGAGCCGGTTCATTGCGCGCTGGGCATGCGGCGCAACGATAATCGACATCGTGGCGGCAAACAGCGCGATCAGCGTGGCAAGCGCGATAAACGGACGATAGATCACGGCAAGGCCCGCACCGCCGGCCATCAATGCGGCCATCTCGTTATCCCGGCAGAGACGGCCGACGACCAACATGATGGCGAGCAATACCGAAACCGGCATCACGATATCGAGGTTGCCGACCACGCTGAGCGCGGCCAGCGTGGCCACCGTGTCGACCGGCACCTGGCCGGCCGCCGCATCGCCGATAAAGCGCGAGAGACCGATGCCCAGCGTCAGAAACACCAGGACCGCGGTGATGATCAGCCAGGTTTTGGCGGTCTCGCCGAACAGATGGCGAAAAATCACACTAGGCATGAACGGCCGGACCCGGGCAAAAGATGGAATGTTTCATTTGGCAGCGATGAGCATGCCGGGGGATGATTTTTTCGAAAATTTATGTAAAATTCGCGCTTTCGAATCATTCGATCAGTCCTTAAGCGCTTCTTTTGCAGGTTCACGAAACTGTCAACGCGCGCCAACGACAACTCAGGATTATCGGTTTTGCAGGAGCAACGCATGGAATATCTCGTCAAGAGCGGCAGCCCCGAAAAGCAGCGGGTCGGCTGCGTGATCGTCGGTATCTTCGACCGCCGCAAGCCTTCGACGCAAGCCGAGGCGCTGGACGCGACCAGCGGCGGTTTGATTGCCTCGGTCATGCGCCGCGGCGACATGGACGGCAAGCTCGGGCAGACCACGCTGTTACACGGCCTGGATGATCTGTTCTGTGATCGTATCCTGCTGGTGGGTTGCGGCAAGGAACGCGACTTCAATACGCGCGCCTATCAAAAAGCCTGTGCGGCCGCCGCCGCCGAGCTCGATACCATGGGCGGTGTCGACGCGGCGTTCTATCTCACCGAGCTCAACGTGCGCGGACGCGACGATTTCGGCTGGAGCGTCAAGCAGGCCCTGCTGACCGTTGAGGAAACCTTCTATCGATTCGAGGCCTGCAAGGGCCCGAACTACGAAAAACACAGCCGCAAACTGTCGCGGCTGGTGTTCCAGGTGCCGCGCCGCTCCGATCTGCCGGCCGCCGAGCGCGGCGTCAACGAAGGCGTGGCCACCGCCAACGGCGTCAAGCTGGCCAAGGATCTGGCCAACATGCCGGGCAATATCTGTACCCCGGCCTATCTGGCCGAACAGGCCACGGCGCTGTCCGGGCGCATGCAGAGCGTCAAGACCCAGGTGCTCGAGGAAGCCGACATGGAAGCGCTCGGCATGGGCGCCCTGCTCGGCGTGTCGCGCGGCTCGTCGCAGCCGGCCAAGTTCATCGTCATGGAATACATGAACGGCGCGAAGTCGGACAAGCCGACCGTGCTGGTGGGCAAGGGCGTGACGTTCGACGCCGGCGGCATCAGCCTGAAGCCGGGCGCGGCCATGGACGAGATGAAATACGACATGGGCGGCGCCGCCAGCGTGTTCGGCGCGGTCCAGGCCGCGGTGGAACTCGATCTGCCGATCAATCTGGTCGGCGTGATCGCGGCCACCGAGAACCTGCCGGACGGCAACGCCTATAAGCCGGGCGACATCCTGACCAGCATGTCGGGCCAGACCATCGAGATCCTAAACACGGACGCCGAAGGCCGGCTGGCGCTGGCCGATGCCCTGACCTATGTCGAGCGCAACTACGATGCCGACGCGGTCGTGGACATGGCCACGCTTACGGGCGCGGCCGTGATCGCGCTCGGTCATCACGCCTCGGCGCTGTACGGCAACAACAGCCCGCTGCGCCGCGCCCTGCGCGATGCCGGCGACACGATCGGCGATCGCGCCTGGCCGATGCCGCTGTGGGAGGATTACCAGTCGGATCTGGATTCTAACTTCGCCGACATGGCCAACGTCGGCGGGCGCGCCGGCGGCTCGATCACCGCGGCCAGCTTCCTGCATCGCTTTGCGCGCAAGCTGCGCTGGGCGCATCTGGATATCGCCGGCACGGCCTGGAAGTCGGGCAAGGAAAAAGGCGCGACCGGGCGCCCGGTCGGCCTGCTGACGCAGTACCTGATCGACCGCACGCAACAGAGCTAGGAGCCCGCCGAACTCAGGATGATTCTACTGCGCTGGTGGGACACCGGCATAAATTTCCCCGATTTTTCGTTACGTAGAACCACTATGCGCCTCAAAATCGTGAAAATTTCTGCTCGCCGTCCCACCATGCTCGCTACGAACCCCCGAGTCCGACAGGCTCCTAGACCGCATAGAAACACCCGATGACCGAAGTCTTCTTCTATATTCTGGAAGACGAAGCCGCGGATGCCACGGCGCATTTCGCCTGCCGGCTGGCCGAGAAGGCCCACGGCGAGGGCCATCGGGTGTTCATCCACGTAGCGGATGCCGCCCAGACCGCCGCACTCGACAACATGCTCTGGCAGTTCCGCCAGGGCAGTTTCGTGCCGCATACGGCGACCGACGCGCTGGCGCCCGACGACGATCTCACACCTGTAGTCATCGGCGCCGGCGAGCCGCCGGCCGGCTTCGACGATATTCTGCTCAACGTCGGCGGCGAAGTCGGCGGCTTCTTCTCGCGCTTCGCACGGCACAACGAGATCGTGGGCCCCGAGTCGATGGCGGCGGCACGCCACCGATATCGTTTTTTTAAGGATCGCGGCTATCAGCTGACAACGCACAAGATCCCCGCCCGCTGAGCGCTCGACGCACTTCGGCAGCCGGGCCCGGAACACGGCTCGGCCGTTTTGCGGCCGTTTTTGCGGAAAGGGTCGGTCGATCTGCCGCGACACCCCCACAAAGAGACCTTCCATGGCCGAGATGGACAAGACCTTCGACCCGCACGCGATCGAAGCCCGGTGGTATCCCGTCTGGGAGCAAGGCGGATATTTTGCTCCGGACATGTCGGCGCCGGGCGAGGCCTTCTGCGTCATGCTGCCGCCGCCCAACGTCACCGGCCGTCTACATATGGGCCACGCGCTGGACGACACGCTCCAGGACGCCCTGACCCGCTATCACAGAATGCGCGGCGTGCCCACGCTCTGGCAGCCGGGCACCGACCACGCCGGCATCGCGACCCAAATGCTGGTCGAGCGCCAAGTCGAAGCCGAGGGCAGTTCGCGCCACCAGATGGGTCGCGAAGCCTTCGTCGATCGCATCTGGCAGTGGAAGGCCGAGTCCGGCGGTCATATCACCACCCAGATGCGCCGGCTCGGCGCCTCGGTGGACTGGTCGCGCGAGCGCTTCACCATGGACGAGGGCCTGTCGAAGGCGGTCGCCAAGGTCTTTATCGACCTGTACCGCAAGGGCCTGATCTACCGCGGCCAGCGGCTGGTCAACTGGGACCCGGTGCTGCATACCGCGATCTCCGATCTCGAGGTCGAGAACGTCGAGGTCGACGGCCACATGTGGCACTTCAAGTATCCGCTGGAAGGCGGCGCCACCTACGACTACATCGAGACCGACGAGAACGGCGACGAGACCTTCCGCGAAACGCGCGACTATATCTCGATCGCCACCACGCGCCCGGAGACCATGCTGGGCGACGGCGCGATCGCGGTGCACCCGGACGATGCGCGTTACGCGCCGCTCGTGGGGCTGCGCTGTGAAATTCCGGTGGGACCGAAAGGCCAGCGCCGCCTGATCCCGATCATCACCGACGAATACCCGGACCCGGACTTCGGCTCCGGCGCGGTCAAGATCACCGGCGCGCACGACTTCAACGACTACGAAGTCGCCAAGCGTAACGGTATCCCGATGTACCGGCTGATGGACGAATCGGCCACGCTGCGCACCGACGGCGCGTCCTACGCCGAGGCCGCAACCCAGGCCGAATTTCAGGCCGCCGCGATCGTGGCGTCGGGCGACACCCCGGATGCCATGACGGTCGACGCCATCAATCTGGTGCCCGACGAGTATCGCGGCCTGAATCGCTTCGAGGCACGCAAACGGATCGTCGAAGCGATCGACGCCGATGGCCTGATGATCACCGTCGAGGACAAGAAGATCATGCAGCCCTACGGCGATCGTTCGGGCGACGTGATCGAGCCGATGCTGACCAATCAGTGGTTCGTCGATGCGAAAACGCTCGCCAAGCCGGCGATCGAGGCGGTCGAGGACGGCCGTATCCGCTTCATCCCCGAGAACTGGGCCAAAACCTATTTCGAATGGATGCGCAACATCCAGGACTGGTGCATCTCGCGCCAGCTCTGGTGGGGCCATCGTATCCCGGCGTGGTATGACGACGCCGGCAACGTGTATGTCGGCGCCTCGGAAGCCGAAGTGCGCGCGGACAACGGTCTGTCGGCCGAGGTCACGCTGACCCAAGACGAGGATGTGCTCGACACCTGGTTCTCGTCCGCGCTGTGGCCGTTTTCCACGCTCGGCTGGCCCGAGGACGCCGATGCGCTCCAGACTTTCTATCCGACCAATGTGCTGGTCACCGGCTTCGACATTATCTTCTTCTGGGTCGCCCGGATGATCATGATGGGTCTGGAATTCATGGGCGACGTGCCGTTCCGCGAGGTCTATATCCACGGTCTGGTGCGTGATGCCGAAGGCGCCAAGATGTCCAAGTCCAAGGGCAATGTCCTGGACCCGATCGACCTGATCGACGGCATCGATTTGGAATCGCTGGTGGCCAAGCGCACCTCGGGCATGATGCAGCCGGCCAAGGCCGCGGCGGTCGAGAAAGCCACGCGCCGCGAATTCCCGAACGGCATCGCCGCCTACGGCACGGACGCCCTTCGCTTCACCTTCGCCTCGCTTGCCTCCTACGGCCGTGACATCCGCTTCGATCTGGGCCGGGTCGAAGGCTATCGCAATTTCTGCAACAAGCTCTGGAACGCGGCGCGCTTCGCGCTGATGCAAGTGCCCGACGATTTCGCGGCCGACGACGACGCCGTCGAACTGTCTACGGCGGACCGCTGGATCGTATCAAGCCTGCAGCGGCTCGAGGCCGACATGGCGATGCACTTCGAGAGCTATCGTTTCGATCTGGCGGCCAACGCGATCCACGATTTCATCTGGCATCACTTCTGCGATTGGTATCTGGAACTGATCAAGCCGGTGCTGTCGGGCGACGCCTCGGACGCGGCCAAGTCCGGCACCCGGCGTACGCTGGTACGCACGCTGGAGACCACGCTGCGCCTGTTGCATCCCTTGATGCCGTTCATCACCGAGGAGATCTGGCAGCGCGTGGCACCGCTGGCGCGCGGCGCGGCCCTGCACCCGAACGGCGAAAGCATCTCGCTGCAAGCCTACCCGGCCGCCAATGAATCACGTATCGACGCGACCGCCGAGGCCGAGATCGAATGGCTGAAGAAAGTCATCAATGGCCTGCGAACGATCCGTGGCGAAATGGATATCGCGCCGCGGCAAAAGATCCCGGTAATCGTCGCCAACGCGCTCGCCACGGATCGCGAACGGCTCGCCACGCATCGCGCGGCCATCGATTTCCTGGCCGGCGTGGAATCGATCGACGAATTGCCGGCCGCCGAAATTGCGGAATCGGCGGTCGCGCTCGTCGGCGACATGCAGCTGCGCGTGCCGCTGGCCGGCCTGATCGACACCGAGGCCGAACTGGCCCGGCTGGATAAGCGCCTCACCAAGCTCGACAAGGATCTGAACGGCCTGCGCGGCCGCCTGGCCAGCGATTCGTTCGTGGCCAAGGCGCCGGCCGAGGTCGTCGACAAGGCGCGAGCACAAGCCGAGGAACTGGAGCGCGAACACGCCGAGCTCAGCGCGCAGCGCGGCCGAATCGCGGCGCTCTAGACCGCGTTCAGGGACTCCTTGCCTACGCCATATCCGGCACCACATCACAAGCAACGAGGAGAGCGCCGGGCGTCGGCGTACCGAACGAGGTTTCATTATGGCCGCGCGACTGCTACTGCTGTTCATCATCGCGCCGATCGTCGAGCTGTTCCTGCTGGTCAAGATCGGCGGGATCATCGGCGTGATCCCAACCATCGCGCTGGTGCTGCTGACCGCCTTCATCGGCAGCCAACTCGTAAGGCGTCAGGGGCTGGGGGTAATGAACCGCATCCGCTCGGCCCAGGCGCGCGGCGAAGCGCCGGCGTTGCCGATGCTCGACGGCGCCGCCCTGCTTCTGGCCGGTTTGCTGCTGATCACACCCGGGTTCATCTCCGATACGCTCGGTTTTCTGTTGTTGATTCCGAAATTGCGCGAGCGTCTGGCGCGGATGCTACTTTCACGCGTCGTCATTCTCACGCCCGGCCGCGGCCCGTTCGGCGGTGGCGATGAGGACACGATCGAGGGCGAATACCGGCGCAAGCCGGAGCGGCGCGACTCGACGCACCGCGACTCCATCGACCATCACGACTGACGCCGCGCTGCGCGCCCGCCGGGTGCCTTCGCGCGCCGGCTCCGATAGGCTTGGGGCATGTCGTCATCGCCCGAGCGAAACATGCCGCCCGATTTTCAGCCCTCGCTCGCAAGCGTCGATCGCGCGGCGATTGCCGGTACGCTGGATCGCGCCCGGCGCGCGATCGGCCGCCGCCTCTACGACAAGGATCATGCGATACGTCTGGCGCTCGCCTGTTTGCTGGCCGACGGGCATTTGCTGATCGAGGACATCCCGGGCGTGGGTAAGACCACGCTGGCGCACGGCTTGGCGGACACGCTGGGCTTGGCGTTCTCGCGTATCCAGTTCGTCTCCGACCTGTTGCCCAGCGATATTCTCGGCGTATCGGTGTTCGATCGAAACGAGGCCGAATTCGTGTTCCGGCCGGGCCCGATCTTCTCCGAACTGGTGCTGGCCGACGAGATCAACCGCGCCAGCCCACGCACCCAGAGCGCGCTATTGGAAGCGATGGCCGAACGCCAGGTCACCATCGAAGGCGTGACCCATGTTCTCAAGGCGCCCTTCAACGTCCTGGCGACCCAGAATCCGGTCGATCACAGCGGCACCTTCACCCTGCCCGACTCACAGCTCGATCGGTTCCTGATGCGGATCGCGCTCGGCTACCCGTCGCGCGCGGCCGAGCGCCGCCTGCTCGCCGGCAACGAGCTAAGGTCCGGGTCCCGTAACGATCGGCTCGCGCCCGTGGCCGGGCCCAACGACCTGATCGACTGGCAACAGGCGGTCGCAAGTGTCGGCCTCAGCAATGCCCTGCTCGACTACCTGCAGGCCCTGATCGAGCGTAGCCGGCGAACCGGCGAGTTCGCACACGGCCTGTCGCCGCGCGGCGGACTGGCGCTGCGCCGCGCCGCCCAGGCCTGGGCGCTGACCGACGGCCGCGACCATGTCGTGCCCGACGACGTCCAGGCCGTGCTGCCGGCCGTCGTGGACCACCGGCTCGCACGGCGCGAGCACGGCGCCGCCAAACCGTCGGCGCATCTGCTGGCGGTCGTTGACGTCTAGTGTTCCTCGGCCGACGGCTCGGCCAACGAATCGGCGCATCCATCCGGCGGCGCGCCCCCGGCGGCCAGCCGCCGTTGCGAATACCGGGCGGCCGGGTGTATATGCTGCCGAGCGCGACCGGCGCCCTGTTCGGCGTGCTGCTCGTCGTCATGCTCGCCGGCGCCACCAACTACGGCAACAATCTGGCCTTTACGCTCACGTTCTGGCTGGCGGCGGCCGCGCTGGTGTCCATGCATCGGGCCCATCGCAACCTCGCCGGCATCGAACTCGCCGCGGTCACGGCCGAGCCCGTGTTCGCCGGCCAAACCGCGGTCTTTCACGTCGAGATCACCAGCCGGGCGCGCCTGCCCCGTCGCGGCCTGGCGCTATCCGGCGGCGCCACGCGCACCGGCCGCCCGCTCACCGTGGCGCGCGATCACGCCGCTAGCGCGGCTGTGCACGCGCCGACGATCGGCCGTGGCCGGCTGGCCTGCTCCCGCCTGACGATCACGAGCCGCTATCCGATGGGATTGTTTCGCTGCTGGAGCCACGCGAGCCCGACCGCGCACATCCTGGTCTACCCCACTCCGGTCGATCGCCTCGGCCGGCCGGTCTCGAATCACACCACGGGCGATGGCCGGGCGGTCGACACCCACAGCGGGGACGCGACCTTCGCCGGGCATCGACGTTTCCAGAGCGGCGATTCGCTGCGCCGTATCGACTGGAAAGCCAGCGCCCGGACCGACGATCTGCTGATCACCGAACAAAACAACAGCCGAGCGCCGGCCCCTTGGTTCGATTACGCCGCACTCGGTGTATTGGCACCCGAGGCGCGGTTGTCGCAGCTCGCATTCTGGGTGGTCGAGGCCGAAGCGGCCGGGCATGCCTATGGCCTGAAATTGCCGCGGGCAACGCTCGGCCCGGCGCGCGGCCCCGCCCACCGCCGCGCCTGTCTCGAAGCGTTGGCGTTGTTCTGATGCCGGACCGGCGTAGTCACGGCACATCATCGGCCGCACCGGGCCGTGGCGAACGTATGGGGTTGACCGCACTGGTCGCCGTGATCTGCCTACCGCACGCGCTGCACCTGCCGGTCTGGGTCAGCCTGGCCACGGCCGCCGTGCTGACATGGAACGGACTGCGGCTGTTGCTGGGCTACGCCGCCCCGTCCGCGCTGCTGCGCGGCCTGCTTAGCTTCGCCGCCGTGGCCGCGGTGTTGCTCGGCTTTGGTCGCATCAACGGCCAGACCGCGGGGGTCGCGCTGCTGGTCCTGATGCTCGCCCTCAAGCTCACCGAGACGATCCGTTATCGCGACGTGGTGATCGTGTTGGCGCTGTGCTGCTTTGTGCTCGTGACCCAGTTCCTGTTCTCGCAATCGCCGGCGATGGCCGCCTACCTGATCGCCGGATGCTGGCTGGTGGTGGCCGCTTTCGTGCACATTCACGCCGGCGACGATACCCCGATCGCCGCGTCGGCCGCGGAATCCGCGCGTCTACTCGCGCTCGCGATCCCGGTGGCGGCGGCGCTGTTCGTGCTGTTTCCGCGTCTGCCCGGTCCGCTCTGGGGCCTGCCTACCGCCGGTGGCGAGCGCGCACGAACCGGCCTGTCGGATCATATGACGCCGGGCTCGATCGCGGCGCTGGCGCGCTCGGGCGCGGTCGCCTTTCGTGTCCGCTTCGACGGGCCCGTACCGCCGCCGGTCGAGCGCTATTGGCGCGGCCCGGTGCTATGGGATTTCGACCACGGCACCTGGCATACCGGCGCGGACGTCGCACGCGATCTCGCACCGCCCGAGATCAGCGCCGACGGGCCAACGGTTCGGACCGACATCACCCTCGAGCCCAGCCACCAACCCTGGCTGATCGCACTGGACATGCCTCTGGATACCGTCCATCGCCACCGCCGCGCGCCCGGCGGCAATTGGGTCGCGCCGGCGCCGATCGACCGGCGCATTCGTTATGTCGCACGCTCGGCCGTCACCTACACCCTCGATGCGCATCTCGCCCCGGCCGCGCGGCGCCGCGCGCTGGCACTGCCGGCCCACGGCAACCCCCGGGCGCGGGCCCTGGCCCGGCGCTGGGCGCAGCGAACCGGCACCGCGCGCGCGGTCGTACACAGCGCGCTCGATTTCTTCCGCCGCGGCGGTTTTCGCTACACCCTGAGCCCTCCGCGCACCTCACGCGACGACAGCGTGGACGATTTTCTGTTCTCCACCCGCGCCGGGTTCTGCGAGCACTTCGCGGGCGCGTTTACCTTCCTCATGCGCGCCGCCGGCGTGCCCGCGCGCGTGGTCACCGGCTACCAGGGCGCCCAGCACGCGCCGCTGGGCGACTACTGGATCGTGCGCGATTCGGATGCGCACGCCTGGTCCGAAGTGTGGCTCGCCGGCGCCGGCTGGGTGCGTGCGGACCCGACCGCCGCGGCGGCCCCGGAACGCGTTCGCGCCGGTATCCGAGCCGCGGTCGCGGATACCGGCGATCTGCCTTACATGGCCGGTGGCCACGGCCGCGACGCCTGGTACCACGCGCGCATGTTCTGGGACGCCGTGGATACCGGCTGGAACCGCTGGTTTCTCGCTTACGGCCCGGCATTGCAGCAACGGCTGTTCGGCGCGCTCGGCCTGGCCGGCTTCGGCGCGGCGATCGCGGTGCTGACCGCGCTCGTCGTCGGCGTGCTCGCGCTTGTTTCCTTGTGGCTAGCCTGGCGCATGCGCGAGATCCGCGAACCCGATCCGGCGGTACGCGCCTGGCAGAAACTGTGCCGACGGTTGGCGCGCATCGGCCTCGCCCGGCACACCGGCGAGGCGCCGGACCGTTATGCCGACCGCGTGGCCGCGCGCCGGCCGGATCTGGCCGCGACGATCACGGATCTCGCGGCCCGCTATTCGCGGTTACGCTATGCATCGGGCGTGCGCCTGCGAGAACATCGCGCCTTCATTCGCCGCGCCCGCCGCTTCCGGCCGCGGCGGCGCGGATGAGCAAAGGAGCCACCATGGATCCACGTCGCTACTGTCCCATTTGCGCCACCCCTCTGGCGCTGCGCGAAATCGCCGCTGTCGATCGCCTGGCCTGCCCGGCCGACGACTGCGGCTTCATCTTCTGGGACAATCCGATTCCGGTGGTGGCGGCGGTGGTCGAGCACCAGGGGCAGCTCGTGTTCGCCCGCAACGTGCAGTGGCCGCACGGTATGTACGGCCTGATCACCGGCTTTCTGGAGCCGCGCGAGGAACCGGCCGACGGCGTGGTGCGCGAGGTGGCCGAGGAACTCGGCATCGAAGCCGAGATCACGGAATTCATCGGCGCCTACGGCTTTGCGCGCAAGAATCAGCTCCTGCTGGCTTATCATCTGGTCGGCCACGGCGAGATCGCGCTCAACGAAGAGCTGGCGGAGTGGTTTCACGTCGCCAAGCACGAGGCCCAATACTGGCCCGGCGGCACCGGCCTGGCCGTGCGCGACTGGCTGCGTGCCCAGGGCTACGATCCGCAACCGCGCGACCTGCCGCCGCAAGTCGAAGCCTGGCTGAAGGCGCCGCCGGATATGGATCGCTAAAGCTGCATGAATCAGCCGACGTGCGCCCGGCCCCAATTCCATCAGGCCTGGCGGCCTTCGACCACAGCCGCACGCCCCGCATCCACCCGCGTGAGCAGAAAACCGCCGACGGCGAACAGGATCACGATCGAGACGATGGACAGCCGTGCGCTGCCGGTGGCGGCGGCGGTGACGCCGACCAGGGCCGGTCCGATCACGGCCGCGAACTTGCCCATCATGTTGTAAACGCCGAAGTATTCGCCGGCTTTATTCTCGGGGATGAGGCGCGCGAAATACGAGCGGGACAACGACTGCACACCGCCTTGGACGAGCCCGATCGCGGCGGCCATGACATAGAACTGCCACACCGCGGTGAGGAAATAGCCCCAGGCGGTGATGCCGGCGTATACGGCGAGACCGAGATAGATGGCCTTTTTGGTGTCCCAAAACGAAGCCAGCCAGCCGAAACCGACCGCCGCCGGAAAGCCGATGAACTGAACCAACAACAGCGCCACGATCAAGCTTTGCTGACCGAAACCGAGCGACAGCCCGAAATCCACGGCCATGCGGATGATGGTGTGCACGCCGTCGATATACAGCCAATAGGCGAGCAGAAACAGCCAGACTTCGCGCCGGCTCAGAATATCGCGCGCGGTGACCGCCAGTTCGGCGAGCCCGGCGCGCAGCGCGTCCCGGGCGCCGGGCGCGGTCCGCGACGACGGCTCGGACACCGTGACGAACAACGGAATCGAGAACAGCGCCCACCATACGGCCACGCTCAGAAACGACCAGCGTACGGCCGCCGCCCGATCGACCAAACCGAACCAATGGGGTTCGAGCGTCATCGCCACGTTGATCGCCAGCAGCACACCGCCGCCGAGATAACCCAGACCGTAGCCCAGCGCCGACACGCGGTCGTAGTCGGCCGGCGCGGCCACATCCACGATCAGGCTGTCGTAGAACACCATGGCCATGAAGAAACCGATCGAGGCGATAACGAACAGCATCATCGCGGTCAGCCACTGGCCGCGGCCGACCCAGAACAGCGCCGCCGTGGCCGCCACGGCGAGCGCGGTCGCGATCGCGAGACCGGCCTTCTTGCGGTGCCCGTGGTCCGCGATCGCGCCGGCCAGCGGGGCCGCGAACAGCACCACCAAACTCGCCAGCGCGCTGCCTATGCCGAGCTGCAGCGTACTTGTCTCGGCCGGAGAGCCCGCGCTCCAGAAAGTCTTGAAGAACACCGGAAAGAAACCGGCGATCACCGTGGTCGCGAACGCCGAGTTGGCCCAGTCGTAGAACGCCCAGCCGAGCCGGCCGCGCCGGTTGCCGCGCGCGCCGCTCAAATCGGGAGCACCTTCGACAGCAACAATGCGTCCTCGCGCCCGCGCCGGTTCGGATAGTAGTTCGGACGGCGCCCCCGGGTCTGGAAACCGTAGCGGGCGTACAGGCGTCGCGCCGGTTTATTCGACGGCCGCACCTCGAGAAACAGCTCGCCGGCGCGCTCGTGCGACGCCTGCGCGATCACGGCCTCGAGTAGCCGGCTCGAAGCCCCGTGGCCACGCGCGACCGGCGCCACGCACAGGTTGAGCAGGTGCGCCTCGCCGACCGCGATCGAGGCCAGCGCGTAGCCGGCGACCTCGAGCCCCGGACGATCGACCACCCAGGCCCGATAGCCGACGCGCAGGCAGTCGCGGAAGATCCGCTCGCTCCAGGGAAAATCGTAGGCCGAACGTTCGATCGCCACCACCGCGTCGATATCGCGCGGCCGCATGCGGCGGATGCGCCAGAGATCGTCGGCCGCCGCGCTCATCGGCCTGGATTACGGATGTGCCGGGCGATCATCTTCAGATCGACCCAGGCCTTGCTCTTCTGCTGCGGACTGCGCAGCAAAAACGCCGGGTGATAGGTCACGAGCACGTCGAGATCGCGGCGGGGATACCGGTGCAGCCGACCGCGCAGCTTGCCGAGCGGCGTCTGGCAGTCGAGTAGCGTTTGCGCGGCCACGCGCCCCACCGCCACCACCAGACGAGGCGCCATCAGATCGATCTGGCGTTCGAGAATCGGCCAATCGGCGGCCACCTCGTCCGGCGTCGGGTCCCGGTTGTCCGGCGGCCGGAACTTGCAGATGTTGGTGATATAGACATTGGTCGCGCGCGAGCAATCGATCGCGAACAGCATCCGGTCGAGCAGCTTGCCGGCGCGGCCGACGAACGGCACGCCCTGGGCGTCCTCGTTTGCGCCCGGCGCCTCGCCCACGATCAACACCTGGGCATCGCGCGCGCCGACGCCGAAAACCGGGCGGTTGGCGCCGCGATGATCCCGCCGCGCGAGATACGCCTCCAACTCGTCCCAATTCATGCCGTCCGGCGCGGCCTCCCCGGCATCGGGCGGCGCGGGCCGCGAATCGGTTTCCGGCGCCGGCTTGGTATCCAGCGGCCCTCCGGCGCGATACTGCCAGTCGGTCAGACCGAGCGCGCTGAGGTATGGGTCGCGGCGTGTATCCGAGGTCATGCATGAAAGCCTAAACGGTTTGCCGACTTTTGCCAGTCTCGCGCGCGCCTAGTCGGGCGCGTGGCAGCCGTGCGCAGCGGCGCTACCGAGTTCGATCACCATCACCGAAGTACGCGGCGTACCGGGCGACTGCGCGACCAGACGGGCGTTGGCGAAGCGCGCGAGAACGGCGTCGGTCGCCCCGGGGCGCACCAGGGCCAACGGCGGCTGCGCGCCGGTCTGCCCGGCCGCCCAGCGGCAAAGCCCTGCCAAGCTGCGCGCGGTGAACACCGGCCGACCCAGTTCGGCTCGCCAAAGCGGCGCGCCGACCGGCGCGAGCACCGCGGTCGGCCGGGTGACGAGCGGCCTCAACGTATGCGCCAGCGCCCGATCGAAGCCGCGTTGGCGAAGCAACTGTTGCGGCGGCGCGAGCCATAGCGATCCCGCGGCGATCACCGCGGCCATCGCCAGCGCCAGCGCGGCCGACGAGCCGTCACGACGGACATGCCGCAGTGCGACGAGCGCGCCGAGCGCGAGCAGCAACGCCGCGATCACGCTCGCCCGCGCCGGCCAGGCCGCGCTGACCGGCTCGGCGCGCCCGGCAAGCAATAAACCGGCCACGGCGGCCAACGCCAGCAACGTATAAACGACGCCGACCCAACGCGCCCAGCGATCGCGCTCGCCGTGCGCCAGCGGCGCCGTCCACCAGAGCACCACGAACGGCGCAAGCGCGACGGCGGCGATCGGGGGTGTCGCAGCCGCCGTAATCAGAACGACGAAGCCGACCACGAGAACCAGCAGGCAATGACCCGGCTGGCCCCGGGGGCGCCGGACGGTCGCGCCAATCGCGATCAAGCTGGCCACGATCACGATCGCGGCGGCCAACGCGCCCGGCATGTTCAAGCCACTGCGAGCGGCGGCCGTGGACAGCGTATGGCCGAGCGCCGCCGCGCGATCGATATCGGGCAGCCCGAGCACATCCGTGAGCGTCAATCCGGCGATCGACAACGCAGCCAGCACGGTGACGCGAAGGTTGCCCGCGAGCCGCCATTCGCCCTGTGTGAAGCCCGTGTGCAGATACGCGCCGCCCGCAGCCGCGATCGCATACACGCCGGCGCCGTTCGCTATCAGCAGGCCCAGGCCCACGACGGCTCCGATCAACGCGATCGAACGGCTTCGTACCGGCGCCGCACGAACACTTTCGTACAACAGCAGCGCCGCCCCGGCGTCCACCATCAGCCCGGGCGGGCCGACCACCATGGCCCAAAGCGCCGGCGAGGCGACGAAGACAATGGCGGCGAGCACCCCGAGCGCGCGCGTTTCGGCGCACCGCACGAGGCCGCCCGCGACCAGGCCGGCCGCCAGTACGTCCGGCAGCCGCAGCGCAAACAAGGTATCGATGAATGGGATCGCCTTGGCCAACAGCGCGGCCACGACCAGCGCGACCATCGGCTGATCGTTTGCCGCGCCGCGCGCCACGAGATGACGAAACGGCTCGCCCCAGCCCGTTCCCGGCACCTGCACGGCCTGCAACCAGCCGAGCGCCGCGGCTTCGCTGGCGCCCAGCGGCAGCACGCGCGCCACCAGCATCGCCGCGCCAAGCGCCAACAGCGCCATGATCAGCACGGCGCCGTCGCCGGCGGATGCTGCCGGACGACGTGTGGATTCCGGCCCGGCGCTTATCACGCGGATCGGACGCCGCCGGTGGAGAAAAGCATAGGTTTCATCGGCCGCGCTCCGTTTGCATCGATCGATACCGCCATTGGATCGCGGGTGCTGCACCGCACAGCCCGCCGGCAACAAACCTTATGAATAACCGGAGCGAGAGCGCCGGCGTCGACGCAGCGCCATGATCGGCCCCGACACCGCGTAGGCCAGAAAGCCGAGAAAGAGAATGCGCGGCGGATCAAGCATGATCAGTACGAAAGCGATCACGATGAACAGGATGTAGCGAAACGGCACCCGGTCGCGGATATTGAAATCCTTGAAGCTGTTGTAGCTGACGTTCGATACCATCAGCACGCCCGCGCCCACGGTCAGCAGGAAGACCGGAATCACGAGCGTACCGCCCGAGATGCCGAAATCGGCGCCGACCCAGACGAAACCGACCAACAGCCCGGCCGCCGCCGGGCTCGGCAGACCGAGAAAGACCGTCTTTTCCACCGGATCGCCGCGGGTGATATTGAACCGCGCCAGCCGGAGCGCCGCCGCGGCGGTATAGAAAAACGCGGCCAGCCAGCCCAGCTTGCCTATCGTATCGCTGTAGGCGGCCAAGGTATGCAGGCTGTACATATAGGCCAGCAGGCCCGAGGCCAGACCGAATGCGACCAGATCGGCCAGGCTGTCGTACTGAATGCCGAAGTCCGACTCGGCGTTGGTCAGCCGCGCGACGCGCCCGTCGAGCATGTCGGTGAGCATGGCCACGAAGATGGCGAGGCCGGCCGCGGCGAAGCGATCCTGGGTGGCGGCGATAATGGAATAAAAACCGGCGAACAGGGTGCCGGTGGTGAATAGATTCGGCAGCAGATAGATGCCGCGCTTGCGACGGCTGCCGGATTCGCTGTCGGGTTCTGACATAAGATTAGTTTAAAGCATCAGCCGCCGCTCTCGCTTGGCGGGCGGCGACAGACGGATCACGCGGCGCCGTCCAGGGATGTCCGCCTGGCATCGATTCCGGCCCGGCAACTGCCGTTCTGCTTGTGTACGAGCCGGGCCAGCACGCAGGCGCCGGCGCGGACGTGATCGCCGAGTTCGACCTCCATGCGGGAATTCACCGGCAACAGAATTTCGATCCGCCGGGCCAACCGGCGATTGCCGCAACAACGGCCCTGGCCCACGCGTTCACCGTAGCCGCTGCGATACGGGCGCTGACCCAGCAGGCTGCCGTGCCGGATCGCCACCACCAGTTCGTCGCCCTCGTCGGTACGGATCATGGAGACGGCGCCGCCAACCCGCTCGACGGCTTCGCCGGCCAGTTCCACCACCGTACCCTCGACCGGCGAGCGCAGCAGATAGGCGCCGAAAGGGTTCACCCGGATCGCGATCTTGACCGCCTCGCGATCGAGGTAGGGGTCGTAGCATTCGCGCCGGTGGACGACGATGCCGTCCACCGGCGCGATCACCGACAGCGGCTCGGCCGGTACGTTGCGCGGCGAGTCGCGGAAGAACAGGACACAGATCGCCATGGCGACCAGCACGGGCAACGCCGCCCATACGCCGATCCCGGCGTTGACGATCAGGAATATGATCGCCAACGCGAACAGGATCAGCCAGCCTTCGGGGACAATATGGAACAGCGTCTTGCGCTGCATACCGATCGCTCGCTTCGACTCGCGTCCGGACAGGACAAGGCGCGTATCAGTTACGCGTCTTGTCCACGATCTTGTCCTTGGCGATCCACGGCATCATGCCGCGCAGTTTTTCGCCCACGCGCTCGAGTTCGGAGTCGGCGGCGATGCGGCGGCCGGCCTTGAGCATGGGGCTGCCCGCCTGGTGTTCGGCGATGAACTCGCGCGCGAAGCTGCCGTTCTGGATTTCGGTGAGCATGCGGCGCATCTCGGCGCGGGTCTCGTCGGTGATCAACCGCGGACCGCGCGAGATATCGCCATACTCGGCGGTGTTGGAGATCGAGTAGCGCATGTTGGCGATGCCGCCCTCGTAGATCAGGTCCACGATCAGCTTGACCTCGTGCAGACACTCGAAATACGCCATTTCCGGCTCGTAGCCCGCCTCGACCAAGGTTTCGAAACCGGCCTGGATCAACGACACCATGCCGCCGCAGAGCACCGACTGCTCGCCGAACAGATCGGTCTCGGTCTCGGCCTGGAAGCTGGTCTCGATCACGCCGGCCCGGCCGCCGCCGTTGGCCACCGAATAGGCCAGCGCGACATCCTTGGCCTGGCCGGAGGCATCTTGATAGACCGCGATCAGGCTCGGCACGCCGCCGCCGTTCTGGTAAGTGGTGCGCACCAGATGACCGGGGCCCTTCGGCGCGATCATGATCACGTCGAGATCGGGCCGGGGCTGGATGAGCTGATAATGGATATTGAAACCGTGCGCGAAGCCGAGCGTGGCGCCCTGCTTTATGTTCGGCTCGATCACCTCGTTATACAGCGCAAGCTGGTGTTCGTCGGGCGTGAGCAGCATAACGACATCGGCGGCCGCGGTGGCCTCGGCGATGCCCGCCACGGCCAGGCCGGCGTCCTTGGCCTTCTTCTCGGAGGACGAACCCTCGCGCAGGCCGACCACGACATCCACGCC
>NZ_DASSKM010000196.1:0-5710 GCF_035690525.1 Salinisphaera sp.
CCGGACGCCCGCCGCCACTGTGCGTCTCCGTCGCCGCGTAACGGGGATGAATACAGCCACGATCTGCCGAACTGATGTCTGTATTGGGCCCCTTGGGCGCAGCGCCGAGCAGCGGAGGCCGAAAGAGAAAAAGACAGCCGGCTGTTTGAGCTGCGCGTAGCGCTGCGAGTTTCCGGCTGTCCTCTTTCGGCCGGAGCCGCGCAGGGCATCGATGCGAAGCATCGACGCGAGACAGGGTGTCTTTTCCTTTGCTTCCTTTCGTTTGGACAAGCAAACGAAAGGGAGTCGCGCAGCAGCGCGAAACGCCAAACCGATCGAAGATAAGCAGTTTTGATGTGTGTCGCCATAATCGTTGGCTGGCCGCGCATACCCGAGAATCCAGTCAGTCGCCCAGCACGCGCAACCGCGCGCCGTCGTCGACACGAAGCCGCGCGGCCTCGTCGGGATGAACGATGATGCCGTCATCCTCCGGCGCCCGGCCGATCCAGCCGGCCCGGAAGTCCGCGCACCCGCCGGTGGTCGCGGCCAACGTGACCGGTGCGGCCGGCGTTTCGGCGTGGCCGTCGATGCGCACTGTGGCTTCGCGCGAATGGCGCACCGCGCGCACGTCGTCGAGATACGCCTCGACCGTCGGCCCGGCGTCGAAGATATCGATATAGCCTTCGAAGCGCAGGCCCTGCGCGGCGAGCATCGCCAGCGCGGGCTTGGTGTGTTCGTGCACCGCGCCGATGCAATCGCGGGCGGCCTCGGGCAGCATCGCGGTGCAGATCGGATAACGCGGCATCAACTCGCCGATGAACGACTTTTGGCCCAGCCCGGTGAGCCGGTCGGCGTCGCGGAAATCGATCGGGAAGAAATGCTGGCCCAGTGCGACCCAGAACGGATTGACGTCGGCGTCGTCGAAGCGCCCGCGCATCTCGGCCAACACACGCTCGGGAAAACGCGCGCGATAAGCGGCCATGAACAACCAGCGCACGCGCGACAGCAGGGTGGCGTTGCGCTGACCACGCAAACGCCAGGCCGGGCGCAGATACAGCGAGCAGACCTCGGCGTCGCCGGTATGATCGGACGACAGGAACAGCGTATCGATCACACGGTTGAGATCGAGCTGCTTGGAGGCCTGGGCGAGCCGCCCCACGCGATAGTTGTAAAACGGCGCGTCCAGGCCCACGCGGGCCTCGATCGCGCAGCAGCCGGCGATGCGATCGGCCACCGGCGCGTCGGCCAGGCTGTCGTCTTCGAGGACGAAGAAGTATAGGTCGGGATCGGTCGAAAGGCTGGGGTCGTCGGCGGGCTTATCGAACGCCGTGCGCGTCTCGTCGATATGCTTGGCGAGAAAATCGCGGTTGTCCGGCAACGAGGTGAAGCCGGCGCCGGTTTCGATGGCGATGGCGTGCAGGGCGTCGAGGTCGGAGGTCTCGATCGGGCGGATCAGCATGGGTCGGCCTCCTCGTCCAGCGCGGGCAGGGTAACGGCCAGCACCGCGCGCCCGGTGTCGAGACCCAGCCGGTCGGCGCCCTCGGGCGCGAGCCGCCACTGCCCGGTCGCGGTCAGCGCGTGGGGCGCGGCGATGCAACGAAAAGCCGAGGTTTCCTGGTTCGCCAACAGCGCCGCGCCGTGCTCGCCGGCATCGACGCGGTGGTCGATCAGAATCGGATGCCAGCGATTGCCGCGTACCGAATGCAGGCGTTCGAAGGGCGCTTCGAGCAGCAGGCCGCCGTCGAACAGGTCGATATGGCGCGAGCGCGAAAACCCTTCGGCGGCGAGATCGGCCGCCGCCGGATGGTGGCCGGCGTGGATCGAGCCGATCGCGGCGCGTCCGGCTCCGGTCAGCAGCGGCTCGTAGAGCGGGAACGGCGGCATGACTTCGGCGATGAAGCTCTTGGAATGTATGCCGGCGATCTCGTTGATTTCGCGGAAATCGCGCACGAAGAAATGCCGGCCGACCGATTCCCAGAACGGCGAAATACCAGCTTCGTCCAGATGTCCTGGCATCGCGACCGCCAGATTGCGCATGAAGCGTTCGGGATGCTGAGCCACGAACAACAGCCGCGCGCGGCGCAGCAGACGTTCGCCCGGCCCGCCGCGATAGGCGCTGTCGATCGAGAACGCACACAGCAGGCTGGATTCCGACAACTCGTGCGACAACGACAGGATCGAGAACTCGCGGCGTACGTCCAGCTGTTGCGAGGCGTGGATCAGCATCTCGCGGCGCCAGGTGTAGTAGGCCTCGCGGGCGCCGGCGCGGGCCCGGATGCTGGCGGTGCCGACCACGCGCGGCGACGCGCCCGCGTGATCCTCGAGCACGAAGGTATAGACCTCGCTGCCCGGCGCGACGATCGATTCATCCAGCGCACGCCGCGACGCTTCCAGCCGCTCGCCGAGGCGCTCGCGGTGCGCCGGCAGGTTGGTCAGCGCCGGGACGGCATGCGCGGCCAGATCGATCAGCGCATCGAGATCATCCGGGTGGCCGGGGCGAACAATCAGCATGGCGCCTACGACGCCGCGTCGAGCGTGTCGATGGCGGCGTCCAGCCTGGCCATGCCCTCGCGGATATCGGTTTCGGGGATGACGAGCGACGGGGCGAAGCGCAGCACGTTGGGTCCGGCGACCAGCAGCATCAGCCCTTGCTTGATGGCGGCGGCCAGCGTCGCGCGCCCCTGTTCACCGTAGCGCGCGTTGAACTCGGCGCCGATCAGCAGGCCCTGGCCGCGCACCTCGGCGAAGCAATCGTATTTGGCGTTGATCCGGGCCAGCTCGGCGCGAAAGATGCCGGCTCGCTCCTGTACACCGGCCAGCACTTCGGGCCGGCCGATGGTCTCGATCGCGGCCAGCGCCACCGCGCAGGCCAGCGGATTGCCGCCATAGGTCGAGCCGTGGGTGCCGGCCCCGAACACCTCGGCCACCCGATCGGTGGTCAGCATCGCGCCGATCGGAAAGCCGCCGCCGAGCGCCTTGGCGCTGGTCAGGATATCGGGTGTGACGCCATAACCCATGTACGCGTACAAATGCCCAGTCCGGCCGACGCCGCACTGCACCTCGTCGAAGATCAGCAGCGCGCCGTGCGCGTCGGCGAGTTCGCGCAGACCGGACAGAAAGTCGGCGTCGCCCGGGGTCACGCCGCCTTCGCCCTGGACCGGCTCGACCATGATCGCGCAGGTGTCGCCGTCGACCAGCGCGCGCGCGGATTCCAGATCGTTGTAATCGCCGTGGACAATGCCGCCCGGCACCGGGCCGAAGCCCTGGGTGTATTTCTCCTGGCCGCCGACCGAGACCGTGAACCAGGTCCGGCCGTGGAACGAGCGGCGGAACGACACGATCTTATTCTTGTGCGCGCCCGTCGTGTCGTGCGCGTAGCGGCGCGCCAGCTTGAGCGCGGCCTCGTTGGCTTCGCCGCCGGAGTTGGCGAAGAACACCTTGTCGGCGAAGGTCGCCTCGACCAGCGCTTTCGCCAGCCGTAGCGCCGGCTCGTTGGTATAGACGTTGGACAAATGCCAGAGCTGCTCGCCCTGGGTCTTGAGCGCGTTCACCAGCGCCGGGTGCGCATGGCCCAGCGCATTGACCGCGATGCCGCCCGCGAAATCGATGTATTCCTCGCCGCCTTGGTCCCACAGGCGGCTGCCCTCGCCGCGTACCGGAATCACGCCTTGCGGGTTGTAGTTGGGCAGCATGTAGCGGTCGAAGTCGTCGCGGGCGGGCGTCCAGTCCATGGTCGGTTTCCGGGGTTCGGGCCAATATATAAGCGCGGTATTGTCGCGCTTTGCGGTCGCCGGGTCACGCCCGACTCCGGCGACGACGCCGATCGAGGCCGTCGCCGCCTTACTCTAGGCGCAGCGAACGGTGTCATCGAGCAGCCGAACCGCCCGGTACGCACCAGTATAAGACCAATTGGTATTTTGCTGGTATCTCATAGGCTCTATGGTGGGCTCTTCGTAAGAATTGTCGAGGCCATGCGCGTGGAGCCACGTTTTGCCGGAATCGTTTTAGACGCGGACCAGGCGACGCCGCTGTATCGCCAGCTCGCGCAGCAGCTCGGCGATACGATCAATGCCGGGCGTTGGCAGGCCGGGGAGGCGTTGCCTTCCGAGCGCACGCTGGCGGATACGCTGCGTATTTCGCGCATCACCGCGCGCAAGGCGCTGGAACGACTGGCGGAACAGGGGTTGATCCGGCGTACGCACGGCTCGGGCACCTTCATCGCGCCGCGCTTCAATGAGCCCTTGACCCGGTTGTCCAGCTTCACCGAACTGCTCACCGAGCGTGGATTCACCCCAAGCTCGCGCTGGCTGTCGCGGCGCACCGGGATGCCGACCAGCGAAGAAGCCTTTCGTCTTGCGCTGCGTAACGAGGCGCGCATCTCGCGGCTGAAGCGTCTGCGGCTGGCCGACGATGTGGTCATGGCGGTCGAGGAAAGTTGTCTTCCCGCGTCCGTGCTTGCCGAACCGGAGGCCGTCGAGACCTCGCTCTACAAAACGCTCGAGGCTCAGGGCACGCCGATGGCGCGCGCGCTGCAGCACATCACGGCAGTCAACGCCGACGCCGACATCGCGAAATTGATTTCGGTGCCCCGCGGCGAGGCGCTGCTCAAGGTCACCCGGCTGGGCTATTTGGCGGATGGATCGCCCGCCGAGCTGACCGTGAGCTACTGCCGCACCCATTACTACGATTTCATGGTCGAACTGCACCGAAGCAGATGAGCACGGGCGCCTGCAAGCCCGCCGCGCGCAAAGCAAGCCGGCGCGGCCTTAAAGATGCAACCGGAAAGATGCAACCGGAGATTTCCAAGGAGGAGAGTCATGACACAGAACACCACAGCAGCGCAGCCAATCCCGGACGGCGTATCCAAGCTGCCGGCGATGGCCTGGTTCACCATTGTCATCGCCGCGCTGGGGGGCGTGCTCTACGGCTACGATATCGGCATCATCGCCGGGGCGCTCGAAGCCATGAAGGCGGAACTGTCGCTGACCGGCTCGCAATTGTCGTTGATCGTGGCGGCGGTACTGGGCGGCGGCTCGATCGCCACCCTGGTCGGCGGCCCGATCGCCGACTACATCGGCCGCAAACCCACGATTCTGATTTCCGGCGTCATCTTCGTCATCGGCGTGATCGTGACCGCGCTGGCGGCCGATTACGGCTGGGTGCTCGGCGGGCGGTTGATCCAGGGCATCGGTGTGGGGCTGGTGACCATCGTGATTCCGCTGTATCTGGTCGAGGTCATGCCGCCGGCGATACGCGGGCGCAGCGTCACGCTGTTCCAGCTCTTTCTGACGATCGGCATTCTGCTCGGTTATCTCGTGGGTTATTTCTTCCACGGCACCGGCGACTGGCGCGTGATGTTCGCCACCGCGCTGGTGCCGGGCATCGCCTATCTGGCGCTCGGGGTAGTGCTGCCGCAATCGCCGCGCTGGCTGCTCAAGCGCGGCCGGCGCGACGACGCCCGCGCGGCCCTGGCCCGCACCCATAGCGCCGGCGAGGCCGAGACCACCTTCGAGGAGCTCCGGACGCAGATCGCCGAAGAAAATATGGTGACGCGCTGGTCGCTGCTGCTGGCGCCGGGGTATCGCAAGGCCAGTCTTTTCCAACCCAGACATGAGCCTGAGCAGCGCGGCGGATAGCGAGCTTCAGGCAGCCGGAATCCGGGCTTGATTGATGGATTGAAAGATCTCGGTTTTGGCGTTGTTCACCTGCCGAGCGGCTTCATTGTCGCTGA
>NZ_DASSKM010000197.1:0-18142 GCF_035690525.1 Salinisphaera sp.
CGCCAGAGCGCGGCCAGACGCAGCGCGCGGCCGGGTCGCGGCGCGGGCCCGCCGGCGCCGGGCAGGAGCAGCATCATGCCGAGCCAGCCGCCGATCAGGCCGCTGGCGGTGAACACGGCGATCTGGCGCAGCCCGGGAAACGGCGCGATCACCATGCCGCCGTAGGCGATCACGCTGGTCAAAAGCCCCAGCAGCACCGGGCGGCGCACCCGGGCGAGCGCAGTGGCCGGATCGGGCGTGGCCAGGCGCTGGGCGAAGAAATGCAGCGAGTAATCGATGGATACGCCGGCCAGGCTGGCGCCGAACACCAGCGTCAGCATATGGATACGGCCGAACACGAGATCGGTGACCACGACGGCGAGCAGAATGCCGCCGCCCACCGCGGCCAGACTGAGCACGAACGGGCGCACGCGCCCGAACGCCCAAAACATGAGTCCGACGATCCCGATCAGCGAGCCGGTGCCGATCACCGACATCTCGAAGCGCGCGCGCTCGGCCGCCACCGCGGCATGGCGGACGACGCCGGAGATTAGGATTTTCGCCCCGGGTGCTACGCCGTGCGCGGCCGCGCGTGCCCGGTGCAGCGCGGCGCTCGCCTTGCCTTCGCCGGCCAGCGAAAACGGGTTGTTGCGCGTGCGGGCGAACAGCACGTCGTAGCGCTCGCCCCTATTGTTGCTTCTATGGTCGACCACATAGAAAGTGCCGTCACCGGCGATGCGCAGATTCGGCGCCGGATCGGGCAGGGCGCTGCGCCGGTAGGCGGCGGCCAGGCCAAACGGGTCGTCGATGAAGCGGCCGCCGGCGCCCACGCCGAGGCCGTACAGCCGGCTCAGGGCGCGGCCCGTGAAGTAATCGCGCGCGGCGTTCGCCGCGTTGTCGCCGGCGCCCGGGCTCGCCAACCGCGCCAGGGCCGTCGCGTCATCCGGCGCGAGCAAATGAAACCGGTGGCTGAAATAAAGTTCGTCGAGCCGGTCGCGCTGCCCGGCATCGAGCGCATCGTCGGCCCGCGCGATCACCTGGTCGAACGCCGGGCTGGCCTTTAGCGCATGCGCGGCGGCATCGAGCGCGCGGCGCCGGCGGACTTTGCTATCGCCCGACACCAGGAGGGTGACGCGCCGTTGGCCGAAGCTCGACATGCGATCGACCGCGGCGTTGGCCAGCGCGTCGTGCTGCGGCGTGGGCAGCAGCGCCATCAGATCGGTCCGTACGTGAAAGCGCCCGCTCGCCGTCAAGCCCGCCAGGACCATGCCCAGCGCGATCACGCCGAGCAGCCAGAGCAGGGCGCGTATCTTCAACGAGAGAACGCGCGCTGTTCCTGCGGCGTCAGCGTCTCGGGCCCGGCATCGGACGGGCTGAGATCGATCACGCTGAAATCGCCGCCCGGCTGCTCGATACGGATACGGCGCCCGGTATTGTCGTTTCTCAGGTCGCCGCTCAGGTCGCCGCTCAGGGTGAGCCGGCTTATGAAGTTTTTCACCGCGTCGGTCTTTGGCGTCAGCGTCAGAGTTGCATCTTCGGCGCCGCGCCGCTCGATGTTGAAGTATTGCGACAACTGCGCCGTGTCGCCCTGAAACACGGCGAGCAAGACCGAGGCCACCGCGCCGAGCGCCGGCCGCTGCGCGGCGCTGATATGCGCGGTCAGGCGGCCCTGGCTGCGCTCGGTGAGCGCGTCCGGGGTGATGACTAGCGTGCTCTCGACCGGTTTTTCGACCTGCCATAACAGGCCGCGATCGCGTGCGAGCACGTAATGCCCGCTGGAGACCAGCGGTTGCTCGAGTTCGGCGAGATGTTTGTGCTGCACGAAGTGGCCGCGCAGGATAGACCCGGACGCCGCGCTGTTAAGCGCCGTCGTGCCGCCGGCCGCGGCCGCGCCGCAGGCGGCGATCGACAGGATGACAACCAGCGATTTGAAACAGGCGCGCAGTCGATTCATCGCGGCGGCTCGTATTGGGGAGGCTCGGCCAGACGGGCCAGCGCGGCGCGCACGGCTTCCGGCGTCCGGCTATGACGCTCGCCGGTGGCGATTTTCACCGGCACCTGCAGGGTAGCGCCGCGCGCCAGACTGGCGCCTGAATCGCGGTCGCGCACGCGATAGGCGATGCGCAACTGGGCGTCCCAGCGCTTGAGCGTGGCCGCGACGCGGACCCACTGCTTGAACGTCAGCGGGCGCATATAGCGGATTCGTAGATCCACCACCGGCCAGGAAAAGCCGGAAGCCTTCATAGCGTCGTAGTCGTGGCCGATATCTTCCAGCAGTTGACAGCGCGCCATCTCGAAATACTTGGCGTAATGGCCGTGCCAGGCGATCTGCATGGAATCGACATCGAAGAACGGAACCTGGAACTCGATGTGGCTGCGGTGTTCGATCACGGTTCAGGCCGGTTGCGCGAATATCCGGTCGCGACGTACTTGGGCGGTGCGCGATCGGCCGCAAAAGCGGCGGTTTGAGCGCCGGATGATGAACGTCCCGGACCCGGATGTCGATACCGGCCGCTTGGCCGGCCGGCCCGAAACCGGCTCGACGGCGCGCCACGGGATGATTCGGGCCGGCCGTTCGTGGACAATAGACAGGTGGGCCGCCGGTACGCCGCGCGCCGCTCGACGCGATCGACCGGCGCGAGCGTATAGCAGAGCGGAAAACGCGGCGCACCGGGGGCATACGACAACGAGTGAACATTTATGAGTGAGCAAAGCGATCTCGAGCGCGATGTCGCGCGGCTGTTGGTGACGTCGCTGGATCTGGAGGACGTGGCGGCCGAGGAGATCGAACCGGATGCGCCGCTATTCGGCCCGGAAGTCGACAGTCTGGGCCTGGATTCCATCGATGCGCTGGAAATCGCGCTGGCGGTCAATCAGGCCTACGGTATCGAGCTGCGCGCCGATGACGAAGCCAATAGCAAAATCTTCGCCACCCTGCGCTCGCTGTCGGCCTATATTGAGCGCGAACGCGCCGCGGCCTGAACATGTCGCGCGTCATGGCGACGGTTCGGCGCTTTGGCGGCCCGCGCCGCATGATGCGTGGCCCGGGCCGGATGGCCGGCGTCGTGCCGCTGCTCTATCCCGTGCTGGTGCATGCCGCGGTGGTCACGGGGGCGCCGGTTCTGCGGTTTTTCGCCCTCGTCGTGTTGATCGTCAACGTGCTCGGGCCCTGGCTGTTCGGACCTTGGCTCGTGCGCGCCCGCGCGCCGGCCTCGATGTTGGCATGGGGGGCCGCGGCGATTCTGATCGGCGTGGCCGCGATTCTGGTGCGCACGCTCGGCGCGCCGGTTTTTCTCTATGCCGCGCCGGTGCTGATCTGTCTCGCGCTGGCCTGGTTTTTCGGCCGGACCCTGCTCGCGGCGCGCACGCCGCTGATCACCACGCTGGCGAGCGCCATTCGCGGCCCGCTGCCGCCCCCGGTGGCGCGCTATACCCGCGCGGTCACGGCATTCTGGTTTGTCGTCATGCTCGTCATGGCAGCGGTCGATATCGGCTTGGCGCTGTTCGCGCCGGTCGAGCTGTGGTCGCTGTGCACCAACTTCGTCAATTATCTGGTGATCGCGCTGCTGTTGGTGGGCGAATGGTGCGTGCGCCAGCGCGTGATCGGCGAATACGAGGATATGAGCTGGCGCGAATATATCGCCGCGCTTCGCCGCTTGGACTATCGACGTCTGACGCATGGCTGAAGCGGCCATTCCCTTGATCGCGGACTACCGCGCCGAACGCGTGTTCGCCTGGCGGAGCGGTGCGCCGGTCACGGCGGGCGCGGCGCTGTGCGATATTCGGGCGATAGTCGACGCATTGGTCGACGCATTGGCCGACGCGCCCGCCGGCCGGGCGGCGTTGTTCAATCTCTGTGACGACCGTTATCTGTTCACCGTGGCGTTCGCGGCCGGTTGTTCTGCCTCTGCGCTCAATCTGTTGCCGCAGACGCGCCGGCCCGCGGCCCTGGATGCGATCCGCGCGAGCCACCCGGGGGCGCTGGTTGTCGACGACGCCTGGGTCGAAGCGCGTCTCGCCGGCGCGGCGCCCGCGGAGCCGCCCGCCGCGCCGCCGACGATCGCCGCCGCGCAGCCCGTGGCCGTGGTGTTCACCTCCGGCAGTACCGGTCGGCCCGACCCGCAGTACAAGCGCTGGGGCGATCTCGCGATTGGCAGCGATCTGCTACGGCAGCGTTTTTTCCCCGCGGACACGGCGATGAACGTGATCGCCAGCGTGCCGGCGCAGCATATGTACGGGTTCGAGACTTCGGTGTTGCTGGCGCTGCACGGCGGTTTCGTGGCGGACAGCGCGCGCCCGTTCATGCCCTGGCAGATCGCCGACGCGCTGGCCGGCGTGCCCGGGCCGCGCTGCCTGTTAACCACGCCGATTCAGCTCAAGGCCTGTATCGAGGCCGGCGTGTCGTTCGCGCCGCTGGCGCGCATCATCTCGGCCACCGCGCCGCTGTCGGCCGAACTCGCCGCGGTCGCCGAGCGGCGCTGGCAAACCGAGGTGTACGAAATCTACGGCAGTAGCGAGACCGGCAGCATCGCCAGCCGGCGCACCGCCCGTGAAGCCGAATGGCGGCTCTACGACGGCTTGCGGATAGAACCGATCGCCGACAAAGTGCGCGTCGGCGGCGGCCAACTCGCGGACCCGGCCACGCTCGACGATGCGATCGAAATCCTCGATGCCGGACGTTTTCGGCTGCTGGGGCGCGCCGACGATCTGGTCAAGGTCGCGGGTAAGCGGATCTCGCTGGCCGAACTGAGCGCGGCGCTGCTGGGCCTCGACGGGGTGCGCGATGCGGTGGTGTTCGCTTCCCCCGAGGCGCCGGCCTCCGAACGCCCGACCGCGCTCGTGGTCGCCCCCGAACGCACGCCGCGCGAACTCTCGGCCGCGCTGGCGCGCCGTGTCGACCCGGTGTTCGTGCCGCGGCCGATGGTCAAGGTCGATCGACTGCCGCGCAACGCCACGGGTAAACTGGCGCGCGCCGATCTGCATGCGGCGTGGCGCCAGGCGCGGCGGAGCGCGACCCGTGGATAATCGGGTTTTTACCATCGCGACCGACCATCCTTGCCTGGACGGTCATTTCCCCGGCGCTCCGATTGTGCCGGGGGTAGTCATTCTCGAGCATCTGGCCTGCGCGGTCGCCGCGCGCTGCGGCGCCCGCATGACGCGCATTGTGCGCTGCAAGTTCGTGGCCGCGCTGCGGCCGGATCAGCGCTGCGAGATCGTGCTGGAGCCCGCCGTGGCAGGCCGGCTACGCTTCACCTGCAACAGGCCCGGGGGCTGCGTGGCGCACGGGCTTGTCGAATACGAGAAATCGCCGGATGGCTGAAGCCTGGACCGCGCGCACCGAGCGCAGTAACCGTTTTCTGTTTGTCGCGATCGCCTGGGTGGCGCGCTATCTCGGACGACCGGCGGCGCGTACGCTGCTGCATTGCGGCGTGGCGTATTTCATGTTCGCCGCGCCGGGCGCGCGCCGGGCCTCGCGCGACTATCTGCGGCGCGTGCTCGACCGGCGCCCGCGCTGGCGCGACAGCTATCGGCATCTGTACACCTTCGCCACGGTATTTCTCGATCGCCTGTTTCTAGTCCGCGACACCGGCTCGCGGCTCCGTATCGACAATCACGGCGTCGAGGCGTTTCGAAAATGCATCGGCGACAAGCGGGGCGCGATCATCATGGTCTCGCATCTGGGCAGTTTCGAGGCGCTGCGCGCGCTCAGCGGCCGGCGCGACGATCTGACCGTGCGTATCCTGATGAACTGGGCCACCGGCGCCAAGGTGAATTCGGTGTTGGAACGGATCGATCCGGGTTTCGCCGACCGCGTGATCGATACCTCCACTTCGGATGTCGACCGGGTGCTCAAGGTCAAGGCCGCGCTCGAACGCGGCGAGATGATCGGTATCATGGCCGACCGCCATCACGCCGGCGAGCGCACGGTCGACTGCCGGTTTCTCGGCGCCCCGGCGCCGTTTCCGCTTTCGCCCTGGTTGCTCGCGGGCATATTGGGCGCGCCGGTGTTTCTGGCCTTCGGGCTGTATCGCGGCGGTAACCGCTACGATCTGTATTGCGAACAGTTCAGCGACGGGCTCGCGCTGCCACGGGCCGAGCGCATGCCCCGGGCGCAAGAATATGCCCAGCGCTACGCCGATCGTCTGGCCGAACATGCCCGCCACGCGCCGTACAATTGGTTCAATTTCTATCGATTCTGGAAGTAGGGCCGATTCGAAGGGACATGGATATTTCGTTTTACCGCAGGCGATGCGCGATCCGGCCGCGGGTAGGCCGACCGCTATGAAACCGCTCGCCATCCACGCCTATACCGCGACCACCGCCCTGGGCGCCGGGCGCGCCGCCCTCTGGCGGGGCCTTCGCGAGCGGCGCAGTGGGCTCGTGCCATGCGATTTCGAGGGCGCTGATCTTGCGACCTGGATCGGCCGCGTCGCCGGCTGCGAGCAGGTCGAACTCCCGGTAGCACTCGCCGACTGGCATTGCCGCAACAATCAACTGGCCGAACTGGCGCTGTGTCAGGATGGGTTCATCGACGCGGTGAACGCGGCCCGGGCCCGGCATGCGCCGGAGCGCATCGGGCTGTTTCTCGGCACCAGCACCTCCGGCATCGCCACCACCGAACGGGCTTATCGCGAAATCGCGCAGAACCGGCTGCCGGCGTGGTTCTCGTTCGAACACAGCCATGATTATTTTGCGCTGTGCGGCTATGTGCAACGCCGGCTGGGTCTCGCCGGGCCGGCGCTGACGATTTCCACCGCCTGTTCGTCGAGCGCCAAGGTGTTCGCCTCGGCCGCGCGCTCGATCGAATCCGGTTTCTGCGACGTCGCGGTGGTCGGCGGCGTCGACAGTCTGTGCCTGACCACGCTGTACGGCTTCAATTCGCTCCAGCTTATCTCACCCGAGCCGTGCCGGCCTTGGGACGCGGCGCGTTCCGGCATCTCGATCGGCGAGGCGGGCGGTTTCGCGCTGATCGGCCCCGCAAACGAAGCAACGAGCGGGCCGCGCGTCGCCGGCATCGGCGAATCCGGCGATGCCCACCATATGGCCGCCCCGGAGCCGGACGGCCAGGGCGCGGCGCTGGCCATGCGGCGCGCGCTCGACGACGCGGGCGTGGACGCGGCCGCGGTCGATTACGTCAATCTGCACGGCACCGCGACGCGGGCCAACGACCAGGCCGAGGACCGCGCGATCGTCGGTCTGTTCGGCGAAGCGACCCCCGCGTCGTCCACCAAGGGCTGGACCGGCCACACGCTGGGCGCGGCCGGCATCGTCGAGGCCGTAATCGGCTGTCTGGCGCTCGAACACGATTATCGGCCGGCAACGCTCAACACGATCGCGGTGGATGAAACGCTGCGTTGTCGTCTGTTGACCGAACCCCTGACCGGCGGCGTGCGGCGTGTGTTGAGCAACGCCTTCGGTTTCGGCGGCAGTAACTGCAGTCTGCTGCTGGATATGGGAGCCCGGCGATGATCGATCGGATCTATCTGCACGGGCTCGGCATCGCGGCGCCCGGACTGGCCGGCTGGCCCAGCGCGCGCGCCGTGCTGGCCGGGGAGTCGCCGTATCGAGCCGCGCCGCTTGCGCCGTTTCGCACCCAGCGGCTGCCGCGCAACGAGGCGCGCCGGGCCGGCGCCGGCGTGCACTTGGCGTTTCGGGTCGCCGAACAGGCTTGCGGCGAGCGCGACGCGTCGCGGTTCGCGGCCGTGTTCTCGTCCTCGGCCGGCGATATCGATATCGCCGATCAACTCTGCCTGGCGGTCAACACGCCCGAGCGCGCCATTTCGCCGACCCGGTTTCACAACTCGGTGCATAACGCGCCGGCCGGCTACTGGAGCATCGCAACCGGCACGCGCGAATCCACAACCAGTCTGTCGGCCGGCCCGGGCGGCTTTACCGTCGCCCTATGCGAGGCCTGGGGGCTGGTCGCCGAGCGTCAAAGCCCGGTGCTGCTGGTCTGCTACGACATCGACGGCGGCGGCATGCTGGCCGAGGCCCGGCGCGATATCGGCGCCACCTTCGCCATGGCGTGGCTGCTCGACGTGGCTGATGCGGGCGCTATGGCGTGGATCGAGCGGCCGCAGCCCGCTCGCGACGCGCGGCCGACGCGCCTGTCGATTCCGGCGCTGGAGGCGCTGCGCGTGGCTAATGCCAGCGCTCGTAGCCTGCCGCTGTTCACGGTACTGGCCGGTAGCGAGCCGGCTGCGCCGGTCATCGAATCGGAGCAGGGGCACTGGCGTGTGCCTTTGGCCCGGCTATGACGGCCACAGCTATAGCCGACCTGGTGCCGCACGCGGGGCCGATGTGCCTGCTCGATGAAGTCGTCGACTGGCAGGCCGATCGCATCCATTGCCGCGCCGCGCCGCGGGCCGGCGATTCGCACCCGCTGTACCGCGACAACAAGCTGCCGGCGACCGCGCTGATCGAATACGCGGCCCAGGCCACCGCCGCGCACGGCACATTGCTGGCGCGTTCGGCGGCCCATGCGGCCGCGCCGGCGGCGGGCCGTCTGGTGGCGCTGCGGCAGGTCGAACTGACGGCTACCGCGGACGCGAACGCGATGCCGGCGCGGCTCGACGTTTACGCCGAGCGGGTTATGGCCGACGCCGCGGGTTCGATTTATACGTTTCGTGTGGTTGCCGGGGAAACGGTTCTCGTGCGCGGCCGTCTCACCATCCATCGATCGTCCGGCGATGCGGCAACCGGGATGGGGGCGATCGACGCTGATCGCGCCCCTCCCACACCTCATTGAGCGCCGACACTCTGCGCGTTGTTCTGTCGGATTACGCCTTCGGCTAATCCGACCTACGGGGCTCGAGCGGTCTTGTGTAGGTCGGCTTAGGCCGCAGGCCGTAAGCCGACATCCGTGCTCAAAAAAGCCCCGGGCGTCGAAACGGCCGGGGCTTTGTTTAGGGCAGGCGCGATAGGATCAGTCGTCGCCGGCGAATATGCCGAGCAGCTGTAGCAGGCTGATAAACAGATTGTAGATCGTCACGAACAGGGTCAGCGTCGCGCGGATATAGTTGGTCTCGCCGCCGTGAATGATCTCGCCGGTTTGGTAGACGATCAGGCCGCTCATCAACAGCACGAACATCATCGATACCGCCAGCGACAGCGCGGGAATGGAGAACAGCACCGCGATCAGGCTCATCACGAAGGCGACCAGAATGCCCATCATGAGCATGCCGCCCCACTGATTGAACCGCTTGCCGGACGCCAGCGCGTAGCCCGACATGCCGACGAAGATCGCGCCGGTGCCGCCCATCGCCATGGTCACCAACTGGGCGCCGTTGGCGAAGTGCTGCAGATACATGTCGATGATCGGGCCGAGCGTATAGCCCATGAACCCGGTAAAAGCGAATATCGACAATAGGCCCCAGGCGCTGTTCGAGGTCGCCTGCACCAGGAACATCAGCCCGAACATGCCGACCAGCGTGATGATGAAGCCGGGATAGGGCAGATGCAGAGCGGCGGTGGTGCCGGCGACGACCGCCGAAAACAGCAGCGTGGCCGACAGCAGCATGTAGGTGTTGCGCAGTACGCTGTTGGTGGCCAGGGCGGTCTGCGCGCGTTCGGTATAAGTCGAATTTTCGACGCTCATCGGTTACCTCGTTATCAGCTTCCGGTAAGGCTAGCACGTCAATTTCTGCATGCCATCTTTGGCTGGCAGATGCAGCGAAGCGCTGCATCCGCGGCGCCCGCAATTAAGACCGCGAACCGTCGCGAAAGTTGCGCGCTCGCGCGAACGGCCAAGCCTCAAGTTTGCGGCGTATCCGCCGTTTTTTTATATACGGTAGTGGTCGCCGGGAGCGCTCGTATCCGGGCGCGGGGGATTGTGGAGCGGCATCGAATGTCTGGGAAAATCTTCACCCGGCTGTTGGGGGACAGCTCGATCCAGCGTCAGCTGATCGGTGCGGTCGCGCTGATATTGGCGCTGTTCGCCGTCTCCGGCTTGATCAGCCTGATCGCGCTCGACAGCGTGAATCGCGCGCGCATCGGCACCGGCGAAACGCACGCGGCCCTGGCGCGCTCGCAACAGCTCGGCGAATCGATCGCGGCCCAGGAATCGGCCCTGCGCGGCTATGCCCTGACCGGCGCCAAGCGCTACGAAACCGAGGTACGCACCGCGGCCACCGCGGTCGAGAGCAGTCTGCGCCGCCTGCGGGACGCCAGCGGGCACGACGACGCGGAGAAACGGCTACTGGACGAGATCGGCCGCCTGGAATCCGGCTGGCAGGCTCAGGTTGCCGAGCCGGTCATGGGGCGTGTCGATGCCGGCGCGATAGCGTCCGCCCGCAAGACGCTGATCAACGGCGTGAGCGTGGCGTATATCGAGCCGATGCGTCAGACGCTCTCGAAATATCAGGATCGCCTCGAAAACGATCTGGCCCAGCGCAACGCCGATATCGCCGATCGCCAGTGGATGGCGGATACCAGCCTGGTCGTGTTGCTGATCGTGGGTCTGTTGATCGGCCTGGCGACCATGATCCGCGTGCGGCGCCAAATTGCCACGCCGTTGCTGCAGCTGACCGACGTGACGCGCCGGCTGGCCGGCGGCGAGCGCAATGTCGAGGTGCGCTTCCAGCATCGCGACGACGAGATCGGCGCCATGTCGCGGGCGCTGGAGAAATTTCGCCAGATCATCGTCCGCCAGGACCGCGATTACTGGATTCGGGATCACCGCGGCCGCATGACGGCCATGCTCTATCATTGCGCCGACGATCGCGAACTCGGCCGCAGTCTGCTCGACGAACTGGCGCCGTTGATGCATGCCGGCTATGCCGCCGTGTTCACCCGCGCCTCGCTCGACGACGAAGACAGCGATTTCACGCTGCTGGCCGCCTATGGTTATTCGCCCCAGGCCGAGCAGCGCTTCGCGTCCGGCGAGGGCCTGATCGGCGCCGCGCTCGAGGCCCGCCGCCCGATCGAACTCAGCGATATACCGGCGGGCTATATCCCGGTCCGCTCGGGGCTTGGCCAAGCCGAGCCGAAGATGCTGTTGATCGTGCCGACGGTGATCGCCGATCAGGTGGTCGCGATTATCGAACTTGCGCTGTTTCATCCGCTGACCGAGACCGAGCGCGACCTGCTGGATACGCTATCGCCGAACATCGCCATGGCGGTGCTTACGCAGATGCGCGCGCGCCATACGAACGAATTGCTGGCACGCAGCCGCGAACAGACCCAACTGCTCAGCCAGTCTGAAAAGCGCTTGTCGCAACAACAGGACAGCCTCCGGCGCGCCAATACCGAACTGCGCGCCCAGAGCGAGGAGCTATCGTCGCAGGCCGCCGAACTGCGCGCCTCGGAGGAGGAGTTGAAATCCCAGGCCGACGAACTGCAAGCGGCCAACGCCAATCTGCGCGAACAGCAGGAAGAACTGTCGGCACTGCACGCCCAGGCCGAGGAACGCGCCGAGGAGCTCGAACGGGCCAACGAATACAAGTCCGGTTTTCTGGCGAACATGTCGCACGAGCTGCGCACGCCGCTGAACAGCCTGCTGATTCTTTCGCGCAGCCTGGCGGACAACGATTCGGGCAACCTCGACGAGGATCAGGTCGAGGCGGCCCGTATCATCCACGATGCCGGCAACGGTCTGCTGACCCTGATCAACGACATCCTGGATCTGTCCAAGATCGAGGCGGGTAAAATGCGGGTGCTGGCCGGGCCGGTGGAGACGGCGGATTTCGCCGCGCGTATCCGGCGCCAGTTCGCGCATATGGCCGAAGCTCAGGGGCTCGACTTCGAGGTCGTGCAGAGCGCCGACGCGCCGGAGCGCGTGGTTACGGACGCCGGCAAGCTGGAACAGATCGTGCGCAATCTGGTGAGCAACGCCATCAAGTTCACCCGCGAGGGCGGCGTACGGGTTCATATCGACCGTCCGGGCGAGGGTGTCCGCTTCGCCTGCGATGGTCTAAGGCCGGACAACGCGCTAGCGATCCAGGTCAGCGACGACGGTATCGGCATCCCCGAGGACCGGCTGGATCATATCTTCCACGCCTTCGAGCAGGTCGACGGCAGCAGCAGCCGCAGCTATGGCGGCACCGGATTGGGCTTGTCGATCACGCGTGAACTGGCCGGGCTTCTCGGCGGTGAAGTCGCGGTGGAAAGCATGCTGGGCCAGGGCAGCCGGTTCACGGTGTTCGTGCGCACGGATCTCGCGCTGGCCGACGATATCGCCGCGCAGGAGGCGGTGGATGCGCTCGAACCGGCCGCCAACGAGCACGCGAGGCCGCGCCAGAATCAGCGCCGGCACCAGAAGACGCCGGGGCAGCCGCCGCGTGTTTTGGTGATCGACGACGACGCCCCGTTTGCCGATATCATATGCAAGACCGCGCGCGGACGCGGTTTCGAGGCGGAATCGGCCAGCGACGGCCAGAGCGCGCTGGCCGCGATCGCGAAACGCGCGCCGGACGCGGTTATCCTCGATCTGGGCCTGCCGGGCGAGCTCGACGGCTGGGCCGTGCTCGATCGCATCAAGGCCGATCCCGACACCCGGCATATTCCGGTGCATATCGTGTCCGCCGCCGACGACACCGGCCGCTCCGCCAGCGCCGGCGCGATCGGTTATCTGTGCAAGCCGGTCACCCGGGAAAACCTGGACACGCTGCTGTCCCGCGCCGAAACCCTGTCCGGGCGCAAGGCGCGGCGGGTGCTGGTGGTGGACGACGATCCGGACGCACACGCGGCGATCGCACGGCTGCTGCGCGGTGAACAGGTCGAAACCGTGGCCGTGAATACCGGTGCGGCGGCGCTGGCGCGTCTCGACGCCGAGGCTTTCGATTGCCTGGTGCTGGATCTGAAATTGCCGGACATTTCCGGTTTCGATCTGCTGGACGCCATTGCCGGGCGCGCCGACGCACCGCCGGTGGTGGTCTATTCGGCCCGCGATCTGTCGGCCGAGGAGACCGCGCGGCTGCGCGATCATACCGACAGCATCGTGATCAAGGGCAACCACGCCCAGGATCGGCTGCTCGACGAGATATCGCTGTTCATGCACCGCCTTGCGCCGGCGCCGGCGATTGCCCCGGCCGCCGCGCCGCCCGTACGCGAGTTGGACGGCGCCGATCTGAGCGGCGCCCGCGTGCTTTTGGTCGACGACGACATGCGCAACACCTTCGCGCTGTCGCGCATGCTGCGCGGCCGCGGCGTCGAAGTCGTCATGGCCGCCGACGGGTTCAAGGCACTCGACCGGCTGGCCGAGGCCGACGATCTCGATCTCGTGCTGATGGACATCATGATGCCCGGCATGGACGGCTACGAGACGATGCGCCGCATCCGGGCCGGCTCCGACCATCCCCGGGTGCCGATCATCGCGCTGACCGCGAAGGCGATGAGCGACGATCGCGAGGCCTGCCTGGCCGCCGGGGCCGACGCTTATCTGTCCAAGCCGTTGGACGTGGATCGTTTGATCGAGTGCATGCAGGAGCTGGTGGCATGAGCGACCCAGCCGTCACCGAGGAACGCGCGCTGGATCTGTTCGTCCACACGCTCAACGTCTGCCACGGCTACGATTTCTCGGGTTATGCGCGCGCCTCGCTCAAGCGCCGGGTCGAGCAACTGGCGGCCGATCTCGGTGTGTCCGGCATCGCACACCTCATCCCGCGGCTGATTTACGAACCTTCGCTGCTGGGCGAGGTGATCGCCCGCTTGTCGGTGCCGGTCTCGGAGATGTTTCGCGACCCGGAAGTGTTCGCCGCGCTGCGCGAGCAGGTTCTGCCCGTGCTGTCGTCTTATCCGCGGGTCAACATATGGCAGGCCGGCTGCGCCCTGGGCGAGGAAGTCTATTCGATGGCGATTCTGGCCGAGGAAGCGGGGCTGCTGCCGCGTTGTCGTTTCTATGCCACCGATATCAACGATAAGGCGTTGTCGCACGCGGCGGAAGGCATCTTCGCCGCCCGCCGGCTCGACGACTTCGCCGCGAATTACCGCAGCGCCGGCGGCGAACGCGACTTCGCGGATTACTACCGCAGCCGCTATGATTTGATCCGCATGCGGCGGACGCTGCGCGATCGAGTGGTGTTCGCGCACCACAATCTCGTGACCGACGGCGTGTTCGCCGAGACCCATCTGATCATGTGCCGCAACGTTCTCATCTATTTTTCCCGCGCGCTCAAGGAGCGCGTACTGCAGCTGTTCGCCGACAGCCTCGTGCGCGGCGGCTATCTGGTGCTCGGCACGCGCGAGACGCTGCAGTTCTCGGCTTTGGCGCCGCTGTTCGAAACGGTCAGCGAAGCCAACCGTATTTATCGGCTCAAGCGCGACCGGGTCTATCGTCATGCCTGATTTCCCAGCCCGCCTGATCGCGGTCGGCGGCTCCGCCGGCAGCCTGATCCCGTTGTTCACGCTGCTGGCCGCGTTGCCGCACGCCACGGACTGCGCCCTGGTGGTCTGCCTGCACAGCGACGATGCCGACGGGCGCGGCTTCGGCGCGGTCTTGGCGGCGCGCTCGGCGTGGCCGGTGACGGCAGCCGACGCCGGCTATGCGCCGATCATCGGGCGCGTGCATTTCGCGCGCGGCCGGCGGCATCTCGTGATCGCGTCCGACGGCCGCTTCGCCTGCCCGGATACGCCGCCGGTGCATTTTTGCCAGCCGAGTCTCGATGTTCTGTTCCACAGCGTGGCCGCCGCCTTCGCGGCTAGGGCCGTGGGCGTGCTGCTGTCCGGCGCCAACCGGGACGGCGCGGCCGGGCTGGCGCGGATTCGCACCGCGGGCGGCACGGCGCTGGTTCAGTCGCCGGCCAGCGCGGGTTTTTCCACCATGCCGGGCGCGGCCATCGCGCTTGGCGCATCGGATCATGTCGCCGCGCCGGCGCACTTGGCCGCCATGCTATCCGCGTTCGCGCGGCACCCGGCCGTGAGGGGCGCGCATGTCTGATTTCATCGACGATAGTCGCGAGCGCTCGAAGCTGCTCTTGGTCGACGATCTCTATGCCAACCGGGTCGCGATGCGGCGCGTGCTTAAACGGCTGGATGTCGATGTCGTCGAGGCGGCCAACGGCAACGATGCGCTCGCGGCTTGTCTCGATCACGAATTCGCGCTCATCCTGCTCGACGTGCAGATGCCGGACATGGACGGCATGGAAGTCGCCGCGTTGCTCAACGGCGAAGATTCCACCCGCGATACCGCGGTGATCTTCGTCACCGCCGGCGCCAGCGACGATATGGCGCGGCTCAAGGGCTATCATCTGGGCGCGGTCGACTACATCACCAAGCCGATCGAAGAACGCCTGCTGCTGGCCAAGGTCCGCAATTTCGTCGAACTGTACGACAGCCGCCGGGCGCTGCGCCGGGCCCGGGACGATCTGAATACGGTCAACGACCAACTGCGCGGCGAGATCGAGGTGCGCCGCCGGGCCGAGGCGCGCGCCCAGCATTTGGCCACCCACGATGCGCTGACCGGCCTGCCCAACCGGCTGCTGTTCGTCGATCGGCTGGCCAGCCTGACCAGGCGCGCGCGGCGGCGGGCCGGCCGGTTCGCCATCGGTTATATGGATCTCGACGGGTTCAAGCCGGTCAACGACGCCTACGGGCATCGCGCCGGCGATGTGGTGCTCGAACACGTCGCCCGGCGCCTGGAGCAAACGCTACAGGACGTCGATACCGCCGCGCGCTTCGGGGGCGACGAGTTCGCGCTGCTCATCGAGGACTTTGATTCCGAGCAACTGTGTTTGTCGCGCTGCCAGGCGATGCTCGACGCGCTGGCGGCGCCGATTACAGTGCCGACCTCGGCCGGGGAGATCGAGGTCGCGATCAGCGCCAGTCTCGGGGTCGCCTTCTATCCCGAGCATGGCGATGATATCGACGAACTGATGCACAACGCCGATTCCGCGCTGTACCGGGTCAAGTACGAGGGCAAGGCGGGCGTGCGCTTGTTCGACTCCCGCGACGATATCCGGCCCATGCCCGAGAAACGGGCGGACCGGTTGATTTCCGGCTGATTCGATCAAAGGTTCCTTAGAGAACCGTGGACCGGCGGTCAGCGTTCGGCGTCGCCGTCCGGGCCGGCAAAAGGCTCGACGCGTTCCGCGGAATTTTCGCCGACGAGCTGGTCGACCCGCAGCTCGGCGCTTTTCAGCATGGTTTGGCATTCGCGGGCCAGGGTAACGCCGCGTTCGAATTTCACCAGCGCCTGCTCGAGGCTGATATCGCCGGCCTCGAGCGATTCGACCAGCGCTTCGAGTTCGGCGACCGAGCTTTCGAATGCGGCCAGCGGCGGCGCGTCGGTCGGATTTTCCGGTTGCGGCGCGGTATCGGGTTCGGCTTTGCTCATGACGGAGTGGATACGGCGATTTCAAGCGCGATTCTAACGCGTCCGAAGCATCTTGCCAGCGCCCGGCCAAACGCTTAACGTGCCGGGCCTTGCGATTATTCGTTTTTTTCCGAGGCGTGGATGGCCAGTCAATACGATGCCGCCGATATCGAAGTTTTGACCGGGCTCGATCCGGTCCGCAAGCGGCCGGGCATGTATACCGACACCGCGCGGCCGAATCATCTGGCCCAGGAAGTCATCGACAACAGCGTGGACGAAGCGCTGGCCGGGTACGCCAAGGCCATCGAGGTCCGGCTTGCCGTCGACGGCAGTCTGTCGGTGATCGATGACGGCCGCGGCATGCCGGTCGATACCCACAGCCAGCACGGCGTGTCCGGCGTCGAACTGATCCTCACGCGCCTGCACGCCGGCGGCAAATTCTCGAACAAGCAGTACCGGTTCTCCGGCGGCCTGCACGGGGTGGGCGTATCGGTGGTCAATGCGTTGTCCACGGAATTGATCGTGCAGGTTTGGCGCGGCGGCAAGCATTACGAGATGCGCTTTGCCGGCGGCGAAAAGACCCACGATCTGACCGAGATCGGGACCTGCGCGAAATCCAAGACCGGAACCCTGCTCCGGTTTTCGGCCGACGAGCGCTATTTCGACAGCCCGCGCTTTGCGACCGGGCGGCTCAAGCACTTGCTGCGTGCCAAGGCCGTGCTGTGCCCGAATCTCAAGGTGCGCTTTGTCGATGAAGCCGCCGAGGAGGATATCGTCTGGCAGTACGCCGACGGCCTGGCCGATTACATGGCCGACGCGCTGGGCGGCGTGGAGACCGTCATATCGCCGGCGTTCACCGGCGGCGAGAACGAGGGCGCGCAAGCGCTGGACTGGGCGCTGACCTGGGTCGCGCCCGAGCAGCCGGGCGTGGACGCGGTGGTCGAATCCTATGTCAATCTGATTCCGACCGCCGCGGGCGGCACCCACGTCAACGGCCTGCGTTCGGGGCTGACCGAGGCGGTGCGTGAATTCTGCGAGTTCCGCAATCTGTTGCCCAGAGGCGTGAAGATCGCGCCCGAAGACGTCTGGTCCGGCTGCACCTATGTGCTGTCGGTGAAAATGAACGAGCCGCAGTTCTCCGGGCAGACCAAGGAGCGATTGTCCTCGCGCGATATCAGCGGTTTCGTTTCGGGCGCGGTCAAGGACGCTTTTTCGCTGTGGCTGAACCGTCACGCCGAGACCGGCGAGCGGCTCGCCGCCCAGATCATCGGCAACGCCCAGGCGCGGGCGCGCTCGGCCAAGAAGGTCAAGCGCAAGAAAGTCACCGCCGGCCCGGCGCTGCCCGGCAAGCTCACCGACTGCGTGACCGACGATCCGGCTAGATCCGAATTGTTCCTGGTGGAGGGCGATTCGGCCGGCGGCTCGGCCAAGCAGGCGCGCGATCGCAACTTTCAGGCCGTGATGCCGCTTCGAGGCAAGATTCTCAACGCCTGGGAGGTGGAGTCGGCCGATATCATGGCCTCGAACGAGATCCACGATATCTCGGTCGCGCTCGGACTGGACCCCGGCTCGGCCAATCTCGAGCGCCTGCGTTATCACAAGGTCTGCATTTTGGCCGACGCCGATTCGGACGGCATGCATATCGCGACCTTGCTGTGCGCGCTGTTCGTGCGGCATTTTCGGCCGTTGGTCGCGCGCGGGCACGTATTCGTGGCGATGCCGCCGCTGTTTCGTATCGATGCCGGCAAGGAAGTCTTCTACGCGCTGGACCGCGACGAGCGCGACGCGATCATCAAGCGGCTCGAGAACGAAAAGAAAAAACGCAAGATCAGCGTCACCCGTTTCAAGGGTCTGGGCGAGATGAGCGCGCTGCAACTGCGCGAGACCACGATGGCGCCCGATACCCGGCGTTTG
>NZ_DASSKM010000198.1:0-9051 GCF_035690525.1 Salinisphaera sp.
CGGCGCGGCCTTCGGCGAGCGGCTGGCGCCGGGGCTCGCCGGCGCCACGCTCGAGGCCGAGCGCCGGCTGGTCGCGCATACCGACGACGTGCTGACCGTGATGCGCGGTCTGCGCGCGCCGCAGCAGGCCGCCGTCGCGCGCTGCGTACGCGTGATGTGCGAGGGCATGCCGGAATACGAGCGCGCGGCGAGCCCGGACGGCCTGCCCACGCTGGCGCATCTGGATCGCTACTGCTATTTCGTCGCCGGCGTGGTCGGCGAGATGCTGTCGGCCATGTTCGCCGATTACGAGCCGGGCATGGGCAAGCACGACGGGCAGCTCAACCGGCTGGCCGTGTCCTTCGGCCAGGGTCTGCAGATGACCAACATCCTCAAGGACATCTGGGCCGATCAGTCGCGGGGGGTGTGCTGGCTGCCGCGCGATGTGTTCGCGCGCCACGGCTTCGATCTGTCCGATTTGGGCCGGCGCCGCGCCGACGACGCGTTCGCCGCCGGCCTGTCCGAGCTGATCGGTCTGGCCACCGGCCATCTGCGCAACGCGCTCGAATTCACCCTGCGGATTCCCGGGCACCAGAAGGGCATGCGCCGTTTCTGTCTGTGGGCGATCGGCCTGGCGTTGCTGACCCTGCGCAAGATTCAGGCGAACCCGCTTTTTACCAACGGCGATCAGGTCAAGGTATCGCGCCGCAGCGTCCAGGCCACGGTGCTGACCACCAATCTCGCGGTGGCCGACGACGACCGGCTGCGGCATCTGTTCCATATGACCGCGCACGACCTGCCCGCGCTCACGCCCAAGCTGGCCGACGATCCGGCCGCGCCGATTAACGAGGTGGTCGAGATGCCGAGCCGCGAACCGGCCTCGGCCGCGCCGCCGGCCGGCCTGGCGGCCGCCATCGGGGCCGCGCGGCAGCGTCTGTTTACCGATCAAAAACCGGACGGGCACTGGATCTACGAATGTGAGGCCGACTGCACGATCCCGGCCGAATACATTCTGATGATGCATTTCATCGGCGATGTCGATACCGTGCTACAGGAACGCGTGGCCCGCTATATCCGTCATAAGCAAGCCGCCCACGGCGGCTGGCCTTTGTATTACGGCGGCGATCTGGATTTGTCGTGCGCGGTGAAGTGCTACTACGCGCTCAAGCTCGCTGGCGACGATGTGGATGCCCCGCATATGGCGCATGCGCGCGAGGCGATCCTGGCGCGTGGCGGCGCCGGCGCGGTCAACGTGTTTACGCTGATAGCGCTCGCCCAGTTCGGTCAGGTGCCGTGGCGGGCGGTGCCCTTCATTCCGGTGGAGGTGATGCTCCTGCCGGCGGCCTCGCCGTTCCATCTGTCCAAGGTCTCCTACTGGTCGCGCACGGTCATGGTGCCGCTGTTCATCCTGACCAGCCTGCGCACCATGGCGCGCAACCCGAAAGGGGTGAACGTACGCGAGCTGTTCACCATCCCGCCGGAGGCCCAGCGCGACTTCGTGCCGGCGCACAACGCCCTGCAGCGTCTGTTCAAGGGTTTGGATCGCGTCGGGCGCAGCTTCGAGCCGCTGATTCCGCAGTTCGTGCGCAAGCGCGCGATCAAGAAGGCCGAGGACTGGATCATCGAGCGCCTGAACGGCACCGACGGCATCGGCGCCATCTTTCCGGCGATGGTCAACGTATATGAAGCCCTGGGCGAACTCGGCTACCCGGCGGATCATCCCTATCGCGCCAACACCCGCAGGGCGATCGACGATCTCGTGCTCGATCATGGCGACATGGCCAGCGTCCAGCCGTGCGTCTCGCCGGTCTGGGACACCGGGCTGGCCAGTCTGGCGCTGCAGGAAGCGGCCGGCGCGGGCGATACGCCCCCGGTACGCGCCGGGCTCGACTGGCTGGCCGCGCGTCAGGTGTTCGACGGCCCGGGCGACTGGAAACGCGATCATCCCGGTTTGCGGGGCGGCGGCTGGCCGTTCCAGTATGCCAACGACCACTATCCGGACCTGGACGATACCGCGGTCATTGCCTGGGCGATGGTCAACACCGGCGACGGGGCGACCTACGGCCGCGCGATCACCCGCGCGGCCGACTGGCTGATCGGCATGCAATCGTCCAACGGCGGTATCGCGGCCTTCGATACCGACAACAATCACGAATATCTCAACCAGATTCCGTTCGCCGATCACGGCGCGCTGCTCGATCCGCCGACCGCCGATGTCACCGCCCGCGTGGTCACGCTGGTCGGGCTGCTGCAACGGCCCGAGGATGCGCTCTTCTTCGATCGCGCGATGGCCTATCTCAAGCGCGAGCAGGAAGCCGACGGGTCCTGGTTCGGCCGTTGGGGCACCAACTATATCTACGGGACTTGGTCGGTGCTGACGGCCGCCCAGGCGCTCGGCGAGGATATGAGCCAGGACTGGATCCAGCGCGCCGTGGCCTACCTCAAGGGCATGCAGCGCACCGACGGCAGCTGGGGCGAGGACAACGGCAGCTATTGGGACCCGCCGCGCGGGCGCGCGGACGTGTCCACCAGTTTTCAGACCGCCTGGGCCATGCTCGGGTTGATGGCCGCCGGCGAACGCGGCACCCCGGCGCTGGCGCGCGGCGCGGCGTGGCTGATTGCGGCCCAGGGCGAGGACGGCGCCTGGCACGATCCGGAGCACACCGCGCCGGGTTTCCCGCGCGTTTTTTATCTGAAGTATCACGGTTATACGCGTTATTTTCCGCTCTGGGCGCTGGCGCGCTATCGCAATCTGCACGGCGATCCGGCGGGGGATGCGGCAACGGCGAGCGCCGGCTGAGTTCTCGTGCGTTCCGCACCCTGCCCAGGGTCCGATCATAGGCCCGTCCGGAGGCGCTGTTGAGCGTATCGGACGAGATGCTGAACCGGCCAAGCCGCCGCCTCGGTATCATCGCCGCCTTGCCGGGCGAGGCGCGCGCGCTCGCGCGGTTGCGTCCACGCGGGCGCGCGCGTCTTGCGGCCAACGCGGAACTGCTGCTGTCGGGAATGGGCGCCGAACGCGCGCGTGCGGCGGCTGTCACGCTAGCCGACGACGGCGTCGACGCCCTGGTCAGTTGGGGAACCGCCGCCGCGCTCGCGCCCGGCATCGACCCGGGCGCGCTGGTACTGGCTTCGGAGGTGCTCGGCGCGGACGGCCGGATTTGGGCCACCGATGCCACCTGGCGGGCCGAGTGGGTCGCCGCGCTGGCGCCCACGTGTCAAGTGTTCGAGCAGACGCTGGTCGAAACGCCGGAACCGGTGGCCGACCCGGCCGCCAAGCGCGCGCTTCATGAGCAAAGCGGGGCGATCGCCTGCGATATGGAAAGCGCGGCGATCGCCGCGGTGGCCGCCGGACGAGGACTCGCCTTCGTGAGCGTGCGCGCGATCATCGACGACGTTTCGATGGCGCTGCCGCCGGTGGCGCGGGCCGCGATGGACGCCGATGGCCGGCTGCGCCCGGCGGCGCTGATGGCGGCGATGGCCGGCCGGCCGTCGTCGATGCACGTTCAACTCCGGGCGCTGAAGAATCTGGCCGTGGCCTTTCGTGCCGCCCGCATCGCGTTGGCTGATGTCGCCCGCGTCGTGCGCGAGGAGACAACGACATGACGCGCGCGCTGGTTCGGGCGCTGGGCGCGTGGATCGAACTGATGACCCGCCGGGCGGGCTGGGTGATCGCGATCGGCGTGGTCATCACGCTGGCGGGGGCCGGATATTCGGCCACCCACCTGAGCATGAACACGGACAACCAGGACCTGATCAGCCGCGATGTGCCCTGGCGCCAGACGTATATCGCCTATCAGAACGCGTTTCCGGTCTATACCGATAACCTGGTCGTCGTGGTGGACGCACCGAGTCCGGGCGCCGCCGGAGCGGCGGTCGACAAGCTGGCGGCGGCGCTGCGCGCCCGGCCGAAACTGTTTCCGTCGGTGTATGTGCCGGGCGGGGACGATTTCTTCGCCAAGAACGGCTTTTTATACCTGTCGCCGGACAAGCTGAACTCGCTGGCGCACCGGCTGACGAGCATCCAACCGTTTCTGGGCCGGTTGTCGGCCGATCCGACGCTGCCCACCTTTTTCGATATGCTCGACAAGGCGATGGCGCCGGACGCGCCGGTCGATCTGAACCTGTCGCCGGTATTTCGCGAGTTGGCGGCTACTTTCGACGCCAGCCGCGCCGGCCGCTTCTATCGATTGTCCTGGCAGCAGTTGATCGGCGGCGATCAGCCGGGCGTGTCGGATCAGCGCTTCATCATCGTCAAGCCGGCGCTCGATTATGGCGCCCTGCTGCCGGCCGCGAAGCCGATGCAGACGATCCGCGACGCGGCCAAGCGCCTGAATCTCGACGCCCATGGCGTGCGCGTACGCCTGACCGGCGAGGCCGCGTTGTCCGGCGAGGCGCTGGCCAGCGTGACTCAGGGCGCGCTATGGGGCGCGGCGCTGACGTTTCTGGTCGTCGCTGTCATCCTTTATGTCGGTCTGCGCTCTTGGGCGCTGATGGGGGCGTCGCTGGCCGGCTTGGTCGCCGGCCTGGTCGGCACGGCGACGTTCGCCGCGCTCGCGGTGGGGCGGCTGAATCTGATTTCGATCGCGTTCGCGGTGCTTTATATCGGGCTCGGCATCGACTACGCGATCCATCTCTGTCTGCGTTATCGCGAGGCGCTGGCCGAGCTTGGCGAGCGCGTGGCCGGGCGGGCGGCCGGCGTTCGCCATGCGCTGGTCACGGCGATTTCCGATGTCGGCCTGTCGCTGGCGCTGTGCGCGCTGACCACGGCCGCCGGTTTCTTCGCCTTCATTCCGACGTCCTACTCCGGGGTGGCCGAGCTCGGCCTGATTTCGGGCGTGGGCATGTTCATCAGCCTAGTCGTGAGCCTGACCTTTCTGCCGGCGGCGATCGCGCTAATGAAACCCTGGGTGCCGAGCGCGCCCGCCGCGACCCGCCGCCGGGCGCCGTTCATCGGCCGGCGGGCGCAGCGCACGATTTGGGTCGTCTCGGCCATGGTCGCGCTGGCCTGTATGGCCGCGCTGCCGTTTCTGCACTTCGATTCGAACACGCTGGATCTGAAGAACCCCAACGGCGAAGCGGTCAAGACCTATCGCGACCTGCTGGCGCACAGCGAACATTCGCCGCTCACGCTCGTGACCATGCGCGATACGCTCGCTCAGGCCAAGCATCTGGCCGATCGTATCGCGCAGCAGCCGCATGTCTCGGGCGCGATGACGATCGCCGATTTCGTGCCCGATCATCAGGACGAAAAACTCGCGACCATCGGCAATCTGGCGCTCTTTATGGCGGTGACGCCGCCCGATATGTCGAAACGCGCGAGTTTCGCGGCGCGTAAGCGGGCGATCGCGGATTTTGCCCAACACCTCGCGGCCTATCGCCACCGCAATACCGGCCATGACATGGCGGCGGCCGACCGCCTCGCCCACTCGCTTTCGGCGTGGCGGCAGTGGTTCGCCCGGCAGAAACCGGCGGCGCAGAAGCGCATTCTGTCCGATCTGCGCGATCGCGTGCTCGCGGGGCTGCCGCGTCAGATCGAGGGCTTGGCCAAGGCGATGACCGCCTCGCGCGTCACGCAAGAGAATCTGCCCGAGAAACTCAAGCAGCGTTGGATTGGTACAGGCGGCCAGTACCGCGTCGAGGTCTCACCCAAGGGCAGCCTCAACCAGAACGCGGCCATTTGGGCCTTCGTGAACAGCGTGCAAAAGGTCGCACCGAATATCACCGGCGCGCCGGTGCTGGAACTCGCTGCCGGGCATACCGTTTCGCAGGCCTTCATTCGGGCTTTTATTTATGCGGCGGCGTTTATCACCTTGTTCTTGTTGGTGTTACTGCGCAGCGTGGTCGATACGCTGCGCGTGCTGGCGCCGCTGGCGCTGTCCGGGCTGATCCTGGCCGCCGCCACGGTGGTGTTCGATATCCCGTTCAATTTCGCCAACGTGATCGCGCTGCCGCTGCTGCTCGGCGTCGGCGTGGACAGCGGCATCCATGTGGTGCATCGGCTGCGTCGGCGCGATCATCGGCGGCCGTTTCTGGGCACGTCGACCGCGCGCGCCGTACTATTGTCGTCACTGACAACCATGGCCGGCTTCGGCAGTCTGGCTTTTTCGCGGCATGCGGGCACCGCCAGCATGGGCCAGCTACTGACGATCGGCATGTTCGCGGTCCTGGTGACGACCCTTATTGTCGTGCCGGCGCTTTTTCGTATCTTGCGGGATTGATTCCCGCCGAGGAAGGAATACACCAGCATGTCCGAACCGATTGATTCGGCCGGCGAAGGACGGGGCGCAGCCGGCGCGCGACCGCTGGACGCGCGTCTGGCGCGCCGGCTGGTCCGCCCGCTCGACGGCACCGCGGCCCGCCCCAATCATCTGACCACGATCCGGCTGGTGCTCGGGCTGATCGCGGCCTGGTGCCTGGCGCATGAGAGCTTGCTGATGGCCAATATCGGCGCCTTCGTGTTCGCGCTGTCCAATTTCGTCGATCATACCGACGGCGAATTGGCGCGCATTTCCGGGGCGTCCAGCCGCTTCGGGCATGCCTACGATCTGGTCTGCGACGCGATTATCCATACGCTGCTGTTCGCGGCGCTGGGCTACGGTCTGATGCAGGGCGCGCTCGGAGTTTGGGCGCCGGTGATCGGGCTGTTGGCCGGTCTATCGGTTGCCTTCATCTTTGGTCTGCACACGATCATGGAGCGCGAACTCGGCAAGGCCGGCGCCAGGCTGCCCTCGGCCGGCTGGTTCGAGATCGAGGACGTACTCTATCTGTTTCCGCTGGTCACGATCTTCAACGTGCGCGAAGCGTTTCTGGTGCTGGCCTTCATCGGTGCGCCGGCGTTCGCGGTTTGGCTGGGCTGGTATTTTCGGGTGCTGCGGATTCGCGCGGCGAGGGGGAGTCAATGCGCGCGCTGATTACGGGAGCCACCGGATTCGTCGGCAGCGCGGTCGCCCGCGCGGCGTTGCGCGACGGCTGGAGCCTGCGCGCGACGCGCCGGCCCACAAGCGATCTCGCCGCGCTCGAGGGGCTGGAACTGGAATACGCCGAGGTCGATCTGTCGGACGCGGCGGCGCTGGCCGACGCCATGCGCGACTGCGACGCAGTGTTTCATGTCGCCGCCGACTATCGGCTGTGGGCCGCCGATCCCGGCGAACTCTACGAAAACAACGTCGAGGGCACGCGCCGGATTTGCGAGGCGGCGCGCGCCAGCGGGGCCCCGCGCGTGGTGTATACCTCCAGCGTGGCCACGCTCGGTTTGCCCAAGGACGGCTCGCCGGGCGACGAAGATACGCCGGTGACGCTTGCCGACATGATCGGCCACTACAAGCGATCCAAATTTCTGGCCGAGGAGGTCGCGCGCGAGTACGCCGCCAACGGGCTGGATATCGTGATCGTGAACCCCTCGGCCCCGATCGGACCGAGAGACCACAAGCCGACGCCCACCGGACAGATGGTGCTGGAGGCCGCGGCCGGGCGCATGCCGGCGTTCGTGGATACGGGCCTGAACGTCGCCCATGTGGACGATGTGGCCCGCGGGCATCTATTGGCGCATGCCCACGGCAAGGCCGGCCGGCGCTACGTGCTCGGCGGCAGCGACATGACGCTGGCCGAAATTCTGGCGCTGGTGGCGGAGATCGTCGACCGGCCGCCGCCCCGGGTGAAGCTGCCGCACAATCTGGTGCTGCCGGTGGCCCATGCCGCCGAGGCCTTCGCCCGCGCGACCGGCCGGCCGCCGAAGGTCACCGTGGACGGCGTCAAGCTGGCCAGAAAGCGCATGTTCTTCTCGCATGCGCGCGCGAGCGCCGAGCTCGGCTACCGGGCACGCCCGGCGCGCGACGCCCTGGCCGACGCCGTAGCCTGGTACTACGCGCATCGCTATCTGCCGGCCGGGAAACGCCCGTTGTCCGGCCGATGATCCACCTGGCATCGGCGGCAAGCCGGTCGTCGATGGTCATAATTCGGAGCCGGCCGCGCTCGATCGGCCGGCGAGCGGACTACGCACGATCAAACACCTGGATTATCATGTATTAGGCAACGATTGGGTGCGCCGGGAAAACGGCGCGCCGCGACGTGTCGCCCGACGAAAATCAGGATTAGGTCATGACCATGTACGTGCGTTACGCCGACGATCTCGAAGTCGAGCAGCCCGACGAGCAGGCCAAGATCGACGACATCGTGCGTTTGCTGCGCATCAGCCCCTAGCCGGCATGTCGAGGGGCCGGCTGGCCGCCCCTAACGTTTTCGCACGTCGACGGCAAAGGAGACGTAGATGAGTACCGCCAGCGTAGATGGAATGATCGCGGATACCGATGCCGCGGACGATGCGGCCTTCGTCGATCAACTCGACACGCCGGCGCTGAAGCGGCGCTTCGACGCCGACAACGAGTTTCTGTTTCTCGACGAATTCCTGCCGGCCGATGTCACCGCTCGCTTTCAGGCCCGAATTCCCGATCTGACCGAGGCGATCCACCGCAACTACATCCCGAAGCACAAAAAGGGCGGCAGCGTTTCGCGCTACACCCTCGACGAGCTGGCGCCGGAGATTGTCGCGCTGTATCGCAATCCGCGCTTTATCGCCTGGCTGGAGGCGATGACCGGGGAGACGCTCGAAATCTGCCCGGAGTCGGACCCGCACGCCTACGCGTTGTATTTCTATACCGAGGCCGGCGATCACATTGGCTGGCATTTCGATACGTCCTATTACGCCGGCAAGCGTTATACGCTGTTGCTGGGCGTGATCGACGAGTCGTCGTCCAAGCTCGAGTTCGAGCTGTTCAAAAACGATGACGAGCGCGAGACGGTATCGGATGCGCGCAACCTCCGCCCGGGCGCGATGTGTTTTTTCAACGGCGACGAGGTCTGGCACCGCATCACGCCGCTCGGCGAAAATGAGCGGCGTATATCGCTGACCTTCGAGTACGTCACCGATACCCACATGAGCCGTTGGCGGCGCTTCGTGTCCAACATGAAGGACTCGATCGCCTACTTCGGCTTCAAGCAGGTGTTCAAGCGCAACAAGCGCTGATCTGGTTGCGGTGAAACGCACTGCTGCCATCATGCTGCTCACCGGCG
>NZ_DASSKM010000199.1:0-20538 GCF_035690525.1 Salinisphaera sp.
GGCGGTGGCGATGTCCATCGCCGCCAGCTTCGAGCGCATCACCCGGCCCACGCCGTGAATCCGGCCGACGTCCAGATCGGCCAGAAAACGCTCGACCTGATGCGGCTTGATCACGAACTGCCCGTCGGGCTTGCGCCAGTCGGAGGCGATTTTGGCCAGGAACTTGTTGGGCGCCACGCCGGCCGAGGCGGTCAGACCGGTCTCTTCACGGATCGCCGCACGGATCGCGCGCGCGGTTTCGGTGGCGCTGGGCGAAGAAATGAGCGGGTCGGTGACATCGAGGTAGGCCTCGTCCAGCGACAGCGGTTCGACGTGCGGCGTATAGCGCAAGAATATCTCGCGGATTTGGGCCGATACCGCCTTGTAACGCGTGAAATCAGGTGGCACGAAGATCGCGTCCGGGCATAGCTTCGCCGCGCGCATGGCGGGCATCGCCGAATGAATCCCGAACGGCCGGGCCTCGTAGCTGGCCGCGGTCACCACCGCCCGCGGACTGCGCTGGGCCACCACCACCGGCCGGCCGCGCAATTCGGGGTTATCCCGCTGCTCGACCGAGGCATAGAAGGCGTCCATGTCGACATGAACGATCTTGCGCACGCGCTTTGTACCGTCGGTGCTCATGGCGGCATATATGACGGTTCGCGCGATGTTGTGCAAGCACGAAAACGAGGCGCCGCGGTGTCGTCGTCTCGATGCGCAGGAAATACCTTTGTTGAGAAACCGGAGCCGCCAAGCGCCGGGCATACCGCCTCGGCGCTTGGCGACCGCGATAGGCCAGGCCGTTATTGGCCGCGTTGGACCCCGGGCTCGCCGCGGCCGAGCGCGACATCGGGCGCCTTGCGGACGTTGGGCATCATGCCCAGCGGCAGGAACTGCTTGCCGACGCCCTTGAACATCAGGCTGCTCGCCGTGTACCACGCAATGACCGCCGAGACCACAAGCACATAGCCGGCCGCGATGACTACCCCCTCGCTACCGATCAACCGGCCGATGGCCAAACAGAGCGCGCCGGCGGCGAGTGTGTAGAGCACGAGAGCCAGCCCCGCGTTCTCCGCCGTGGCCGCAAAGGCGCCCATGATGGTGACCGCGGCCAGCATGAAGTACCAGTAGGCGAGCCCCGGTTCCGGGCCGGACGGCGTGGCCAGGGCGCCGGTGGCGAATAGCACATTCAATAGCCCCCAGGCCATCCAGAACGAACCCCAAGTGCCGTGCATGGCGGTGGCGATCGCGTCTCGTGCCTTATAGGCCCACATACCCGCACAAAACTGGGCCAGCCCGCCGAAGAACGCCGCGAACGGCGCCAGGTACAGCGGAGTCTGTTTACCGCCGTACCAGCCGCACATATAAGCGGCGACCATGAACGTCGCCGCGGCGAAGCCGTACAGTCCGAGGATCGATGGGGCGGCGATCGGTTGTAAATAAATGCGACCCATCGCGTCGTCGCCGGCTAGCTCCTGACTCATGACTTTCACCTCATCGATGATCGTTAATTGACCGTCTTGCCCCGGAGGCAAACGCAGGCGACCGCCACAAAGCGAATCGCGTTTCTCAATATAGATTTTCATCGGATGCGGCATGAATCCGGGGCTGCCCCTAGCCCGGCACGGACGGGTACGAGTCGCCGGCCGGCAGGCGAGGTCTCTTTGCAGCGCCGGGGGCCCTGAGCTTAAGTGTGACTCCCAAGCAAACCGTTAAAGAAATGTGTGGCGTTGATTTCGAGATGATCCACGTCGTAGCCGCCTTCCTGAATCACGCAAATCGGCTGGCCCGTCGCGGCCAGTAGCCGGCCCATTTCCTGAAAGCCTTCCGAGGTGACGGAGACCTTGGCCTGCGGGTCTTCGTAATAGGTGTCGAAACCGAGCGCCACGACGATGGCATCGGCCTCGAACAGACGAATCGCGGTCAGCGCTTGGTCGAACTTTTCGAAGAAGAACGATTCCGACGAGCCGTGCGGCATGGGCAGATTGAGGTTGAAGCCGTAGCCGGCCCCCGCGCCGCGCTCTTCCTCGAAACCGGTGACCACCGGATAAAAGTTGGTCGGATCGCCGTGAATGGAGACATAGAGTACGTCGTCGCGTTCCCAGAAGATTTCCTGTACGCCCTGACCGTGGTGCATGTCGGGATCGAGCACCGCCACTTTATCGTAGGTCTGGCGCAGGTAGTTGGCGGCGATGGCGGCGTTGTTGAGAAAACAGAAGCCGCCGGCGGCGCCCGGACGGGCGTGGTGGCCCGGCGGACGGCAGATGGCGTAGGCGGCTTTCTGGCCGGCGGCGATGTCGTCCGCGGCCGAGAGCGCGCACTGGGCCGAGGCGTAGGCCGCGGTCCAGGTGTGTGGTCCGATCGGCGAGCTGCCGTCGGCGATATAAGCGGCGGTCTCGGCCAGAATGCCGCGCATGGGATTGGGCGAGCTCACGTAGATGTTGGACATGACTTCGGCGCCCCAGTCCTCGGGCCAGCGGCGATGCGCCGATTCGAGATAGCGTAGATAGCCCATATCGTGCACGGCGGAAACCGGGTTCATGCCGTGATCGCGCGGGGTGTCGATTTCGATCGACAGACCGTTCAAGGCGGCGAGCAGCGGCGGAATGCGGGCCGGCACTTCCTGCGGCTTACGCATGGCGCCGCGGGTTAGATAGCTCTGCGGATCGTGCCGGTTTTGGGTTTCGTCGAAGTAGGCTTTCACTGGGTTTTCCCGTGCCGAGGTGAGTGGCGGCCATACGGGCCGTTGAAAGGAATAACTGCCGGCAACATACGCTTTGCTTGTTCGGGGCTGCAATGGTTGGTCTGAAAACCGGTGTCGAAAGCCTGCGGATCGGGGTAAGGCGAGGGCGATTGGCCGGCTGGTGTTACTTTATTGATGCAGTTGAGTTTGGGGTTTCGCGCTGATGCGCGAGTCACTTATCTTGCTTGCCCAAGATAAGTAACCAACAGAAAGGCACCCGACACGGCGCCGGCTGCGCCGGTGCACTGCGATGCTCGCGGCGACGGGATGCGGCCAGAACTCGGACGGCTTTGGCCGTCCTCAGACAGCTGGCCGCACCGGCGCGGTGCGCCGGACACCCGCCGCCGCTGTGCGTCTCCGTCGCCGCGTAACGGGGCTAAATACAGGCGCACCCGCCCTCAGCATCGCGGGCCCGCGCTGTATTGGTCCCCTTGGGCGCAGCGCCGAGCAGTGGAGGCCGAAAGAGGAAAAGACAGCCGTGTGTCTGAGTGCCGCGTAGCGGCGCGAGTTTCACGGCTGGCCCTCTTTCGGCCGGAGCCGCGCGGGGCACCGATGCGCAGCATCGGCGCAAGACAGGGTGTCTTTTCCTTTGCTTCCTTTCGTTTGGACAAGCAAACGAAAGGGAGTCGCGCATCAGCGCGAAACCCCAAGCCGGATGCACGAGTCATAAAAAGGCGGCCCGGAGGCCGCCTCGACGTGCTCGAGCGCTGTTTGTCGAATCAGCTGCCGTTGGGCACGGTCTGCAGCTCGATGAATTCCATTAAGCCGTCGTGCCCGCCTTCGCGGCCGACGCCGGACTGCAGCATGCCGCCGAACGGCGCGTGCGCCGCCGGGCCGGTGCCGGTGTTGTAGCCACAATGACCGAAATGCAGATTGGCGACGATCCGGTCGGCGCGCGCCTCGTCCTTGCCGAACACGTAAGAAGCCAGGCCGAACTCGGTCTGATTGCTGAATTTAAGCGCATCTTCGTCGGTTTCGAAAGGGATCAGCGGGACCAGCGGGCCGAAGGTCTCCTCCTTGCAGCACTTCATGTCGTGCGTGACTTGGGTGATCACGGTCGGCGAGTAGAACAGGCTCTTCGAGGCGTCCAACTCGTCCGGGTGCTTGCCGGCTTCCAGCTGCGCGCCCTTGGACAGCGCATCGGCGACATGATCCTTGACCTTGTCGAACCCGGCCTGATTGATCAGCGGACCGATATTCACGTCCTCGTCCATACCGTCGCCGACCTTGAGTGCCTTGACGCGGTCGATGACTTTGTTCGAGAACTCCTCGTAGACCGACGACTGCACATAGATACGATTGGCGCAGACGCAGGTCTGACCGGCGCCGCGGAATTTGTTGGCGATGAGGTTATCGGCCGCCGATTCCAAATCGGCATCGTCGAGCACGACGAACGGCGCGTTGCCGCCCAGCTCCAGGCCGAGCTTCTTGACCCAGTCCTTGGACTGTTCGATCAGTAACTGGCCGACGCCGGTAGAGCCGGTGAACGAGATCATCGGCACGTCCGGCGAGCGCATGAGTTCGCCGCCGATATCGGAGGACGAGCCCATCACCAAGTTGATCATGCCCTTGGGCAGATCGAGGCGCTCGTGCATGAGTTGGAACATCGCGATCATAGTCAGCGGCGTCTCGGTGGCCGGTTTGGTCACGGTCGGACAGCCCGCGGCCATGGCCGGCGCAATCTTCTTCGCGATCATGCCGATGGGGAAGTTCCACGGCGTGATCAGGCCGGCCACGCCGATCGAGCGCTTGTGCACCGTCCAGGTACAGTTCTTGGCTTTTTCCGGCAGTGTCTCGGGCGCCAGCGCGTCGGCCATCGTGCCGGCGAAATAGTCGAAGAAGCTCGCCGCGTACTCGACCTCGCCCTGGGCTTCCTTCCACGGTTTGCCGTGTTCCAGGCACAGGATACGGCCGATTTCCTCTTTTTCGGCCAACAGCGCGTCGCGGGTGTCTTCCAGCCACTCGCGGCGCGTATCCACATCGGGCACGTCGGGCAGCACGGCCCTTCCGGCGGCGATCGCACGCTTGGTTTCATCCGCGCCCATATAAGGCACGGCCGCCAGTTGTTTGCCGTTGGCCGGGTTGAAAACATCGGCGGTCTTGCCCGAGTCGGCTTCGACCCATTGGCCGTCGATATAACCCGCGAGATGCTTGAGCAGATACGATTCGATCATATGCAATCCTTTGCTTGGCCGGATGGGGTCGGCGATCGGCCCACCGTGTTCGTTGGTGCATTGATCATCGGGGACGCACGGCCCGTTTTCAATTGTCGGTTCGGACGGACCGGGGTCAGGCGCCACCCGGCGCGTAGCCGTGACGTTTGTTCACCCGGTTGAACAGATTCTCCCCGGCGCGCCAGCGCGCCAGATTGGCCAGAAACTGTTCGATCAGCGCCTCGCGCCAGCCGATGAAATCGCCGGCCATATGGGCCGAGATCAGTACGTTGTCCATGTCCCAGAGCGGATGATCGGCGGGCAACGGCTCGGTCTCGAACACGTCCAACGCGGCGCCGGCGATTTCGTTCGCGGCCAGCGCGGCGACCAGGTCTTCGGTGTTCACGATCGCACCGCGCCCGATATTGATGAACCGCGCGTGCGCCGCCATCGCGGCGAAACGCGCGGCGTTGAACAACCCTTCGGTCGAATCGGTCAGCGGGGCGGCGACCACCACGTAATCGGCGTCCGGCAGCAGCGCGTCGAGATCATCCTGGGCGTGAATGCTGTCGAACACGTCGTCGCCGTCCTTGGCGCGGCGCGCCACGCCGGATACCCGCATGCCCGCGGCTCGGCACAGGCGGCCGATGCGGTGGCCGATGGAGCCGGCCCCGACCACCAGCAGATGTTTGGCCTCGATGGTCTCGGTATCGCGATGCACCCAGCGGTGTTGCTGTTGATAGGCCAGGTTGTTCGCGCTGTCCTTGGCGAATATCAGGATTTGGGTGAGCACGTACTCGGCGATGTTGCGATCGAAGATGCCCTGGGCGTTGGTCACCGGAATATCGGATTCGATCAGGGCGTCAAACATGAGCTGATCGACGCCGGCACTGGTGGCGTGGATCCACTCTAGGCGGTCGGCGGCGTCCCAGGCGGCTTTCAGCGCCTCGGTACGAAAGTCGGTGACGACCAGGATCCGGCTCCCGGGCAGGGCGGCGCGCAGACTGGCCTCGTTGTGGGCCAGCGCGATTTCGGCATGTTCGCGCAGCCGATCGATGCCGGGCGGGCCGTCGGGCGCATCGCTGAGCACGGTGATGCGCAGGGCGCCGTCACGCTCCGCTGGGCTCGGTTCGACCCGGTTGTCAGACATGTTCCGGCTTGCCGCGAACAACGCGGATTCGGTGGGTAGTCGGCTCACGGTACCCAGCGCCCGGAGCAGGCGTCAACACGGTTTGCGAATCCGGCGCAAAACACCGCTTGACCGGGGGTCCAGCGGTGCCTAGTCTCAACCTGATGTCCCCCGGGGGAATTCCCTGGCCCGTCCAGCAAGAGGTTGTCATGGCTGTGAATCTGGAATCCCGCGCGCAGGTTCTGCCGCCGGACCCCGAGAAGCGTTATGTCCGTGATCGGCTGGTGTGGAATCCGGCCATGCACGCGATTCCGATCTCGGGCATACGCCGCATGGTCAATCGGGCCGCCCAACTCGACGATATCGTGCATCTGTCGATCGGCCAGCCGGACTTCCCGACGCCCCAGCACATCATCGATGCCCATATCCATGCGCTGCAGAACGGTCAGACCGGCTACACCATGGACGCCGGGCTGCCGGAGTTGCTGACCGCGCTCAAGGAGTACTACAACGCCAAGTATCGCAGTACGTTGGACGAGGACAATTTCCTTGTCACCACCGGCGCGACCGAAGGCATCTATCTGATGATCACGGCGATGGCCGCGCCGGGGCGCGAGTTCATCATCGCCGACCCCACGTTCCTGCTCTACGCGCCGCTGATCCGCATGAACGGCGGCCAGGTGCGCACGGTACCGACCAAGGCCAGCGAAGGCCATCAGATCGACGCCGAGCGGATCATCGATATGATCGGGCCGAACACGCACGCCATCATCCTGAATTCGCCGAGCAACCCGACCGGCACGGTCTATCCGCGCGAGACCATCGAATGGCTGTGCCAGGAAGCGGCTTATCGCGGCGTGGAGATTTTGTCCGACGAGGTCTACGACAACCTCATTCTCGATGATATCGAGTACCCCAGCGTGCTGGCCTGCGCGACCGATCTCGACGGCGTGGCCGTGGTGTCGAGCTTTTCCAAGACCTACGCCATGCCGGGCCTGCGCGTGGGCTGGATCGTGGCCGACCAGAACACCATCCGCACACTGCGCCGCTATCATATGTTCACCACCACGGTGGCGAGCACGCCGGCCCAATGGGCGGGCGTGGCGGCGCTGTACGGCGATCAATCCTGTATCACCGAAATGGTCGCGGAATACGCGCGCCGTCGCGACCGGGTGGTCGATCTGGTGGGCGATACACCCGGCCTGACCGGTTATTGGCCGCAGGGCGCGTTCTATATCGCGCCGTCGCTGCCCACGGGCGTGGATGCCGGCAAGCTCGCCATGCGCATGCTCGAGGAGACCGGGGTTTGCGTGATCCCTGGCGATGCCTTCGGCGAAGGCTCGTCGAACCTGCTGCGTATTTCCTACTCGACCTCGATGGAGCAGATCGAGGAAGCGTTCGCCCGGATGCAGCCTTGGCTGAAACGCCAGCCGGAGTTCGCCCGCTACGGCTGACGCGGCTTTTGCCGTTTTACGAATCGGCGCCCACCGAGCCGCAGCGCGCGGCCGGCGCGCCGTGGGACTTGGCCGCGGCCGGCATCCGGCGGTCGTAGCTCACCCGCACCGGGTACACCTCGCCCTGGGCGTTATGGATGTTGCCGACGCCGCGGTATTCCAGCAAGCGCTTGCTTTGCGGATTGTAGGTGAGCTTGAGCGAGGGCACGAAGTGGCTGATCAGGAACATATCGAGTTCGGCCGTGAAGACGACGGCCGGGCTGCCCTCGAAGGTCGTCTCGCCGGATTTATAGGCCTTGAGATCGATCACCGACTGGCGCCCGGCGGCGACGAATTTGAAGTCCACGCTCCGGCCGCTTTCCAGCGCCTCGAAATGCTCTTGGACGAGTTGATTGAAGCCGGAATCCGCCGCCATCGGTTCATCGATGGTAAACGGCTTGGTCTGGATTTCCGCGCCGGCTGATTCGCGCTTGAACATCGTCCACTGGCCGTGGTCGCGGCGGATGCCTTCCTCGTAGCCGGATTTGGGCATCGTCATCCGATACATCGGTATCGTGGGGTTGGCGGTGAAATCCATGTGTTTTTTCGCCAGCACCTGGCCGTTGGCGCCGACGTAGGTCACGTTCCAGGTCGTGATCTTGCCATTAACGCGCTTGACCTCGTGGTGCTCGGTATAGCGATAGTCGCCACCGTCGAGCGTATAGCCGTAGCCGTTGAAGCAAGTCAGACCGTTGGCATCGACCCGGGTCGCGTCGGGCTGCGCCAGCGCGGGCGCAGACGCCGCCCAGGCCAGCGTTCCGGCGAGCAGGACAATAAGCAAAACGCATCGCGGGTGCGGGCGCATGGGGTTCTCCTCGTGCAGGTGTTATTGAAAAAACAATAAAGTCTGTCGCAGAAATTTTCTTAATGCGGAACATAGCCGTCCCGAAACTACGTACAGATCGAAAGCTGCTAGGCCTCGCGGGTATGGGATTGTCGGAATGCGGCTGATTAGCTGTTGTTTGAGACCCGCTATTATTGGGCAAATTTGCTAAGTCGCCGAGGTATCGCCACATTTTGACACGGCCCGTCCTCCTGGCGGGTGTAAACTATGTATATAGACACAGAAAACACGGTTACGGGCATTCGCCTTCAGACCGTTGCCCAAGGTGCCGAGTCTATGGGTGATACTGAGCTCGCAATCCAATCGATCGACTTCTCCGAACTTGAGGGGCCAACCGGAACCACGGCCCGGGATCGGATACTGAACACAGCGTGTCGCCTGTTCTATCGCCACGGTGTGAATTCCGTGGGCATCGATCGAATCATCGATGAGTCCGGCGTGGCCAAGATGTCGTTGTACCGGAATTTCGGCTCCAAAAGCGCACTGGTAGAGGCTTACCTGAAGCACCGCGACGCCTATTGGCGGGATGTATTCCGGTCGCACGTGTTGAATCTCGATCTACCTGCCATAGAGAAGGTATTGGCTTATTTCGACCTGATGTACCAGTGGCTTAGTGCGCCTGAGTTCTTCGGCTGCGCTTACATCAACGCCACGGCGGAGCGTCTGGGCACGGAAAGCATCACCGCGGTAATCCGACATCACAAGCGCCAGAATTTGGATCTGTTAGTTACCTTGATAGAGCAGGCAGGCTTTATAGAGTCCGCCGAACTCGCCGATCAGCTCTTTTTACTATCGGAAGGCGCGATCGTGACCGCGTCGATTTCTGGCACGCCGGACTCCATGCAAACGGCTCGGAGTGCTGCTGAACGCCTGCTTAGAATCAGTCAGCCGTGAGCGAAGAAACTAGGACGGCGCGGCGGCGCAGCCGCCGGCCGCTCGCGGTAACTGCTAAGCCACGCGTATCGTCTGCGGGCAGGCCTCATCCAGCCAAGCATCGTCGTAAAATTTCGACAGGTACTTAAGGCCGCTGTCCGGTAGCACGGTCACGATCGTGGCCGGTTTCTTCAGGCCCCGGATTAGCTGCTGACAGCCCCAAATGTTGGCTCCCGAGCTGCCGCCACAAAGCAGCCCCTCGACGAGCGCCAGTTCGCGGGCCGAGTTGAAAGCATCCTCGTCCCGGAATCGATACATCAGGTCGATAAGCGAAAAATTCATGCAGCCGGCCAAGTGATCCTCGCCGATACCTTCTACCTGATACATGTCGATATCGTTCTCGTTGACCTGGTGGTTGTTGAAGTAGCCGAAGTACACCGATCCGACCGGGTCCGGGAAGACGAGTTTCATATTGGGATTCCGAGACTTGAGATAGCCCCCGGCGCCACTGATCGTGCCACCGGTGCTGCCCGAGGCGACGAAATAGTCGATTTCACCGTTGCACTGTCGCCAGATCTCAGGCCCGGTCGTCTGGTAGTGTGCTTCGACGTTCTTGGCGTTGTCGTACTGGTTCAGCATGAACGATCCCGGCGTTTCTTCGGCGATCGCTCGAGCGCGCTGAACATAATGTATTGGATCCTCTGGCCCGGCATCGTTAGGGCACGTGATGACCTCGGCGCCATAAGCCCTGAGTGCGCACTGTTTCTCATGGCTGACCTTCTCGGGCATGGTGAGCACGACCTTATAGCCGCGCAGCGCACCGATCATGCCGGCCGCCGCCCCCGTGTTGCCCGAAGTATGCTCGACGATCGTCCCGCCCGGACGCAGCGCACCGCGCTGCTCGGCATCTTCCACGATGTGACGCACGATACGATCCTTGATGCTGCCGCTCGGATTCATGAATTCGAGCTTGGCCAACACCCGAACCGAAGGATCGGCAAACAGTCGAGTGAGTTCGATCATCGGCGTATTACCGATTGTCGATAGCGTGTCCATCATCCCTGGGTCGCGTTCGATTTGAGTATCCATACAGTCACCTGCTGCAGTTCTTGTATATGGTGGCCCGTTCTGAGCCGAGAGGCACCGATGGTCGGACCAGCGACATGCCCGCGCCGGCCGAGCCTTCGATGTTCTGGAATGCTGGGTCCACGAGCGTTGCGACACTGTGCCGTCTGTGGATACCGGCCAAGTGCGTTTCCTCGGAAAGACGTTGAGCGGGATCAATCCCAGTGCGGTCACTACGGCCAACATGAGCAGCGGCGCCTGATAACCACCGAGCCATTGCGAGAGAATCCCCGCCGTGACCGGCCCGACTGAAGCTCCGATCGCAACGGCCGTATACGTCAGACCCATGAGGTAACCCGGTCGAGCCGCTGCAAACTCATGGGCAATAACAGCCGGTGTGAGAGCGATATAACCGCCATAGCCAAAACCGCCGACGATGGCGTAGAGAAGGTAGATACCGAAGGAGCCAGCCAGGCTCCAGAGCACGAAGCTCACGGCTACGCAGGCGATGCACAGTCGGTAGAGCAGCCACTCGTCGAACCGGGCGCCCATCGCGCCGATCAACATGCGGCTGGCCACGCTGGTGAGCCCCAGCAGTCCAAGCACCTGGGCCGACTGCTCAGCTGGAATCCCACTAGCCTGGGCTGCCACCGGCAAGTGGGTAAACGGGACATACATCGCTAGGTTGACTAGGATCGTGGCCAGATAGAACCGCGGATACCGACCGCCCGGAGAAATAGCGCCGGCATGGTCAGCCTCGGATCTCGCTGGCGCCGCTGCACGCGCTGGAGCCGGGAAAAGTAGTCCGGATAGGATTAACACTACCGCGCTGACTACTGCGTAGATACGATAGGTCTCTCGCCATCCCAGTGACTCGATCAGTGAGCCGGAGACCGGCGCAACAACCAAGGTGCCGAGACCGATACCGCTGACGGTGATGCCCAAAGCCAATGATCGGCGTTTTTCGAAATGCTGGCTCACCGCCGCGACGACGGGAACGAATATGCAACTCACGCCCACGCCAATACCGGCGCCATAGCACAGATACGCCTCAACCAGACTTACCGCGGATGCCGTGAACCACAGACCAGCCGCAATGAAGATCCCGCCGGTCGCAATAAATAGCTTGGCACCCAGACGGTCGCTCAATGGCCCGGTCACGATTCCCAGACCGAAGAACAGTAAGCTCGTGAGCGAGAAGAAAAACGATGCACTGCCCGGGCCGATGTTGAATTCATCGGCTAGCGCTGGCAAAAAAACCCCGAAGCTGTAAGCCACCCCGAACGTTACAAACAGAACCACTAAGCCGAGCCAGGCAGCCAACCAAGCGCGACGATCCTCTTGGCTTGAAGGACCAGTTCTAGTGATCGGTCTTTCAACGTGCCGCCTCCGGAGCATTGAGATAGACCAGTCGCTCACAGCATTAGCCACACTGAACCGCTGATACTGTGAGCGCCGGTGTCGTTACTCGATTAGGACGTGGCAGCTGGCCGACCGCACATCATGTGCAGCGTATGGCCCACCCGGCGACCACCGTCGACCAGGGTCCTCGCGGTACTCGCGTTGACGCGCGTCCCGTGGAGTCGAGACTTGAGTTCTTCGCCTCGGTGGATCGCGTCCATATTGATCATCTCGAGGGCCTGGTCATAATCGTAGAAATCGAACTCGGTTCCATCGACTTCCCACTGCGCATAACCGTCGGTCACGTTGACGGCCTCGGTCTGAAGCTTGAATCCGGCCAGCAACTCGTCGTACTGGAAGCCACTCGCGCGCGCGAGCTCATCGAGGACTTCAAGGGGAAACCGGCCCCCGATCATGAACGTGGCAACACCGTCCTCGGACAAAGCCGATTTCACGCTTTCCAAGTACTTGTACTGCAGCCCCAGAAGATAGCGGTTGATATCGGCCTCCTCTTGGGCCTCGCTGTCCACCTTGTGCTGGTCGATCCGATAGAAGGTCCCGTAGTCGAGGTTCTCGGTTCCGCTCAGAGGAATGTTCGGCAGGTTCGCGTAGATCACATCCGCCTGGATGCCCTGTTCGGCAAGCGGCACACAGACATTGCCACTCAGGCCGATGACCTCGATATCGTTGGACACGTTTTTGCGTACGTTCTCGGCGGCCTGCAGGACAACATCATCCTCGACGTCGGTTACAACGATACGCTCGAGGCCGGTGAAAATACGAGATGCGCCGATTGCATCGACGCCACTGCCGGACCCGATCGCTGCAAACATCTTGGGCGTAAATCCTACGTTCTCGAACTGTGATTTTATGAGACCAAATCCCTTGAACGCATGCCAGACCCAATTTTCCGGGGCATGAGCCTTGATCGAATACATTCGATGGTCAATATCCAGATGGACTGGTGCGCCGGTGTCGAACAGATGGGTCGCTTCAAGTTGCATAGAGAGCCTCCTTCAGTTTGCCGAGGTAGCGGACCTGACTACGATGTCGCTACCGTTCTCACGAAGAAATCGACGGATGCTGTCCTTGAGGTGATCGTTGATGCATCCGAGTAGGCTCACGCATACGCTGCCGGGTGACAGCCGAAGCGAAACACCCACGTTTTCGTGTCGTACAATGTGGATGTGGGGGATCGCGAAGCCGAAGTTCGAGGCCGCGATCAAGGGCAAGTGCTTCCGCGCCGCCTCGTCTGCGATATAGCGGTAGAGTTCGAGCGTCAGTGCGTTCTCGTCGGGACCCTCAAGATCCAGACGCAGATAGAGGAATCGGCCACCGTGGCCGTAGTCATTCATCGCACGGTCATGATCGGGATGCTGTTCCGACCAGAGTGAGTGAAGGACAGGGCCCGACGTGGCGTCGCAGAACTCACCCAGATCCCGGGTCATGATTCGGATATTGCGGTCATATCGCGACATCCGACCCTTCAAACTCGCGGGCGTGTCTACAGCGCAGCCGAACACGTCTTCATAGGAGGGTGCGCGACCGGATCCGGCGCGGGCTTCGACCAGATCGGATTCGACTTGCCCCGGCGCGGTACCGGTTCCGCCAATAGTTACCAGACCGGTCTTTGCACGATCCGTTCCATACTGGATGAATTTGATACCACTCACGACAGAGACGATCGCGATATTGCCCGGAATGGCGTCGAAATCGAAAAAGGAGAAGACGTCGGTATCAAACGTCGAGACGTTGTCGACGATCACGTATTTCGGCTTGTCCGTCGTGAGCTGCTTGGCCGCCGTCGCCATAGCGTTTAGATCACACGCTCGCATATCGGGGTGGTTCTGTATCCCCTCGATGAAGACGCTCTGGACGTCGTCCCGTAGAATCAGTTCAGCGGCCGCGGCCGGCTCGGTATCGTCGTAGAGTTTGAAAAACCGTTGGTCTCGGCTTTTCAGTCGCTTGCGTATCTCAACCCAGCAGTTATTGCCGATATAGTTCAGGCGGCCCTTATTCATCGAGTAGGTCGCCAGAACATCCATCGCCGAATCAAGGCCAGCGATGCCGCAGGTGAAGCTCAACGATTTGGCATTGTTTAATGCCGGGTAGAGCAAATGTTGCAGACGATCGGCCGTAAGCGGTCATTCCCCAACGTTATTGCCAACGCGATCGATATCAGATCGCATCGGATCAGATCGGCCGCCTGGCCGAGTATCGGCTGATCAAGGGTGACGGTCTTCTGTTCCGCATCAGGCGTCTGAAACAAAATATAGCCCCCGCGCAGGTAGTCGACCGTATTGGTTTGCGGCGTTGATTTGATCTTCTGGGCCGGCGCCACCTCCGAAGGAAAACCGCGAAGTGTCGGGCTGTGCCGTAACAGAAGTGCCTGGGCGGCCGCAGTTTGCTTGATCGCGATGCCGGTCAGCAGCATGATCTGGCTGAACGCATCCCAGTCGGTAACATGCTCATCGGAAACGTAGGCAACACAATCTCGCCAGCATTGCTTGGCGCCTGAAATCAGCTCATCAGCTCTATCGAGCACGGTACTCGGCGGGATTCCATCCTCTTCCGCCGAGCGTATCTCCGCAAGCGCATCACAGTAACGATCGAGCGCTGCGATGTTGGTGTCGGCCAGATCCGTGATCTCGGCGACCAAAGCAGTTCTATCCTGAAGATCATTCATTGCAATCTCGTCGGTTGCGAGTACGGACAGATCTCAGATGGCTTCACCCAGAACCAAGTCCGCACCGAATAACAGGAAGACGACACCCGAGACACGGTCGATCCAGTGACTCATTGACTGATAGAGATGGCTTGCGCGGGTCTGGATCACTGCGACGGCAACTAGCGAGTACCAAACCATCGATATGGCCGCCATGACGACGACGGCCATGACACCCTCACCTATCGGCGCGGACGTCTGCAGGGTTGCTGCGAAGATTCCGGCGACGAACAACGCCGTCTTGGGATTGGCGATATTGGTGGCCAAGCCGAGTCGATACGCGCTCCAGGAACTCAACGCCAGTTCGCCTTTTATGCTCTGTTGCTGAGACTTGAAGCGGCTCTTCCACAACAGCTTCGCTCCCATCCAGCAGAGGTAAAGCCCCCCGATGACCTTGAGCGCGATATACGACCACGGCGCCACGGTAAACATCGTCTGTATACCAAGGTAGCCGGCCAGCGCCCAGATTGCGGTACCGGTGGCGATGCCAGAGACCGTCCGAATCGCGACAGATCTCGACTGAGTAAGGGACGTTCTAATCGTGATAAAGAAGTTCGGCCCGGGCGAAATAGCTGCGAAGAACCAGATCACGGCGATAGCAAGAAGAGGGCTGTGCAGGTTCATATCGAGCAGCAAGGGCTAGGCTAGGAGTTGCTATCTCTATTGATACAGACCTGTCTCACCCATTGTCAACCGGAAATGATCATTCAGAGATGGGTGGCCGTTCCCGAACTAATCAAACCGGGACACCGTGGCGCCCCTTATTGCCGATCGCGATCAGGTGCCCTTTACGTTGTTTGTTTTTATCATTCCGAATTCAGCGCCCGGCGCGGGCTGAACAGATAATGCCCGATGCCCCATTCGTTGCCGCGGCGATAGCCGAACAGTTCGGCCACGGCCATGAAGAACATGCGCCAGCGGTTGAACCAGCGCTCGGCATCGGCCGCGCCGTAGGTCTCGCGCATGACGGCCAGGACCGATTCGCGGTTGGCGTCCATGCGCGCCAGCCAGGCGTTGGCGGTGTCGCGATAATGGGCGCCCGACAGCCACCAGCTGTCGCGCAGCAGCAGATGCTGCTGAAAATGGGCGAACAGGTGCTCGCTCGGCATGACCCCGCCGGTGAAGAAATAGCGTGCCATCCAGTCGCCCGCCGAATCGTCGGTGAAGCGATAGGCCAAATACTTGTGCGCGAACACGTGCACGAACATCCGGCCGTGATCGTCGAGCCAGGACGCACAGCGCGAGAAGAGTTCGCGGTAGTTGCGCATGTGCTCGAACATCTCGATCGAGACGATCCGGTCGAAACCGCCCGCGCCGGGGTCGAAGCGATTGATATCGCAGGTTTCCACGCATAGGTTGTCGAGCCCGCTCGCGGCCGAGCGGGCGGCGATCCATTCGCGTTGGGTATTGGAATTCGAAACCGCGCGAATACGTGCGTTCGGGAAGCGCCGGGCCGCCCAGAGCGAGAACGAACCCCAGCCGCAGCCGAGATCGAGGATGCGCTGGCCATCGCGAAGTCGTGCGCGCTCCGCCGTCAGCGCCAGCATGGCGTGTTCGGCCTGATCGAGATCGTCGATTCCGGACTCGAAAAGACAGCCGCTGTATTTCAAATGCGCACCGAGCACCGCCTCGAAAAAAGCCGGTGGCAATTCATAGTGCTGCGCGTTGGCATCGGCGGTGTGCTGGGCGATCGGGCCGGTACTGGCGCGCTCGAGAAAAGCGCGCATCGCCTCGTTACGCCGGCCCGCGTCGCGGGCTTGGCCGTCGGTTAGGCGGCGGCCGATCAGCCGGCGCATGCCGGCCCGGGCCAGCCGGTCGGGCACGAGGCCGCGTTCGCAGAGTTCTATCGGCAAGCTATCCAATCGCGGCACTCCTTGATCTTGACGCGCGTGTTCAGTCATCCCCGCTTTATACAGCCTGCAAAAGAACAGACACGAACTCAGGACAAGACCGGCCGCAAATAAACGCGGATAAACGCAAATAATACGTAATATTGCCCAATTCCGCCTTCCATTTGCGTTTATTGGCGGATAATTTTTTCTTTTGCGGCAATCGATGGGTTTTATAGGGATTGGTATTAGTCGTTTTTGGGCGGCCAAGGGATAAAGGCGTTGGTGGTCCGCACATACGCGTCGTGGCCTTCGCGTTTTTCGGCGGCATCCTTGTTTTCGACGGTCGGAATGCCCGAAATCTTGAGCAGCAGCACGGCCATCAGCACCGGCCCGATCAGCGTGGCCCACCAATAGCCCGCGCCGATGGCGAGCACCACATAGCTCACCCAGTGCAACGACTCGAAGAAGTAATTCGGGTGGCGCGAGTAGTACCACAGCCCTTCACGGCACACCTTGCCCTTGTTCTCCGGCTTGGCCTTGAACGCCTTGAGTTGGGCGTCGGCCGTACCTTCGCCGACCACCGAAACGAACCATACAACGACCGCCAACGCGCCGGTGACAAACGACGGCCCGTCGTCCATATAGGCGATCACCAGAAACGGGATCGAGAGCACGGCCGCGATCACCGCCTGCAGCACGAAGAACGCCAGCAGGTAGAAATCGGCCCGGGACCCCCAGGATTCGCGCGCGGCCGCGTAGCGTGAATCCTCCGGCCGGCCCTTCATGCGCGCGGCCAGATACTCGGCCAGACGGAGCGACCAGGTGAGCGCCAGCACGGCCATCAGAAGACGCGCCGCCACCGGCGAATCGCCCATCAGCGTATATTCCAGCGCGATTATGCCGAGCGCGGCGGCCCAGACAGCATCGACCAGGCCGGCGTTGCGGGTAAACAGTTGAATCATCCAGACGATGACAAGCAGAACGATAACCGTCAGCAGGCCGATGCCGAAGGCGGCGAGGGCGGACATGGCGTGTCCTTGTATCGATGAGAAAATGAGCTTAACAGGGTGTACGAGCGCAAGCGCTCGTAGGATTCAGGCCGGGCCGTGCCAGCGGTCCCAACGCGGCGGATCGCCCACGGTTTCCAGCACATAATCCACGAACGCCCGCACCTTGGGCGGGCACAGCCGGGGCTGGGCATAGAGGATATGAATCGAGCGGACTTCGGCCGTCACTTCCCACTGCCAGTCGCGTAGCACCGGCACGAGCGCGCCGTTTCGTAGTTCGCTCTCGATCAGCCAGCTCGGAAACAGCACCAGCCCCTGGCCCAGCGTTGCCGCCGCCCGCAAGCTGGCCGCGTGGTCGCTGTACAGCGTGCCGTCCACGTCGAGCCGATTGAAGCGGGCCGAATCGGCTTCGCGCCAGTACCAGCGCTGCCGGCCGTATTCTCCTTGATAGAGCAGACAGTCGTGGTCGAGCAGATCGGCGGGCCGGCGTGGCAGGCCACATCGCTCGAGATAGACGGGCGCGGCGGCGACCAGATAAGACATGGCGGAAATGGGGCGCGAGACGAGGCTGGAATCGATGAGTTGGCCGACGCGGAAGGTGACGTCGCTGGCGGCCCGCACCGGGTCGACGATGGCATCCGTCAGCCGCAGTTCGGCCTTGATTCTGGGATAGCGCCGCGTGAAGCCGTGCACGAGCGGCACCACCTGGCGCTCGCCGAAGGCGACCGGCGCGTTGATCGACAACACCCCGGCCGGTTCGTCGCCGTGTTCGAATACGGTCTCGGTGGCCGCGTCGAGCTGATCGAGCAGGGGCCGAATCGCTTCGATATAGCGCGCCCCGGCTTCGGTCGGCTCGACCGCACGCGTATGACGATAGAACAGGGTCTGGCCGAGCCGGCGTTCCAACGCGGCGATCTGGCGCGAGATCGAGGACACGGCGCGATGGCTGCGATGCGCCGCCGCGGTGAAGCCGCCGGTATCGATGACCAGCCGAAAGGTACGCAGGGCGTTCAGGTCCAGGTTGTTTTTCATGCAATAAATATTTGCGATCTCGATGCTTGATGCAAACGTGAGCAAGCGCACAATGGGCGCATCGTTTCATAACACGGCGGCAAGCCCGTCCTAAACCATATGCGCAAAGGAAACGCACTCGTTGTCGGCGCCACCGGCATCACCGGCGGCAATCTCGCCCAATATCTCGTGGCCAGCGGTTGGACCGTCTACGGCCTGTCGCGCCGGCCGTCTCAAACGCCGGGCGTGGTGCCGGTCTCGGTCGATCTGCTCGACGAGCAGGCGACCGCCAAGGCGCTTGACGGCCTGCCTGTCACGCACGTCTTTTATTGCACTTGGACCCAGCGCGATTCCGAAGACGAGAACGTGAAGGCCAACGGCGCGATGATGAACAACCTGTTCGCGGCGCTCGACCGGCAACGGTTGTCCCATGTCTCGCTGGTCACCGGCACCAAGCAGTATCTCGGCTCCTTCGAGGCCTACGGCAGCGGACAGGTGGAAACGCCGTTTCGCGAATCGGCCGAGCGCGTGCCGGGGCCGAATTTCTATTACACGCTCGAGGACATCATGCGCGATGTCGCCGAGCGCTACGGCATCGCCTGGAACGTGCATCGCCCGCATACGGTGATCGGCTACGCGCCCGGCAACGTCATGAACATGGGCACCACGCTCGCCGTCTACGCCACCATCTGCCGGGAAACCGGCCGCGCGTTCACTTTCCCCGGTTCGACCGAGCAATGGCACTATCTCACCGACATGACCGATGCGCTGCTGCTGGCGCGGCAGATGGAGTGGGCGGCGTTGGCGCCGGGCGCGGCGAACGAGGCGTTCAACACCGTCAACGGCGATACCTTCCGCTGGCGTCGCATGTGGACGGAAATCGGCGAATATTTCGGGCTCGAAGTCGCCGACTGCCCGGACCCGCCGCAGCCGTTGGAAGAACAGATGGCCGGGGTCGAAGACACCTGGCGGGAGATCGCCGCGCGTTACGATCTGGTCGAAGCCGACGTGGGCAATCTGGCGTCCTGGTGGCATACCGACGGCGATCTCGGCCGCACGCAGGAGTGCGTCAACGACATCAACAAATGCCGCGATTTCGGTTTTTACGCCCATCGTGAGACGCGCGCCGCGTTCCTCGACTTATTCGATCGGCTGGCCGCGGAGCGCATTATTCCGCCGATCGGCGGCTAGACGTCCAATCAACGGAAGATAATGGACGCATGAAAAAGCCCGGCGGAGTTTCCGCCGGGCTTTTCGGATCGAAAATTGATCGGGTGGGCCGGTCAGAAATGCATGCCGAAAGAAATCGAATACAGTACCGCCCGGAAATCGTTGGTGGAGCTCACGCTGCCGACGTTGATCGGGCCGAACGTGGGGCTTAGCGTCGGCGAGTTGATCCGGATACCGCTTACTCGCGCCTTTACCTCCGCGCAGCCGACGTATTTCACGTCCGCATTCAGAAACATATTATGCGGTAGATTGAAATCGGCGCCGAGCTGACCGACACAGGCAACGGGCTTGCTCAGATACAGTTCGGGTTCCCCCAGTTCGTTGAGCACCTCATTGTTGACGTCGGTGTCATAGGTGTACAGATACATCGCGCCGGCCCCGATGTAGGGCTGGATCATGGTATCGGTCCACGGCCGGTAGACGATCGTGAAGTTCGGCGGCAGCGCCTTGAACGAGCCGATGGTGCGGCCCAGCGCCGGCACACCGGTCGGGATCGTCTCGCCGTTCGCGCCGTTGAGCGCGGTGGGCGCCAGCGGTTCGTCGATGGCGTCCTTGGCTACCTCGAAATCGAGCTTGAGCGGCGGCGCGAGCAGTACCTCCACCGCCAGATGGTGGTTGGTCATGGGAATATAGAGGCCGATGGTGCCGCCCAGCGTCAGTTTGTCGCCGGCCGACGAACCGGTATGGGCCAGATCGCTGCCGCCGGGTCCGAAGGCCTGCGCGGCCAGCCCTTGGGCGTTGTCCACGTGCAGTTCCGAGCTGCTGCCGTAATAGTGGAAATATAGCGGGCCGAGACGCCCGTAGCTGTTGTTCTCGATGTAGTCCAGCGTCTTGCCGAAAAAGCTTTCGTTGTTCGACGACTGGATCGGCGTCTGCCCGGGTTGCGGGCGGTAGTCTTCGGCCATGGCCGGAGACACCAGGCCGAGCGCCAGGGCCCCCAGCGCGAGCCCGCACCCCATGCGGGCGGCCGATCTTGCGGTCGGCGAGTGGTGACGCGTCATCTCCCTTGCTCCTGTCTTATGTTTATCAGTCATATTCCGAACAGGCTCCGGC
>NZ_DASSKM010000200.1:0-18159 GCF_035690525.1 Salinisphaera sp.
GATCATGCTCGATTCGGCCAGACAACTGATCGCGGACTACGACTGGCTGCAGGTCGAGGCGATGAGCGGCGACTACACCGCCGGGCTGGCGAACCTGCCGCTGGCCGACGACGGGGGCCGGCGCCTGTTCGTTTTCCTGGGCGGCACGATCGGCAACTTCGAGCCGGCCCAGGCCGACCGTTTTCTGGCCGAAATCGTGGCCCTGATGAACGCCGGCGATGCGCTGTTGATCGGCTTCGATCGGATCAAGGACGTGGCGGTGCTGGAAGCGGCCTACGACGACGCCGCGGGCCATACCGCGGCCTTCAATCGTAACGTGCTTAGCGTGCTCAATCGTGAACTGGACGGCGATATTCCGGTCGAGGCCTACCGGCACCGCGCGGTTTTCAATCTCGATGCCGCGCAGATCGAGATGCGGCTGGTCGCCGAACGCGGTCATCGCGTGCGCTTTCAAGCGCTCAACACGGGCTTTGATATGGCGGCGGGCGAGGAGATCCTCACCGAGATCAGCCGCAAGTTCTCGCGCGAAGGGATTACGGCGCTGCTCGAGCGCGCCGGCCTCGCCGAGAGCGCGCATTTCGAGCAGGGCGCGGGCCGGTATTCGCTGGTGCTGGCGGTGCGCTACTAACCGCGCGCGCCGCGACAATCCGCTATTCGACGTCGAGCAGCTTGAGCAGCAGGGCGGTCTGGGCATGCAAGCGGTTTTCCGCTTCGTCCCAGACCACGCTGGCCGGCCCGTCGATCACCTCGGCGCTAACTTCCTCGCCGCGATGCGCGGGCAGGCAGTGCATGAACAGCGCGTCGTCGGCGGCCCAGCTCATCAACGCGCGATTGACCTGGTAGTTGGCGAAGTCCGCGAGGCGCGTCTCGCGATCCGCCTCGTCGCCCATGCTGGCCCAGACGTCGGTGACCACGAGATTGGCGCCGTCGACGGCTTCCTGAGCCTGCTCACAGATGGTCACCGTATCGCCGGCGTCGCGCAGCATGAGCGCGTCCGGGCGGTACCCTTCGGGTGCGGCGATGCGCAGCGAAAAGCCCATCAAGCGCGCCGCGTTGATATAGGAATGGCACATGTTGTTGCCGTCGCCGACCCAGGCGACCGTCGCGCCCCGGATCGAGCCACGGTGCTCGACGTAGGTCTGCAAATCGGCCAGCAACTGGCACGGATGCAGCCGATCGGTCAGCCCGTTGATCACCGGCACGCTGGAATACGCCGCGAACTGCTCGAGCACGGCGTGCGAGTGGTTGCGGATCATGATCGCGTCACACATGCCGGACAACACGCGGGCGGTATCCGCCACCGGCTCGCCGCGGCCGATCTGGGTATCGCCGGGCGACAGAAAGATCGCGTGCCCGCCGAGACGCGTCATCGCGGCCTCGAACGATACGCGCGTGCGCGTCGATGCTTTTTCGAACACCATCGCGAGGCTTTTACCGATCAGCGGCCGGTCGGTAGGTGCCCGACGTTTGCGTTCGATGGCAGCCTCGATCAGTGCTTCGATGCCGGCGGTGCCCAGATGGTCCAGGCAGAGAAAGTGTCGCGAACTCATGGATGAGAAGGTGGCCGTCGAGAATAGGGCATCATGCCGATACGCGGGCGGGCGTGCCTTGATACTTTCGGCGGGGCGCCGGTAAGCGTGCGCTATCAATTCGCCATGAAAGTATTTGATGCCCAATTGATAACAGGCCCCGCCGCAATGCGACGGAGCCCGTAAACGAGCCGGAAAACCGGCCGTGCCGGATCAGCTCGCGGCGTCGAACTTCTTGCCGATGCCGTCCCAGTCGACGACGTTCCACCAGGCCTCGACGTATTCCGGTTTGCGGTTCTGGTATTTCAGGTAGAAGGCGTGCTCCCACACATCCAGACCCATGATCGGTTTACCGGACTCGGACACCACATCCATGATCGGGTTGTCCTGGTTCGGTGTCGGCACGATCTTGAGCCGGTCGCCGCCGGCCGGCACGAGCCAGACGAAACCCGAGCCGAACAGACCGGTCGCTTCGCCGGTGAACTTTTCTTTGAAGTCGTCGAACGAACCGAAGCTGTTGTCGATCGCCTCGGCCAGCTTGCCGCTTGGTTTGCCGCCGCCGTTCGGCGACATGGTTTCCCAGAAGATGATGTGGTTGAGATAGCCACCACCCTGGTTGCGCACGGCGGCCCCGTGCTGGCCGGCCTTGGACAGGATGGTCTCCAGGTCCTGGTCGGCGAGCGGCGTGTCGTCGATCGCCTTCTGGAACTTCGTCAGATAAGCGTTGTGATGCTTCTGATGATGAATTTCCATCGTGCGCCCGTCGATGTACGGCTCGAGCGCATCGTATTCGTAGGGCAGATCGGGCAGTTCAAAAGCCATGACGGTGTCCTTGTTATCCGGAATGAATCAACGTCACCCACTTATATAGGGATCGCGCCGTTCATTTCAAAGGCCAGGCCGATGATCCGTGTGTGCCCGCGGTCGCTGTCGGGTGGACGAGGCGCGAACGCGCCGCCCGTCCGGCGCCGCCACCCTTGATCCGAAGCCGTTTACACCCAGGTTATACTCGGTTCATGTAATCCCATATGAGGTGCGGCCAATGAGCGCGAAAGCGATGGAAGTCATCAAGCAGGAAGTGGAGAGCAATCCGATCGTGCTCTATATGAAGGGTACGCCGGACTTCCCGCAGTGCGGCTTCTCGGCCCGCAGCGCCGAGGCGATCAAGGCCTGCGGCGTGTCGTTCAAGGCGGTCAACGTGTTCGACGATGAAGAGATCTATCGTCAAGGCGTGAAGGTCTATTCCAACTGGCCCACCATCCCGCAGCTGTTCGTCAACGGCGAATTGGTCGGCGGTTCGGATATCGTCATGGATCTGTTCCAGTCGGGCGAACTCAAACCCATGCTGGAAAATGCGTCCGGCCGGAAGTCGGCCAGCGGCTGATCGGCCGCCTGCCGTGGCATTGGAACGCGCGGCGATTGTATAGCTATTGTCGGCGAACCGGCCTGCCGCCGGTATCGCCCCTCACCATGAGGCCGGCGCATGACAACCCGCGTGGACAATCCCCATGTTGGCCCCGATATCGGCCCTCATATCGGCATTTTGTTGATCGGCGACGAGTTGCTCTCGGGCAAGCGCCGTGACAAGCACATGCCGGCCGTGATCGAGATGCTGCACGAGCGCGGGCTGGAACTGTCCTGGGCGCGCCTGGTGGGCGACGACGGCGCGCTGCTCGAACGAACGCTGGTCGAGACGATGGGCAGCGCCGATATCGTGTTCAGTTTCGGTGGCATCGGCGCCACGCCCGACGACCGCACGCGCCAGTGCGCGGCGCGCGCGGCGGGCCGCGCCCTCGAGATCAATACCGAAGGGCGAGCCATTCTCGAGGACAAGTTCGGGCACGACGCGTACCCCAACCGAATTCATATGGTGGAGTGGCCGGAGGGCTCGCGCGTCATCCCCAACCCCGTCAATCGCGTACCGGGCTTCAGCCTGGGCGATCATCATTTTGTGCCGGGGTTCCCCAATATGGCCTGGCCGATGGTGGGCTGGGTGCTGGATACGCACTACGCCGATCTGCACGTCGCCGAGCGCAACGTGGAATATCTGGTGGAGGTCTTCGATACGCCGGAAAGCGCGCTCATCGGTCTCATGCAGTCGGTCATGGATGCCCACCCCGCGGTGCGTATCGCCTGCCTGCCGGCCGCCGACGGGCAACGCAAGATCGAATTCGGCGTGCGCGGCCGGCCGGCGCCGGCCGCCGAAGCCTTCGATGCGCTGGTTGCCGCCTTGAACGAATCGTCGATTTCGACCGGCGCCTGCACCTCGCGCTAGGGGCTACCGTTTCATACGGCGTAGCCGCTCACACATGCGGCTTTGCCCGGCGCGCCGCCGGGTTTGTTTAACGCCCGCTTTCGACCGGCGTGTCGTCGGCGTTGCCCCAGTCCGACCAGGCGCCGGGATAACCGCGCAGCCGGTCGTAACCGAGTGCCTTGAGCACGAGATAGGCATACGACGAGCGCACATGGGTCTGGCAGTAGGCCGTAACCGCTTTGGAGTCGTCGATATCGCGTTCGGCGAGCATGCGGCGGATTTCGGCCGGGTCGCGAAGCTGGCCGTGTTCGTTCTTGAGTTGTTGCCAGTCGAGGTTGACGGCGCCGGGGATATGTCCGCCGCGTGCGCTGCGCACATCCTCGCCCACGAACTCGGCTTCGCTGCGTACATCGAGAAAGCGTACGTCGGCGTCGCCGAGATGGGCGCTGATCCATTCGCGATCGGCCACGGCGTCGCGGTGATGCTCGATCCGGAAATCGCCGGCGCCGTGCGCCGGCTCGCCGGACGCCAAGGCCAGATTGGCCGCCTGCCAGGCGCCGAGCCCGCCGTCGAGCAGGCTGAAATTTGGGTGGCCGACCACGTCCAGCGTGTAGAGCAGGCGCGCGGCTTGCCCATCGCCGGCCCGATCGTAGGCTACGATGTGGGCGTCGTTACGCAGCCCGGCATCGGATAGCCGGGCGGCGAGCGTGTCGGGGTCGGGAATCAGGCCGCCGGTCGCGCCGCGTTCGGCCATGAAGTCGGCCATAACGACGAGCTGGGCGCCCGGAATATGCGCCTTGGCGAAATCCGCGGGTGTGTCGACGGCGACGATCTGGATATCGGCATCGTCCATCGCCGCATGCAGCGCGGCCGGTTTGACGAACAGATCAAGCTTGGCGGCCATGATGATGCGCCTCCTTATGTCTACATTTCCTGCCCGGCCAGGAACAGCCATGTGGACACCACGGTATCCGGGTTGAGGGACATGCTTTCGATCTCCTGATCCAGCAGCCAGCGCGCCAGATCCGGATAGTCGGACGGGCCCTGGCCGCAGATGCCGACGTATTTGTTGTGGCGCTTGCACGCTTCGATGGCTTTTTCGAGCATGATCTTGACCGCCGGGTCGCGCTCGTCGAACAGATGCGAGATCAATCCCGAATCGCGATCCAGGCCCAACGAGAGCTGGGTCATGTCGTTGGAGCCGATCGAGAAGCCGTCGAAATATTCCAGGAACTGGTCGGCCAGCACGGCGTTGGAGGGCAGCTCGCACATCATGATGACCTTGAGATCATCGACGCCGCGTTTTAGGCCGTGTTCGGCCAGCAGCTCGGAGACGCCCCGGGCTTCGCCCAGCGTGCGCACGAACGGAATCATGATCTGGACGTTGGTCAGGCCCATGGCGCCGCGCACGCGCTTGATGGCTTCCAGTTCCAGTTCGAAGCAAGGCCGGAAATCGTCGGCCAGATAGCGCGAGGCGCCGCGCCAGCCGATCATCGGGTTTTCTTCGTCCGGTTCGTAGGCCGCGCCGCCGATCAGATTGGCGTACTCGTTGGACTTGAAGTCCGACAGGCGCACGATCACCGGCTTGGGATGAAAAGCCGCCGCGATGGTCGAAATGCCCTCGACCAGCCGGTCGATATAGAAATTGACCGGATCGGCGTAGCCGGCGATATGCGCATCGATCGCCGCCTTGAGCTCGTCCGGCTGTTCGTCGTATTCGAGCAAGGCACGCGGATGCACGCCGATCTGGCGGTTGATGATGAATTCGAGGCGCGCCAGACCCACGCCGGCATTCGGGATCGACGCGAAATCGAACGCCCGCTCCGGGTTGCCGACGTTCATCATGATTTTGGTGCCGATGTCAGGCATCTTGTCGAGCGAGACCTCGTCGATCTTGAAATCGATCGCCCCGTCGTAGACATAGCCGGTATCGCCCTCGGCGCAGGACACGGTCACGTTCGCGCCGTCGCTGAGCTTGCCCGTGGCGTCGCCGGTGCCGACCACGGCCGGAATGCCGAGCTCACGGGCGATGATCGCCGCGTGGCAGGTGCGCCCGCCGCGGTTGGTCACGATCGCCGCGGCGCGTTTCATCACCGGCTCCCAGTCCGGATCGGTCATATCGGTGACCAGAATGTCGCCGGCCTGGACCTTGTTCATCTGGCTGATCGAAGACACGTTGCGCACCCGCCCGGCGCCCACGCGCTGGCCGATCGAGCGGCCGGTGACCAGCACGTCGTGGCCCTTGGCATCGAGACGGTAACGTTCCAGCGTGGCCGCGTTGGATTTCACCGTCTCCGGCCGCGCCTGGAGGATATAGAGTCGACCGGTCTCGCCGTCCTTACCCCACTCGATATCCATCGGACGGCCGTAGTGGTGCTCGATGGTCATGGCCTGGGCGGCCAGCGCCTCGGCATCGGCATCGGATAACGAAAAGCGCCGCTGGTCGACGCTATCGACATCGACGAATTCGGTGGTCTTGCCGTGCGCGCGGTCCTCGGTATAGACCATCTTCACGGCCTTGCCGCCCTTGACGCGCCGCAGGATCGCCGGCCGCTTCGCCGCGATATTGTCCTTGTAGACATAGTATTCGTCGGGGTTCACCGCGCCCTGGACCACGGCTTCGCCGAGCCCCCAGGAGCTGGTGATGAACACGACCTTGTCGAAACCGGATTCGGTGTCGATGGTGAACATCACGCCCGAGGCGCCGGTATCGGCGCGCACCATGCGCTGGATGCCGGCCGACAGCGCGACCTGGCTATGTTCGAACCCCTTGTGCACGCGGTACGAGATCGCGCGGTCGTTGAACAGCGAGGCGAACACGTCCTTGATTGCGAGCATGATGTTGTCCAGCCCGCGTACGTTGAGAAACGTCTCCTGTTGCCCGGCGAAGGAGGCATCCGGCAGATCCTCGGCGGTGGCCGAGGAGCGCACGGCCACGGCCATGTCGTCCTGGCCCCCGGCGAGCGTGGCGAACGATTCGCGAATCGCGGTTTCCAGCGCCGGCGGGAAGGGATGAGCGATCACCCACTCACGAATCTTGGCGCCGGTATCGGCCAAGGCGTCGACATCGTCGATATCTAGCGCATCCAGTGCTTGATTGATGCGATCGGCCAGCCCGTCGTGGGCCAGAAATTCGCGGTAGGCATCGGCCGTGGTGGCAAAACCGTCGGGCACCGACACAGCGGCGTCGGCCAAATGGCTGATCATCTCGCCCAGCGAGGCGTTCTTGCCACCCACCGATTCGACATCGTTCATCCCGAGCTGGCTGAACCAAGCGACATACGAATTATTCACGCTCGCTCTCCTCCGAAGTGAAATATGAATCAAATATTTCGCTTTCGCGGTAATGAAACCGCGAGAGCGGCCAAAAGGGAGAACTCAGGCCTCTCCCTTTGAAAAACCCATTGGAAATTCCATCGCTGAGGCACCGCGGCAAATCGCGAGGCATGACAATCTTTGCCGCCGCATTCTACACATGCGCGAATGAACCGGGCCCGAAGGCGGCGTCTGAATGGCTCCGGCGGGGCGCGTGGTCCATGATGGGATCATGAGCATGACTGCCGACACGCCGCTGCGATCGATCTTCTTTCTGTCGGATCGCACCGGTATCACCGCCGAAACCCTGGGGGCGACGCTGCTGACGCAGTTCGACGAGAGCCGCTTCAAGCAGTCGACGCTGCCGTTCATCAATTCCACCGAAAAAGCGCGCTCCGCGCTCGAGTACATCGAATACATGGGGCGTACCAGCGGACTCAAGCCGATCGTGTTCTCGACCACGGTCGCGGACGACGTTCGCGATATTCTGCGTGCCGGCGACGTGTTGTTCATGGATCTGTTCGACAGCTTCCTGCCGCCGTTGGAGGCCGAACTCGAGATTAAGTCCAGCCATCTGGAAGGCCGCGCGCACGGCATCGCCGACAAGGACGTGTACGAATCGCGGATCGAGGCCATGAATTACGCGCTGACCCACGACGACGGCGTCGGCGAGCAGGGCTACGGCGACGCGCACGTGATCCTGGTCGCGCCATCGCGCTGCGGCAAAACGCCGGTGTGCATTTATCTGGCCATGCAGCACGGCATCTATGCCGCCAACTATCCGCTGGCCGAGGACGACTTCGAGGGGCGCCGCCTGCCCGCGGCGCTGGCGCCGCACAAGAACAAGCTCTACGGGTTATGCATTGCACCCGAACGGCTGCACCAGATTCGTAGCGCCCGGCGCCGCGGCAGCCGCTATGCCGATGTCGGCCAGGTGAGCTACGAATTGCGTCAAGCCGAGCAGCTCTACAAGCGCCACGGCGTGCCCTTCGCCGATACCACCAATAAGTCGATAGAGGAGATCGCGACCCTAATCATGGAAGACAAACACCTGCGCCGGCGCTCGTTCTGATGCGCTGGCCACGCAAACCGTCAGTTGAAATGAAACCCGTCTGCCTTATAGTCGGCGCATGGTCAGAGTAAAACGAAACCACTGGCTCGCGGCGGCCGAGCCGCGCAGCTTCACCGGCCTTATGGGCCTGTACGAAAGCAATTACCGGCGCTTTGAGCGTCTGGCGCCGGAGCTCGATCTGCCATTCGAGCATGCCCGTTCGGTCGGCGCGGACGCCGTCCTGCATCTGCGGGTCATCGAGCGCTGTCGTTACACCACGACGGTCCATCTGACGTACTGGTTCGGCGAGGGCGACGACGCACGTGCCGATCCGGACCTCACGCTGCGGCTGTATCGCGACGCCCAGCTCGCCGAGGCGATCTACTGCGACGCGCGGTCGCGCTATGCCTCGCTGGCCGGTGTGCCCGATATCGACGATGCGGTACTGGACAGCCAGTGGCCGCGCAATTTGTTGCTCAACAAGTGGTTGGCTTATTGCCTGGCCCAGGGCCATAGCTTCGGCGGCGCGCACCGGCCGCGCGACAAATCGCGGCGGGCTTGAGGCCGGCCCGGTCGCGTAAGCCCCGAGGGTTTACACACCTAGCGCTCGGCCGGGCGTTCCGGCGCGATCTGCAACCCGATTTGGTCGATGGCGCCGGCTTCCAGCCGGCGCACGATCAGACGCAGCGGGCCCAATTCCACGATATCGCCCTCGACCGGGCGCCGGCGCAGTCGCTTGCGCATAAGCCGGGCCACGCTGTATTGGCGTTCCTCTTCGGCGAGATCGAGCCCGTAGAGGTCGGCGAGTTCGCCGCTGGACGCGGTACCATCGAGCGTGAAACGGCCGAAGAAGCGTCCGGGGGCGACGCCGTCGTAGCCGGCATCGCCGCGGAACAGGCGCCCCAACTCGTTGCGATGGCGCTGCGCGATCAGCAGATAAAGCTTGTCGCCGACGGTATAGACGAAGCCCCGGCGCGGAAAACGCAGCCTCGGCCCGCGGGTCACCGCAATGACGCGTAGATCGGGGTAACGTTGCAGCGCGTCGCCCGCGGCGTTCGCTAGGATCGACTCCGGCTCGATGCGAAAGGACACGATCTGGAAGCGATCGTCGCGCTCGCCTTCCAGTTCGAACGTCTCGGCGGGTTCCGGCGCCTGCGGCATCTGCAGCTTGAGCAGCCGCGCCATCGCGCCGAGCGAGGTGCCCTGGATCAGTAGCGATACCAGCACCACGGCGAAAGTGAGATCGAACAGGAACTGGCCGCCTTCGAGACCGATCATCAAGGGAAATAACGACAACACGATCGGCACTGCCCCGCGTAGGCCGACCCAGGCGATGAATCCCTGTTCCCGGCTCGGGAAATGGAACGGCAGCAGGCTGAGCCAGACCGCGGCCGGGCGCGCCACGAAGATCAGAAACAGCGCAATCAGGAATGCCGGTACCGCGTCGTTCCAGAGCTGGCTCGGATTCACCAGCAGGCCGAGCACCAGGAACATGCCGGCCTGGGCCAGCCAGGCCAGCCCGTCCATGACGCGAAAGACGTGTTCGGTGGCCTCGTTGCGCCGGTTGCCGACCACGACGCCGACCAGATAGATGCCGAGAAAGCCGCTGCCGCCGAACTGATTGATGGCGGTGAACGCCATCACGCCGCCGGAGGCGATCAGCAGGGCGTACAGGCCTTCCACGAGCGGCAGGCGCGAAGCCAGCCAGGACAGCGCATAGCCCAGAGCGACGCCGCCAATCGCGCCGATGCTGAACTGCCGAATCAATTCGCCGGCCACGCTGGCGATATCAAAGTCGTTGTTCTGATCGATGGCGACCATAAGATAAGTGACCAGAAAAATCGCCATCGGGTCGTTTGTGCCCGATTCGATCTCGAGGGTCGCGCTGACGCGCTGGTTGAGCTTGACGCCGCTGCTGCGCAACTGCGAGAACACCGCCGCTGCGTCGGTACTCGACACGATCGAACCCAGCAGCAGGCCATAGCGCCAGTCGACATCGAGCACCGCGGCGATGAAGGCGCCGGCCAGCGAGGCCGAGACCAGAACGCCCACCGTGGCCAGTGACAGCGCGGGACGGAGCGCGACGCGGAACGTCTCCAGCGATGTGCGCAGGCCGCCGTCGAGCAGGATCACGGCCAGCGCGAGGTTCGCGATAAAAAACGCCAGCGGCACGCTGTCGAACCGGATATGGCCGATGCCGTCGCTGCCGGCGAGCATGCCGCAGACCAGGAAGATCAGCAGCAGCGGGGGGCCGAAACGGGCCAGCGAACTCGCAAGCACGCTGAGAAACAGAATCAGCCCGATAAAAAACAGAATGATATTGATATCGCTCATGCAGCGGTAGCGGGTCGTTGGAGGCGGCGCGTTTGGATAAACCCTAACCGATCGCGCGTTGCAGCGGACCCGGCGCGCGGCGGCCGGCACAAGTGGTATCCAGCCGCTTAAGTTCATAATATTATATGCAAATAATTAAATGGCATATAATATTCATGAATGTGATCTTCGGCGTGCTGGTCGGTCTTGCGCTCGGCCTGACCGGCGGCGGCGGGTCGATATTCGCGCTGCCCTTGCTGATCTACGGTCTGGGCTTGGCGCCGCGCGACGCGGTCGCGATTTCGTTGATCGCGGTGGCGGCTACGGCCATGGTCGGCGCGATCGAGGGCGCGTTGCGGCGTGTCGTCGAGTGGCGTGCCGCGGCGATTTTCGCGGCCGCGGGTATATGTTTCGCGCCGCTCGGTGTCTGGCTCGGTGGCCAGGTACCCGGCGGGGTCACGGTACTGGGTTTCGCGGCCCTGATGCTGATCGTGGCGGTGAGCATGATCGTCAAAGCGCGGCGGCAGCCGGAACACGCCCGCGTGATCCGGGCGCGGGTCGCCGAACAGGCGAGTGCCGACGCCACGACGGTCTGCCGCTATAGCGGCGACGGGCGCCTGCGCCTGACCGCGCCGTGCAGCTTCGCGCTGCTCGGCGCCGGGGTGCTGGTCGGGGTGTTGTCGGGCTTTTTTGGCGTCGGCGGGGGTTTTCTCATCGTGCCGGCGCTGATGCTGGTCACGGCGATGGGCATTCATCGGGCGGTGGCGACTTCGCTGCTGGTGATCGCGCTCGTGGGCAGTTCCGGCGTGATCTCGGCCGTGGTTGCGGGGCGTCATATCGAGCCCGCAACGACAGCGCTGTTCATGATCGGTGGCATCATCGGCATGGGCGGCGGACGCGTGTTGGCGCGCTATCTCGCCGGACATGCACTGCAGTTCGTTTTCGCCGGCGGCATGATCGCGCTCGCGGTGTTCATGCTCTTCGAGCGCTTGCTGCCGGGCGTCTGAGTCACGCCGTCGTCTCGATCGCGCGAAGCGGTAATAAATCCTGGTGTACACCCTATAGCGCCCAAGGGATGGGCTGCGTACCCGGGCCTCGAGTCGCGATGCGACAGTGACGCTGTTATTCAAGAACACGAAGCTTTATGAGCGAACGCCTGCGTCTGCGTGCGCACGCGGGCCGATGCGACTCGACCGAGACAATACGCGGCGGCCACGGCGGCATGCCGGGTCCGGTTGTCTGAGACGATGCAAATCGCCTTTTTTGGTTCGAGTCTGCTTTCGGCGTGGTGGAACGGGGCGGCCACGTATTATCGCGGCCTGATCCGGGCGCTCCACGAGCGCGGCCATCGGATCACTTTCTATGAGCCGGACGCGCTGGGCCGTCAAGACAATCGCGACATGAACCCGCCGGATTGGGCGCGGGTGGTCGTCTATGCCGACGACGAGGCGGCGGCGCGCGAAATGCTCGCCGATGCGCGCCATGCCGATGTGGTGATCAAGGCCAGCGGCGTCGGCGTACACGATGCGCTGCTCGAGGCCGGGGTGCCGGATTTAAAGCGCGCGGACAATGTGGTCGCGTTTTGGGATGTCGACGCGCCGGCCACGCTCGAACGTCTGCACGACGATTCGGACGACCCGTTTCGCGCCCAGATCCCCCGTTACGATCTGGTTCTAACCTACGGCGGCGGCCCGCGCGTGGTCTCGGCCTATGAAGCCTTCGGCGCGCGGCGCTGCGTGCCGATCTACAACGCGCTCGATCCGGAGACCCATTTTCCCGAGCCGACCGCCGCCGAGTACGACGTCGATCTGGCGTTCGTCGGCAACCGATTGCCCGATCGCGAACAGCGCGTGGAGCGTTTTTTTCTGGAGGCCGTGCGGCGCTGCCCCGACCGGCGTTTTCTGATCGGCGGCAACGGCTGGCCCGAGCGCAACGGCATGCCGCCCAATGTGCGCGTGCTGGGCCATATCTATACGCGCGATCACAATGCGATCAACGCCAGCGCCACCTGTGTGCTCAATATCAGCCGCGACAGCATGGCCCGGTTCGGCTATTCGCCGGCGACGCGGGTGTTCGAGGCCGCCGGCGCCGGCGCCTGTGTCGTCACCGATGCCTGGCGCGGTGTCGAGCACTTCTTTGAGCCGGGGACCGAAATCCTGGTCGCCGAGGATGGCGCGGAAGTCGCCGACATCGTGCGCACGATCACGCCGCAACAAGCGCGGCGCATCGGCGACGCCGCGCTCGCCCGCGTACGCGCCGAACATACCTACGCACAGCGCGCGGTCGAGACCGAAACCGTGCTGCGCGAACGCATGCAACGGGAGGCGCCGGCATGAAACTGGTTATTCTCGGGTTGTCGATCACGTCCTCCTGGGGCAACGGCCATGCGACGACTTATCGCAGTTTGATGCGCGAGTTGACCGCCCAGGGTCACGACGTCCTGTTTCTCGAACGGGACGTACCCTGGTACGCGGGACACCGCGATTTGCCGAACCCGCGGTACGGGCAAACGCGCCTGTACCCCGATCTGGACACGCTGCGGCGCGACTACGCCGGTGCAATACGCGACGCCGATGCGGTGATCGTGGGCTCGTACGTGCCGGACGGGGTCGTCGTGAGCCGCTGGGTGCTCGATCGGCCGGCGGCCGGGTCGCGTTCTACGACATCGATACCCCGGTGACGCTGGAGAAGCTGGCGAACGGCGATTACGAATATCTTGAGCCCGGGCTGATGCCCGATTACGACCTTTATCTGTCGTTCACCGGCGGCCCGGTACTCGATCGGCTCGAGCGCGAATACGGGGTGGCGCGGGCCCGCGCGCTGTATTGCTCGGTGGATCCGGACCTGTATTACCCGCAGGACGTGCCCCGGCGCTGGGATCTTGGCTATCTCGGCACCTACAGCGACGACCGGCAGCCCCGGGTCCGTGAACTGCTGATGGAGCCCGCGCGGCAGGCGCCGAACCGGCGGTTCGTAGTCGCCGGCGCGCAGTATCCGTCCGCTATCCAGTGGCCAGCGAATGTGGAGACCGTCGAGCATATACCGCCGGCCGAGCACCGCGCCTTCTACGCGGCCCAGGCGTTCACGCTCAACGTCACACGCGACGCCATGATCGCCAGCGGTTATGCGCCGAGCGTGCGGCTGTTCGAGGCCGCGGCCTGCGGCGTCCCCGTCATTTCCGACTATTGGCCGGGCCTGGAGACGTTGTTCGAACCCGGGCGCGAAGTACTGATCGCGCGCGGGCGCGATCAGGTCCACGACTATCTGGCGTTGCCGGACAGCCGGCGCCGGGCGATCGGCCTGCGCGCGCGCCGCCGGGTGCTCCGGCATCACACCGCGGCCCACCGCGCGCGCGAACTGGTGCATCACCTGGACGCGGCCGCGGCCCCTGCCGATCGATTAGGGGCCGTGGTTTCATGAGCGAACTCAAAACACTGCAATCGCATGGCAATGCAGCGGATGAACGCTGCGGCGACGAATTGCGCCGGCTCGGCCCGTGGTTTCATAACTTGCATCTGCCGGACGGCACCCAAACCGCGCCGAATCATCCGCTGGGCGATTTTCCGGCTTTCAAGTGGTCGACAATCGCGCCGCACCTGCCGCAGGACCTGGAAGGCTGGCGGGTGCTGGATATCGGCTGCAACGCCGGTTTCTACAGCTTCGAACTCGCCCGTCGCGGCGCAAGCGTGCTGGCGGTGGACCACGACCCGCACTATCTGCGGCAGCTGAACTGGGCGCGCGCCCGGTACGGTCTCGATTCCAGAGTGGCCTACCGCCGGCTCGACGTCTACCAGTTGCAGACGTTGCAAGAATCGTTCGATCTGGTGCTGTTTCTCGGCGTGTTCTACCACCTGCGCTATCCCTTGCTCGGGCTGGACATCGCCGCGGCCAAGAGCCGGCACCTGTTCGTGCTGCAGAGTCTCGCGCTACCGGGCGACGATGCGCCGCCGGAGATCCGCGACCGGGGCCTGGGCGAGCTGGCCGAGGTTAGCGCCCCGGGCTGGCCGCGCATGGCGTTCGTCGAGCACGAGTTCGCCGGCGATCCCAGCAATTGGTGGATACCGGACGGCAACGCCTGCGAAGCGATGCTGCGCTCGACCGGCATGCGCATAAGCGCGCGCCCGGAGCCGGGCACCTACGTATGCGAGCGCCGTGCCGGCCAGGCCGCGTCCAGTGATAACGCCGCCGCGGCGGCGCGACAATCACGAGAGCCGCGGTGAGCGGCGCCGGGCGCATTGCATGAGCGCGTTCCATCAACGCTCGACGAACTTGCAAAAACGACTGGTGTGCCCGTCTTTTGTTTGGTTTTGATAGAGAAAAGCAAGATTCTCGTGCTCGAACTTGGCAAAAAAATCGTGCCAGTCGAGTTGCCGGAGTTCGTCCGGGGTACCGCCATGATCGGGGAATTCGATCCGCAGCACGCCGCCGTGCTCAGCGCTTCCGGCGGTGCCGCGCACGGTGGCCGGATAACCGCCGCGGTCTTCGATCCAGCGCTGGATGGTCTCGTGGTCGGTGGTGGTTCGGCTTTCGCTGTCGTCAGTCATATCGGAGTACCTGGTGTTAGAGCTTCACGCTAACACTCGAGAAATGGAAGCGGTCGCCCGGCTAGGGGTTCACCTGAGGGTATTTACAAAACGTAGCGAGCGCCGTCGCTTTGGGCACGGCCGGAGCGCGGCAAGCGCAGTAGTTTTGTAAATATCCTCGGGGATAGATCGAGGAAATGCATATATGTCCGCAGGAACAGACAATGGAGCGCGGCAGGACATGCGGGCGGCCATACTGACTTCGCCCGGATGTTTTGAAATCCGGCATGTACCGGTTCCGCGGCCCGCGGCTGGTCAGGTGCGCATCCGGGTCGAGGGATGTGGTGTGTGTGCCTCGACGCTGCCGGCGTTCGAAGGCCGCGACTGGTTCGATTATCCGCTCGCGCCGGGCGGCCTCGGACACGAAGTGTGGGGCGTGGTCGATGCCTGCGGCGCTGAGGTCAGCGGTGTCGAGCCCGGCCAACGTGTCGCGGCGCTGAGCTCCCACGGTTTTGCCGAATACGATCTGGCGGCCGGCGACGCCGTGATCGAACTGCCCGATACGCTGGCCGCGCGCGCGTTTCCCGGCGAGGCGCTCGGTTGTGTGATGAATATCTGGCGGCGCGCCGATATTCGGGCCGGGCACACGGTCGCGGTGGTCGGCGCCGGTTTTCTCGGCGCCGCTCTGATCCGGTTGGCGGTCGATGCGGGCGCCGAGGTGATCGCCGTTTCGCGGTCGGCCTGGTCGCGCGAACAGGCCGCGGCCATGGGCGCGCGGGAAATTCTGCCCCTGGATGACGGCGGCGCCGTGCAACGACGGATCGAGCAGTTGACCGGCGGCGCGGGATGCGAACGCGTGATCGAAGCCACCGGCAAGCCCGAGCCGTTGAACGTGGCCGGCGCGCTGACCGCGTTTGGCGGGCGACTGGTCATCGCGGGTTTTCATCAGGACGGCCCGCGCACGGTGGACATGCAGATGTGGAACTGGCGCGGGATCGATGTGATCAATGCCCACGAGCGCGATCCCGCGGTCGCTCTGGACGGAGTGCGCCGGGCGATTGAAGCGGTCGATCGGGGAAAACTGGACTTGGCGCGGCTGGTGACTCACGACTACCCGCTGCACGAACTCGGCGAGGCGATGCGCGCCGTGCAACAGCGCTCGCAGGGGCTGACCAAGGCGGTGATCACGATGGGAGAGTCCGACCATGCATGATATGCGGAGAACCAAACCACGGCTCGGCTTCATCGGCCTGGGCCGGATCGGCCAGAAACGCATGCAATCGGTGCTGGATAGCGACGCAGCCGAAATCGTCGCCGTCGCCGATCCGGACGGGGCTTGTCTCGCGCAGGTGCGGGCGGCGCTGCCGCGGGCCGTGGTTTGTCGCGATATCGATGCGTTACTCGAAGAGAATCTGGACGGGCTGGTGATCGCCACACCGAACGCGCTGCACGGCGCGCAGGCAATCGCGGCGCTCGAGGCGGGCGTCGCGGTGTTTTGCCAGAAGCCGTTGGCGGCCACCGCCGGGCAGGCACGGGTCATCGTCGATCATGCGCGCCGCAACGATCGGCTTCTCGGGGTGGATCTGTCCTACCGGTATCTGTACGGCATGCAACGGATCAAGCAGCTGATGAGCGAAGGCGCGCTGGGCGATGTCTACGCCTTGCAGCTCAGTTTCCACAACGCGTTCGGCCCGGACAAACCCTGGTTTTACCGGCGCGAGTCGGCCGGCGGCGGTTGCGTGCTCGATCTTGGGGTTCACTTGATCGATCTGGCGCTCTGGGTGTTCGATTATCCAGTGGTCGAGCGTGTCACCGGCCGCTGCTACGCCGGCGGCGAACTGCTGCCGGCCGACGACGGGCGCCTAAACGAGTTGCCGGTGGAGGACTATGCTTCGCTGCAACTGGTTCTCGCCAACGGCGCCACCGTGGACATCAGTTGTTCCTGGCATTTGCCGCTCGGTCGAAGCGCCGATATTCAGGCCGAATTCTACGGCACGCGCGGCGGCGCCGGCGTGCGCAACGTGGCCGGTTCGTTCTTCGATTTTCGCAGCGAACTGCATGACGGATGTACGACGCAGGTGCTCTACGAGCCCGCGCAGGAAGGCCCGTGGAGCGGCCGCGCTATCGTTGGCTGGGCGCGCCAACTCGCGGCCGACGGCCGTTTTGACGCCGCCTCCGAAGGGGTGGTCGTCGTTGCCGAAGCGATCGACGCGATTTATGCCACCCGCGATACCGCGCCGGTCATCCGGCGTTCGCCGGCGCTGGTGTCCTGAACATCTGCCGAAAATAATCGACGACCTCGGCCAGCCCCTGTTCGGGTGGGATCGCGGGCGTCCAGTCGAGCACCTGCCGGGCCTTGCCGGTATCCGGGGTGCCGTTCTGTTTCATAAATTATCCTTTGCGCCACGGTCGTTTGAAATATCACAAACTGATTCTGCATGGCGGATAAATCGTTCTTGTATACGGGTGAACCCGATGAAAGAGTAGGAAAACGAATAAGTATCGGAACGGATTGCCTGGAGCTGTGCCTTATGTCGAAAATTTTAAAATTCGACAGAGTGGATCGTTCCGACACGACGACAACCAAAGGCCAAGAGAAATGAAAGAAAGGGCTTTGATTACCGGCGGGGCCGGCTTCATCGGTGCTTATCTGGCGCGGGAACTGCTCGACCACGGCTATCGGGTCCGTGTGCTGGATAACCTGATTCCACAGGTGCACGGGGCCCGGCGGCAGCGGCCGGGTTATCTGTCGGCCGAAGTGGAACTGCGCCGTGGCGACATCCGCGATCGCGATGCGGTGACAGCCGCCCTGGACGGGGTCGACGTGGTGTTCCACTATGCGGCCGCGGTCGGCGTCGGCCAGAGCATGTACCAGATCGCGCACTACACCGAGGTCAATAATCTCGGCACGGCGGTGTTGCTGGAAGCACTGGCCGAAAATCCCGTGCGCAGGTTGGTGGTGGCCTCCAGCATGAGTCTATACGGCGAAGGACAGTATCGCTCGGTGGCCGGCGAGCCGCAGCCGGCGCGCCGAACCCGCGAGCAGCTCCACCGGCGCGAATGGGAGCCGGTGGATTCGGACGGCGAGCCGTTGATACCGATGCCCACGGCAGAGACGAAAGCGCCCGATCTGGCCTCGGTGTACGCGTTGTCGAAATTCGATCAGGAACAGTT
>NZ_DASSKM010000201.1:0-31377 GCF_035690525.1 Salinisphaera sp.
TCAGACCCGCGTATACGCCCGCGATTGCCAGCAGGCGCCGCGCCTGGCACGCGTCGTGGGTCTTGCGCGCCAATTCGCGCAGGTCTTCGGCACGGTAATCGTTTCGCAATGGAATGGGCCGAGTCATCGGCAAGCCTCTAGGGACGAGTTAAAGCTAACGTCCTGATTATATAACGAGATTCTGTTTTTGCAGGTTGGTATTAGTCCCTACCGGGGCTGTTGCGAGCCGCCACTTCCACTCGGCCTTCGACGGCGATCGTTGACGCTAGCTGGCTTGGCGCATAATCGAGCAGCGGATTAGCCTCCGGGGTTCTTTGCGTAAGTCTTCTTTAAAGCATCCGCTTTCACAGGCGCAAACGGACACATTGACGCGTCCAGGGAGCTGGGCGTCGAGCCGCAAAAGCCTTATTCGGGGAAGGTAGTGCTGCGTATGCCGCCCGAGCTACATGCAAAGGCAGCCATGCGAGCCGAAGCAGCCGGAAAAAGCTTCAATCAGCTGGCAAACGGGGCGCTGGAAGACTGGGTGGATGTATAACCGCCGAGGGTTTTCAATCACTCCTCCGGCGACAACCACCCCGCGCTTACCAACTCGCTCATCGCATCCGCGCGTTGCTCCGCTTCCTCCATCGCCGCGAGCCACGCGGCTTTGCTGGCTTCATTCGGCACGTCCGGCCGCTCCGCCATTTGCCGGCAGACTTCGACTCTTTCGTTCATCAGCCGGAGCGCTGCCTCGACGCCCTTTTCCATTTGCTCGAACTGCGCCGCCACCATGCTGGCGCCGGTGAAGACATGGCCGATGTGGCAGCAGTACTGGCTCAAGGTACCGAGCTGGTTGCGCTCGACCGCGCCGCCGCAGTCGGGGCAGGTTAGTGCGATGGGACGATGTAAAACGTAATCGCCGTTCATCTCGATCGTCTCCTCCGTCGGTTGCGTAGTCACAGGAAGTTCGATCGCCTCGGCGGCGAGGCGCGCCAACAGCGCCGGGATCTCCGCGAGCGCCGCGGTAATCGACATCGACGTGCGCCAGCGCGCTTTGCGGCATGTCGGCATGCTCTGCGTCGCTCGGCGACTGCACCACCGCGATGCCGCCGCACCGCTTGATTTCAAACAGCCCGGCGGTGCCGTCGTTCAATCTGCCGGTAAGAATAACGCCGATGGCGGCGCGACCGTAATGTTCGGCCGCCGATCGAAACAGCGGGTCGATCGCCGGGCGCGCGAAGTTTTCGCGCGGCCCGCGCGACAGCCGCAAACGGCCGTTTTTTGCCACCAGCAAATGGTGGTCGGGCTGGGCGGCATAAATATGGCCGTTTCGCAACGGCTCGCCGTTTTCGGCATGCGTCGCCGGCAACGGGCCGGCTTGTTCCAGCAAATTGGGCAGCGTGCTCTTGTGCCGACCGATATGTTGCACCACGCAAATCGGCGCTGGGATGTCCGCGGGCAAGCCGGCCACCAGTTTGCGCAATGCGGTAACGCCGCCGGCCGATGCGCCGATGACGATGATGGCCTGCCGTGGCATGTTCGATCCCTGGCGCAACCTGGACACGAGCTTGATCGGAGATCGTGTAACCATATCAGCCTTATAGTCGCGCAGCACGGATGAGCGCTCTATCGAGAGGCTACGCCCTCCCGGCTGCGACCAAGAGCTCTGCGTTATTTAGACTAGGTGATAACTCCCCGGCCTCTATTCGCTCAGCGAGTCTGAGAATAGCTTCGTTAACGGGCGCCCGGTCATTGCGCCGCCAGCATTGCTCGACGACATAACCGTTGAAAGCATCGAGTTCTGCTCGTCGCCCTTTATCCCAATCTTGTAATACCGCCACCCTAGTATCAGGCAGCGAATAAGATTCTAATACAGCATCAAGAAGGTCAAGTGCATATTGGCTTGAGGTTGGAACTTCTTCGGCAGTCTTGCCAAAGATCGGAAGCATCGTCACGCCCAACTTACAAGCCAAGTTGTACGCCTCTCGTGAAGCTTCATCCATCACGGCACGAACGCCGTCAACCTGCACCGCGCTCAAAAGCGGCACGTTCAAAATCGCCGAGGGCAACATCTCCGGAATGTTGGCGATCAATTTCATCCACTTAGAGGACCAAATATCTTCAGAAATGACTGTATTAGCCGCATATGAGAGCGCCCCTTTCACCTCATCTAGACGCGATATGCCGGCGCACGAATAGTTGCCGACCGTAATCCAGGTGCCCGAACGATAGACCTGACGATTAACGATCCCAGGTTCGAACATGTTTGCCGCTATGCCCAATACTGCCCCAACCGTACGTGTCGGGCCGACGATATCGGCGACATCGTCCATTGTCATACCGTTTTGCAGCCCAACGACGACCGACTTGTCATGCAGCGTAGGCTTGATCAACTCGACCGACCAGCGCGTGTCATATGATTTAACAGATATGAATACAATATCGAAGGGCACTTTCAGTTCGGCTATTTGACAGAGATGCAGCGCATCAATTTTCGTGGTTTCGACGGTTCCATCGGGGAATTTAACCACCAGCCCGTTAGCGCGCATCGCTTCAACATTCTGTGGCCATTGATCGATAAATGTTACGTCTAGGCCGGCACGAATCATATCCGCGCCGAGCGCGGCTCCGTTAGCGCCCGTGCCCAAAACGGCGATTTTCAATTCTTTCAACTCCATCGCTTTCTTCCTCCACTATTTATAGTTATAGAAAATTAAAAATTTGCGAATCAAACTCGCTCCAATACGGTCGCGATGCCCTGCCCCACGCCGATGCACATGGTCGCCAACCCGAAGCGTGCGTCGCGGCGCACCATCTCGTGCATAGCGAACTGGATGATGCGTACACCCGACATGCCCAGCGGATGGCCAAGCGCAATGGCGCCGCCGTTGGGGTTCACGCGGTCGTCGTCGTCGGCCAACCCCCAGCCGCGGGTGACAGCCAGGGACTGGCTGGCGAAGGCTTCGTTGAGTTCGATGACGCCTATGTCGTCGATCGACAGCTTTAGCCGATCCAGCAGCTTGTTCGTCGCGTACAGCGGGCCCATACCCATGATTCGCGGTTCCACGCCGGCGGTGGCCATGCCACGAATTCGGGCCATGGGTTTGAGATCAAAATCCTTGATCGCCTGTTCGCCGGCCACTAGCAGCGCGCCAGCGCCGTCGTTGACACCCGAGGCGTTGCCGGCTGTAACCGTGCCGTTTTCGCGAAAGGGCGTAGGCAACTTCGCCATCTCGTCCAGCGAAGCCTTCGGGCGCGGATGTTCGTCGGCGTCGAAGATCAGCGGTTCAGCCTTGCGACGCGGGATTTCGATCGGCGTGATCTGTTCGGCCAGGCGACCGGCCACGCGGGCGGCTTCGGCCTTCTGCTGCGAGCGATAGGCAAAAGCGTCCTGGTCCTCGCGAGAAACATCGTACTGTTCGGCGACGTTCTCTCCGGTCTGGGGCATGGAATCCACGCCGTACTGCTGCTTGAGGATCGGATTGATGAAGCGCCAGCCGATGGTCGTGTCCTCCATCGTCTGGCTACGCGAGAAGGCAGTCGGGGCTTTGGAGACGACGTAGGGTGCGCGCGACATGGATTCCACCCCACCGGCCAGCATGAGCTGCGTCTCGCCGGCCCGGATCGCACGAGCGGCGGTGCCCACGGCATCCATGCTCGAGCCACACAGGCGGTTGATGGTCGAGCCGGGTACGCCATACGGCAGGCCGGCGAGCAGACTCGACATACGGGCGACGTTACGATTGTCTTCGCCAGCCTGATTGGCACAGCCGACGATCACATCGTCGATCGCGGCCGAATCGAGGTTCGGCGCTTCGGCCAGCACGGCCTTGAAGACATGCGCAAGCATGTCGTCGGGGCGAACGGCGGCCAGCGTGCCGCCAAAACGCCCCACCGCGGTACGCCGCGGATGGTAGAGATAGGCATTGTCGGCCATGGAAAACTCCTCGCCTGATCGCGGCGTTTTATAAAAAAATGACCCATAGACGGACACAGATCGACGCAGAACCAGAGATCGAAGCCAGGTAAATCTAGGCCTCAACGAACGGCGCCCGAATCATTTTTCCTTGTTTAAACCTGTGTTCATCTGCATCTATCTTCGGATAAAAGGATTTCAAGAGGCGTCGTGGTGTTGTGCGGTGCGCTCCTTGAGCTGGCGCAGCACGGTCAATTCCTCGTCGCCGGGTTCGGCCGTGGTCGCCAGCTCGTCGGCGAAGGCGATCTGCCAGCCGGTCGCTTCGATTACCTCCTCGCGGGATACACCGGGGTGCAGCGAGGCCACCGTCAACTCGTTTGTGTCGGCATCAGGCTGCATCACACACAGATCGGTAATCACGCGGGTCGGGCCGGCGCCGATGTTGGGCACGTTTTCGCGGGCTTTACCGTCGCGCCCAAAGCCAACGGTGGTCACGAAATCCACGGTGTCCACAAAGGTTCGCTTGGAATGCTTGAGGGTGATGAAGATCTCGCCCGTGCATGTCGCCATCTCGGGCGCGCCGCCGCCACCCGGAAGTCGCACCTTGGGCGCACGATAGTCGCCGATCAGGGTTGTGTTGAGATTGGCGAACTTGTCGATCTGGGCTGCGCCGAGAAAACCGACGTCGATCCGGCCGCCCTGGACCCAATAGCGAAACATCTCCGGCACGGAAACCGTGATTAGCGCGGTCTCGCACAGCTCGCCGTCGCCGATCGACAGCGGCAACACGTCGGGTTTAGTCTCGAGCGTGCCGGATTCGTAGATCAGCACCACCTCGGGGGCGTGGGTCAGCCGCGCCAGATTGGCGGCTTCACTGGGTAGACCAATACCCACGAAGCAGCTCTGGCCATTGGTCAAGGCGCGCGAAGCGGTGACCGTCATCATTTCCGCAGCGGTATAGCGCGCGCTCATGCCAAGCCTCTGTTGTCGGGGGTCGGGTTGAATACGTTTTCGTCCAGCCAGGCGTTGAAGGCTTCGCGATCGCGCGCGATCGGATCCCAATCCTTGTAGAACTTGTTGGATCTCGGATAGTAGCCGTGCGTGTAAGACGGTTTAGCGCCGCCGCGAGCCTCGCAAACAGCGGTAATCACCCACGCCGGTATTACACAGGCATTGGGGCCGGCGTCCAGCTCATCGACAATCTCCTCGACCGTCACGATTGAATGCTTCGCGGCTAGTACGGCTTCCTTCTGCACGCCGATGATGCCTTCGACCAGTACATTACCGTGGCGGTCGGCTTTCTGCGCATGCACGACCGAGACATCCGGCGTGATCGACGGCACCGCCGCGAGCCGCTCGCCGGTAAACGGGCATTCAATGAACTTGATCTGGTCGTTGACCTTGGGCAGATCCGAGCCGATGTAGCCGCGCAGGATCGCCAGCGGCAGACCGGCCGCGCCGGCCTCGAAGGCGTTGGCCATAGCGGCATGGCTGTGCTCGAGGAGTTCGACCGGATGCGGCCAGCCTTTCTCGACCGCGTCACGCAGTCGATGTAACGAGCCCACCCCGGGGTTACCGCCCCAGGAAAAGATCAGCTTCTTCGCACATCCGGCCCCTATCATCTGATCGTAGATCAGATCGGGCGTCATGCGAATCAGGATCAGATCGCGTTTTTTCTGACGAATGATCTCATGGCCGGCGGCGAACGGAATCAGGTGAGTGAAGCCTTCCAGGGCCACGGTGGCGCCGTCGGCGACAAAGCGGCCCACGGCATCCGGCAAGGACAGGAATTCGGCCATGCGGTTGCGCTCCTGTGAAAAATTCGCAATACGAATTGAGATGGCGGACGCGCCGGCGCGCGCTCAGGCAAGCACCTGGCTTGCCGAATAGCCGCCGTCGACCATGAGCAGTTGTCCGGTGATGCCGCTGGCTGGTCCATCCGAGGCGACATACGTTCTCTCTGACGTGATGTGGACCCGCGGCCACGATATGCATGGGCACGGGGCGCGCGTCGGTTCGATCTAGACTTCGACTAGAATCTTGAGTTGGCTGGCCTTCGGATCCATGAGGGCTTCAAATCCCTGATCCACGATGTGTTCCGCGCTGATGCGGTTCGTGATGACCTTCTCGACCGGGTAAGTACCGGCCGCGACCATGCGCGCGATACGCGGCCAAATCTGCACCGGATAACACCAGGTCGCTTCCACCGTGATGTCTTTTTGAGCCCAAAGCATGGCGTCCACTGCAGCCGGCTTCATGTGCAGGCCCACCTGGACGACCACGCCCTGGCGGCGTACCGCACGCGCACAGTTGCCAAGCGATATTTCCGATCCCACGCATTCGAGCGCGACATCAACGCCAACCCCCGCCTCGGTCCGTTCGCGGATGATCTCGATCAGATCTTCGTTAACGGGGTCGGCCACTACGGCATAGGGCGCAATTTTTTCGATCAATGCACGCCGGTTCGGATTCGGCTCGGCCACGAAAATGGTGGCTGCGCCCGCGGCCTTGGCAGCCAGCACCGTCAGCGCACCGATTGGCCCCGAGCCGGAAATCAACACCGTGGAACCGGCGGTGACACGGCCGCGGTCGACGCCGTAGAGGGCTACGGCCGCCGGCTCGACCATGGCCGCCTGTTCATCCGACATGTTGTCGGGGATGGGCTGGGCGCAATAGTCTTTAATAACCGCACGCTCGGCCATGCCGCCCCACCGCCAACTCAGGCCGAACACGCCGAGTTGCTCGGACAGATGATAAAGCCCGCGCTGGGCATAATAATCGTCCCGTGGCGCGATCAAAGGCTGCACCGAAATCCGGTCGCCGACTTTAACGTGGCTAATACTCTCGCCGACGGCCTCGACCACCCCGGAAGTCTCGTGCCCCAAAATCTGCGGATTCTGCGCACCGGTATATACATGCGGTGTCTTGGGCGTGACGATCGGCCCGGCCATATATTCGTGCAGATCGGTGCCGCAGATGCCGGTGAAAAGCGGGCGAATCAGAACTTCATCGGCCGCAAGCGCGCCTTCGGGGGCGGCCACGTCTTCGAAACGGATATCCTTGGCGCCGTGAAATCGGACTGCTTTCATGATTTGGCTCCTCCTTGTTATTGCGCGGTATAGCCGCCGTCGGCGACCAGGCTCGCGCCGGTCACGAATCGTGCCTCGTCCGAGGCGAGAAATAGGACACAGTTGGCCAAGTCGACCGGTTCGCCCAGCCCCAGTGGATGCTTGCTGCCCATTTCGGCGATATAGGCTTCACGACCGCTCGGATGCGAATCGGCCGCGGCCAGAAAAACGGCAGTCTTGACCGAGCCGGGATGCACCGCATTGACGCGGATGCCGTGCTCCGCATAGCACACGGCATCCGTTTTGGTCATCGAAATAATCGCGCCCTTGGTGGCGTGATACGCGGGAATATCGATATTGCCGATCAAGCCGTAGATCGACGAGAAATTTACGATCGAGCCACGACCGTTATTTATCATGTGCGGAGTCACGTGCTTCGTGCAGAGGAACGACCCCCGCACGTTGACCGCGAAGACTTGGTCCCATTCCTTGACGTCGACTTCGTGGGCCAGCTTGTTCACCCCCACGATCGCTGCATTGTTGACGAGCGCATCGATCCGACCATGTTTGTCGGCAACTGCCGAGACCGCCTCGGCGACACTGTCTTCACGGGTGATATCGACTTCGTGAAAATCCACCTCATGACCGGCATCCGACAGCTTGCGGGCCAACGCTTTCCCCTCGTCGGCCAGTACATCGAAGATCGCGACCCGCGCGCCTTCCTCGACGAAGCGCTCGACGGTCGCACCGCCGATACCACGGGCACCGCCGGTGACGATCGCCACCTTGTCTTGCATTCGTTTGCTCATGTTCTCCTCCTCGGACTGCTGTTTCTGTTTTGATTCACGCCCGAACGATGATTGTTTAGCTCTTCGTCGAGTCGCGTTCCGGTAACGGTCCGAGCGAGGCCTTGCGTTCGATATCGAGCAGGATGCCGAAGAAATCCTGATCCGGCGCGACCTCGGCATAGGATCGAAACCGCTCCGCCATCAGCGACGCAGCCGGCATGCTCGCGTTCAGCGAATCGGCGGCCGCCTCGACCAGTCCCATGTCCTTGACCATCTGGGATACCGAAAATGCCGGGGTGAAATCGCGGTTGCGCAACGGCTCGAGCTTGTACTTGACCAGCGGCGATGCCGCGACGCTCACGCCGAGCACATCGAGCATGATGTCCCAATCGATGCCGCCGGCCCGGCCAAGCGTGAGCGCCTCGCCGAGGATCACCGCGGTCGAACCGACCAGATGGTTGATCACGAGCTTGAGATAACGCGCCTGCTCGTCATCGCCGACATAATGCTGATTCGCCGAAAACGCCTCGAAGACCGGCAGCACTCGGTCGTAGGCGGATCGCGGCCCCGACACCAGAACCGTAAGCTTGCCGTCTTTGGCCAACGCCGTACTGCCGGACACCGGCGCGCGCAGATAATGCAGACCGCGCTCGGCACACACGGTCTTGACCCGCGCCGAAGCTTCCGGCGATACCGTGCTGAGATCCACAAAGATCCCACCCTCGGCCAATTGGTGCAGCGGCCCTTCCTGGGCCACCGCCACCGCGTCCAGTGCCCGATCATCGGGCAGCATCGACATCAATACATCCACGTCACCGGCCATCGCGCCGGCATCGGCATAAGGCGTGGCGCCATCCGTCTCGAAAGCCGGATAAGCCTGTTGATCGATATCGTAGACTGCAAGCCGCTGGCCCGTGGCCAGAATCCGCTTACAGATCGGTGTTCCCATTTTGCCCAGACCGAGCCAGCCGATCGTCGTGTTGTCGCTCATGTTTCGTACCTGATGGAAAGAAAGCGCCGCTCAGACCAGCACCATGCCGCCGTCGATGGCAACGACCTGTCCGGTTATGTAATCCGAGTCGGAAGAGGCCAGAAACAGTGTGGTACCGGTGATGTCCTCGGCCACGGCCGGGCGACCGAGCAGGATGTTTTCCGAAAACGCGTTGATTGCGTCGCCTTCTTTTTCACTGGCACCCATAGCCATCAAATCCTTATCGAGCTTGTCCCAAAGAGGCGTCGTCACGACTCCTGGTGAAAAGCCATTAACGGTAATGCCTTCTTTGGCTAACTCACGCGCCCCGGCTTGAATCAAAGCAATAACCGCGGATTTGCTTGCGCAGTATGGGGCGAAATCCGGGTATCCTTGACGTCCTGCGATCGAGGCCGTATTAACAATCTTTCCGCCCTTGCCTTGGGCAATCATCCGCTTCGCCGCTTCCTGAGTACCAATCAAAACGCCGAGCCCATTGACTCTCATAACCGATTCAAAGTTTTCCTCGGTAATATCCAGAAACGGCATCGGCACATTCATGCCGGCGTTGTTGAACATTGCGTCGAGCCCGCCATACGCCTCTACGAACGTGTCGAGCCCGGCACGGACCTCGGCCCGTTCGGTCACGTTCATGACCAAAGGCATGGCCCGCCCACCGCTGGCCGTTATGGCCTCGGCCGCTTCGCGTGCCGCGGACTCGTTGAGATCGGCGATGCCGACGATTGCGCCTTCTTCGGCGAACCGCTTAGCCGATGCCAGACCGATCCCCTGCGCGGCACCGGTGATGACGATGCGTTTGTCTTCGAGCCTCATGGGCTGCTCCTCCTTTCGTTTGCTGTCGACATCCGTTTCATACTCGGGCACCCAACCCCGTGGCCTTATCAGGACCGCGCCAAACCGAAGTCGTACTCGGCGATATAGAACGCGCCATCCATCGGTGCGCCATCCGGGGCAGCCGCCGCGGTCGATTTTTCGAAATCCACAATCAGCGATTTCTTCACGCCGAACACGGCATCCGATTCCAGATAGGGATCGCCGCGCACGAACAAATGCGTCGTCACCGGCGCGTACCCGTCGGCCGATACGATGAAATGCATATGAGCCGGCCGCCACGGCTCACGACCAAGCGCGGTCAGCATGCGACCGACCGGGCCATCGTCGGGTATCGGGTAACTGACCGGCACGATCGTATGGAAGTAATAACGGCCATCGGCATCGGTGCGAAACTTGGCGCGAAGCTGCATTTCCGGCGATTCGGGATCCTGCACGTCGTACAGCCGATCGGGCCGGACCTGCCAGACATCGAGGAGTGCGCCCACAACCGGCGCGCCATGCTCATCGAGCACGCGTCCCGAAACAAAGGCCGGCTGTCCGCCTTCGATGCCGCGGCTGATATCGGTGCCTAGCTCGCATACCGGGGCGCCGTCGACGTGAAACGGTCCAAGTACGGTATTTTCCGTGGCCCCGCGCGGGCGGCGATGGTTGATCGCGTCCACGAGCATCGAGACGCCCAGCGTATCCGACAGCAGGATGAACTCTTGACGACTGTCGTCACACAGTTGCCCGGTCGCGGTCAGAAACTCGATCGCTTGCATCCATTCCGCCTCGTTTAATTCAACTTCGCGAACGAAAGCGTGCAAGTGATTGATCAGAGAAGTCATAACCTGGCGCAGGCGCGGATCAGTCTGCGAGCTCATCCGGTCGACGACCGCGTCGGCCAAATTCTGTTCGGTGAATTCTTGCATGGGCGTACTCCAATGAATCAGCGTTCAGGCCGCGGGATTACCGGGTTCCGCCGGAGGTTTTCCGGCCCAGGCGTTGTGCAGCAGGGTTGCCAATGCACCGGCCTCCAACGGTCTCGGGTTCGGATATTGCGCTTTCGAGGCCAGTTCGGCCGCGCGCGTAATACCCTGTTCCGGCATATCCAGGTCGCGCAGCGCCATATGCACATCGAGCGAAACTGCCAGGTCATAGATGCCCTGCGGCGCGTCACTCGAACCCAGCGCCCGAGCGATGACCTGCATGGCCTGAGGCGCGGCCGCGCGGTTATAGGCCAGCGCATGGGGCAGCACGATCGAATGTGTCGGCGCGTGCGGTAGTTCGAAGCTGCCGCCGAGGGTGTGGCACAGCTTGTGATGCAGCCCCATGCCGACATGCCCGAGCACGGTCGCACATAACCAGGCGCCGTACTGGCAGCGCAGCCGGGCCGCGATATCGTGAGTGTCGGAATGCACAGCCGGCAGGCCTTCGGCCAGCGCCCGGATGCCCTCTTCAGCCATCATGCCCATCACCGGGTTGGCATCCGGGGCATACAACCCCTCGGCGGCATGCGCGATGGCATTGAGCCCGCTAGTCATCGACAATTCAACCGGCAGCGTGAGCGTCAGATCCACGTCGTATAGGACCGTGCGTGGCAAGACCCTCGGATCGCGGCCGGTCGTCTTCTCACCGTGGTCGGTGATGCCATAGATAGGCGTCATTTCCGAGCCGGCATAGGTCGACGGGACCGCTACAATCGGTAGGCTGGACTCCAACGCGATCGCCTTGCCCAACCCGATGGTCGATCCGCCACCAACGGCCACGGCACAGTCCGCGGTCTGGGCTTCGGCCTGTTCGCGGACCGTGCGAACGGTGTCCATTGGGACGTGCATCGCCGCTTGATCGAAGATGCCCACGCAGCGTGGGCCAAGCAATCCGGCAACGCGCTCCGCGAGATCTCGTTGCTCCGGCGTACAAAGCACGAGCGCATGATTGCAACCCAACCGCTTGACTTCCGCTGCCACCTGCGCGATGGCGCCGCGTTCGAAGATGACCCGCGCCGGCAGCGCGGTGTAGGTGAATGCCGTCTGCATCATGGCGGGCTCAGCGGTTGTCGACGCGTTTGTTGAACGCGTGGATGTTGACCGTCGCCCAGAGGCCCGCCTTGTTGAACGGATCATCCCGATTGAAGGCTTCGACTGCGCTACGTGAGTCGGCTTCGACGATGAACATGCTGCCGATCATCGTTTCACCATCTTCCTCGACGAGCGGCCCGGAGACCGCTGTTTTGATATCGGCCGAGGCCAAATAGGACTTGTGCTGGTCGTAGAGTTCCAAACGGCGGTCGACCATGCCGTTCTTGTCGATGCAGTGGATTACGTAGAACATTGCGAGCTCCTTAGCTGTTTCTAGAACGACACCTGAATCGAGACGTTGTACGGCGTATCCGGCAACCTTCCTTGCCAAGCGCCTTCGATAAGCTGGTGCAACTCCGATTCGCTGATTCCCTCACGCGTCTCTTCGGCCAGGCTTCGCCAGCATGCGGCGGCGGCGGCATCAACATCCGCGCGAAGCAAACCGATATCGGCCAGCGAGCCCGGCGCGCCGACCTCGCGCGCCAGCTTAAATAAACCCACAGCGGCATCATCGACGCCGAGCGCATCAGCGATCTGCGCCATGATCTGCGGCATGATCCGGCTGTTCAGAAAGGCGATGTGCGGCACCAGAACGCTCTGGCTCTGGATATACGGCACGCTGAACTCTGTCGCCAAAACGGCGCAGACACGGTCCTGTAGACCCGAGCCGGCGAAGGTGTGCGCCGAACCCGTCATATAGCTGCCGTAAAGCGTACGGCTGCGCCCCGACAAACCTTCCGGGTCGAGTACGGTATCGGGCAGCCCGTCGGCCAGCGCGCGAATCCCTTCGAGCGCGACCAGCAGCGATACCGGCGAGGCCAACCTCGAGACGCAGGCTTGTATGCCACGGGCGAGCGCATACATCGCGGTCGCGACCGTGCTCTCCTCGGGAAGCGTGACTGTCAGTTGCGGGTCATAGATAATCGCATCCGGCAACGACGGCGCCTGGCTCAGTCGATGCAATTCCGACCCGGAATAAGTCGTCGGCAGACAAATGACCGGAACTTCGGCTTTGGCGCCAATGATGCGGGCGATACTAATGACCGTGCCGCCACCCAGCGCAACGATACAATCGGGTTTTAGCGCCTGGATACGCACCAGACCATCGGCGATGTTGTCGTCCCATTGTCGGTCCGCGTCCGGGCCGAACGATCCGACGAGACGATCACGCCACGACACGGTGAAGCTCTCGGCGGTCGGCAAGAGCTTGTTCACGCCGATCACTATGACTCGGCTAGCGGTAAGACGTGTTAGCTCGGCGAGGAGGTCGGCCCTGGCAGCCGCCATTCCGAAAACTACACGGTTCGCCACGGCTTCGTGAACAAAAGACTGATCATCCTCCCAGACGGTGTTCAAACGATATCTCCTTTCGACCACGCCTTGCCGGCGCGTGCGGACGGTTTTTGGTATGGGCTGAGCGTCGCGCGTCGACAGATATATGTCTAATTCTATTTTTTAGTCTTATTTATTTTTATTTCGAATGAGCACAGGATAGGATCCGTTCCACCCGAGCCTGAGCCGAAGACCATGGATCTCAAGCAGCTACGCTATTTCATTACAGTTGCCGAAGAAGCCAGCTTCTCCAATGCGGCCAAGCGTTTACACATCACCCAGCCGCCGTTGAGCACCGCAATCAAGAATCTTGAAGAAGAGATGGGAGTGCGGCTGTTCGAGCGCTCGACGCGTACGGTTCGTTTAACCGAGGCCGGCGATGCATTCTTCGTTGAGAGCCAACAACTGTTCATTCATCTCGATCAGAGCATTCAGACAGCAAGACGCATCGGCCAGGGAGAGATAGGCCGTCTATCGCTTGGCTTCGTGCCATCGGCGGCCAGCAGCTCGCTGCCGCCATTGCTCAAGAACTTTCGTCAACGCTACCCGGGCGTTACGATTTCACTGCACGAGATGAACCCCGTGGAACTCGTACGCAGCCTGGGAACCGGGCGCGTTGATGCCGCATTTTTCTATCTACCGGGTGGCAAGCTACCTCCCTTCGGTGAGCCGGAGCTGGCCTCACGACCCATCTCACGCGAGCCGCTCGTCGTAGCTCTGCCCGAGGATCATCCAGCCGCTGCCCGGCGGCGGATCGAACTCAAATCGTTGGCCGACGAGCCCTTCATTTTAGTGACCGGACATCGAGGCTCTGGGCTACGGGAGCTCATCCTGTCAACTTGTCACGAGGCACAGTTCATGCCCAATGTGGTACAAGAAGCGACCCTGATTCAAACGATTGGTGGGCTCGTGGCGAGCGGCGTCGGCGTTGCACTGGTGCCCGCCTCGCTACGGCGGCTACAAAGCAGCGGGGTCAGCTACCGACAGATTCAAGACAACCCGGCCTTCGTCGAAATGGGCATTGTCTGGCAACGCGTCAACGACAACCGCATTCTCGACGGATTCCTCGGCGTGGTTGCCGACAACACGTCGCTTGCCACGACACCGACAGGCGCCACGCATGAAACCCGCAATGAAGTTCAGTCCATAAGCTGATGACCGGGCCCAAAAGCCGGTTTACCCGTGGCCCCGGCTACGGCCACCAGTTATTCGACGAGCGGACCGCCAGAACCGGCCGAACTTTTTGATATCCAGATAACCAACTTACCGGGTGAGTCGTGCGCATACGTGTGACCGGCGGCCAAAACTTAACTCGGCATCTCGATATGTGCCTTGATGCTGTCTTCTGGGTGCTTGTAGGCCGCATAGAGCGCTTCGACGGCGTCATCGAGACCATAGCGCTGGGTGACGAGCGGCGTGAGGTCGAGTTTGGTGTTGGCGAGAAAACGCAAGGTTTCCGGCCAAATATTGGGAGAGCCGATCGATCCCGTGATGCTTAGCTCCTTGGATTGAATCAAGCCCAGCTTGGCGGGCGCCTCGCGACCCACATCGATCCCGATGTAGGCTACACGTCCCTTGAAAGCCACCAGCTCCAATGCGCGAGCCATGACGTTCGGATTGCCGCTAGCCTCAACCACCACGTCGGCGCCTTGCCCGTCGCCCATATTATCAATCACATCATCGATTTCATCCGGGTGCACCGCCTGATGGGCATGTAATGCCATGGCCGCTTCGCGGCGTTTGGGCGTCGGTTCGACGACGATAGTACGAGCACCCATGGCAGCGGCGGCTGCCGTTACCGCCAACCCGACCGGGCCAGCACCGAGGACCACGATCGTATTGCTTGCATCAACGCCGCCGGCCCGAACGAGCGCGTAGTACGCCACGCTAAAAGGCTCGACCAAACCGCCCATCGTGAAGGACAGCCCATCGGGCAAGCGATGCAACCATTCCGGACGAGCAACGAAATATTCGGCTGCGGCGCCACTGATGGAGAACCCGAAATGATCGTCGCCGATCACGCATTCGCCCACGACACGATCGCCCGGGACGAACCGGGTCACATTGCGGCCAACCCGCGCGATCTCCCCAGACCATTCGTGGCCGGGAATCTGTGGGTAGGCGAAGGGGATGATATAGCGGCCTTCCAGCAGCTCAATATCAGAATGACAAACCCCGACCGATCGCGCCGCCACCAGCACCTCGTCGTCACCAATATCGGGTATCGGCAGCTCGACGACCTTTGGTTTGTCGCGATCGACGAATTGCAGCGCTTTCATCGTGGATTGCACATGTTCGGCAGTAGCGGCACTCATGGCGCATCTCCTTTCTTAAATATCAACTTGTATTATTAATTTAATAATAATGAAGCTGCCCGTTTTACCCCGTAGGCGCCAGCGATGGGTCGAACAACACCTTGCCGTTGAGCTGGCCTGAGGCCAAACGCTCGAGTTGTTCGGGCAGATCCTCGAGCGGCCGCACCGAATCGAGCATCTCGTCTCCGAGGTTGGTCGTAACCAAGATTTCGAGCGCAGGCGTGAGATCCTCGTCGCACACGTGGGCCAGCGTGGTGCGAACGTTGATTTCCCGCATCACGAGCGCGTGCACGTTGATCGGCTCTTCCTTCGAGGGCAGCCCGACTTGGAGAATAGTGCCGCCGTCACGAACCATTTCAATGGCGTGGTTCATCTGACCGCGCGCACCGCTGGCTTCGATCACAATATCGGCACCTCGTTTGCCGAGCGCCGCCGTCACTTCAGTGGCCACATCATCGCCGGCCGCGATCACGCGGCTTACGCCCAGACGTTTAGCCCGCTCTAAACGGGCCCCCGGGAAATCGATGACGGTGATATCGGCCCCGTCCGCTAAATAGCGAATTCCCGTCAACACGAAGGTGCCGATTGCGCCCGCGCCGATGATCACGATTCGGTCGTTTTTTCCGACACCGGCCCGTCGCGCCGCATGCAGCCCGACGGCAAGCGGCTGCGCCAGACCGGCCTTGTCCAGCGACAACCCCTTGGGCAGCGGCACGAGCATGCTCTCGGGCGCCGAGACGAATTCAGCCATGCCACCGTCCGTGCTCAGGCCTAGGGTGTAATAACGTCGGCAAAGATTGGTGCGCCCTTCGCGACAGCGATCGCATTCGCCGCAGGACACGCCGGCGCCACTGACCACGATATCACCAACCGAATAGCGGCTCTCGCCGCCGACCTCGATCACTTCACCGACGAACTCATGCCCGGGAATCATCGGCCCCGTATGGCCTGTAACCGGGTGGGGCTGGTTGACCGCGAACGCGATCGGCCCTGCTTTCCATTCCGTGGCATCGGTACCGCAAATGCCGGAGCGCAGCACGCGCAGCAACACTTCGCCGTCGCCCCGCATCGGCGCCGCCACTTCCTCGATACGAACGTCGTGATCGCCGTAATACACGGCGGCCTTCATACGAGCGCCAGAATTTTCGGCGACTTGTGAATTTGCCATTTAAACTCCTTCTCGTCGGTTGGACCGGGCGCGAATCAGAACGTTCTCAGGACTGTCCGGTCTGAATTTTTAAGCACTGCGTTGGCGTGCCGCCGTGTAAACAAAGGCCGCGATCAAAACCAGCGCACCCTGGAACGCGTATTGATAGGTCTGCGACAGACCAAGGAATGTCACGGCGTTGAGCACTTCCGTGAGCAACAGCGCCCCCAGCAACGTGGTAATGAACGAACCGCGGCCGCCTCGAAGACTAGTTCCGCCAAGCACCACGGCGGTGATGCTCGATAGCGTGTAGTTCACGCCTTGCTGGGGGTCGCCCACGCCGATCAAGGCCATCAGCATCACGGCGCCGAACGTGGTCAGCAACGCCGTGCCGATATAGCCGGCAACGAACGTACGATCGATATGTACCCCGATACGGCGCGCCGATTCTTCGTTGGAGCCGGTGGCGCGAAGTTGCCAGCCGGACCGGACCCGCCGAAGCAGGTATTCGGCCGCAACGGCGACCGCCACCAAGACGATGAAAGCAACCGGGATCGGCCCTATCTTCGAGGAAATGATTGCGACCACCCCGGAATCGATATAGCCACCGGGCCCAGCGCGCAGGAGGAAACTGCAGCCCTGCAACCCGATATACATCGCCAGGGTGGCCGCAATCGGCGTAAAGTTCGCAAACCGTATCAGGCAGCCGTTGAACGCGCCCACCAGGAATGCAACGCCGAACATCAAGGCAAAGCCGGCGATCATCATGCCCGGGGGCTGGCCCTCGTTGACGAAAAACGAAGCCACGACCACGAGCAGGCCCGCGAGCGGGCCGACCGACAGATCGATCCCCGACAGCAGCAAGGCGATTGTCTGACCGAGCGCAATAAAACCAAGCGCCGTCGCGAGCGTCAGAATATTGGTGATATTGAAAGCAGACAGATAGTACGCGTTCTGGCTGAACACGAACAGCGCCAGCGCGACGATGACCATCGTGAGCGGCACGGCCGGTGCATTGTCGCTGTCGACGAAGCGCTTGATGCCCTGAGCGCGGCGCTGGATCTTTTTCGTGGCCGGCCCGTTGTTATCCACATGCGCATCAGCATTCACGGCCGCGCCGACAATACGGTTTTCAACCACCTCGTCACCGGTCAGCGTCGCCACCACACGACCACGCGACATGACGATGACCTGATCGCACAGGCCTTCGAGTTCGGCCGCATCGGAGGAATTGACCACCACCGGCGTTCCCGCCTCGGACACCTCGCGCAAGATACGATAGATTTCGGCGCGCGCACCGACATCCACCCCTTGCGTGGGCTCGTCGGCGATCACCAGGCCCGGCGCCGACAACAACGCGCGCGCCATTACGATTTTCTGCTGATTGCCGCCGGACAGCGACGATACCGGCGCCTCGACACCCGGGGCTTTCACGGCCAGCGAATCGAAGGTGGACGACACGCGATCCATTTCTCGGCGACGACTGAGCAACCCACCGACACTGAAACTGCTCAGCGCCGACAGGGCGGCGTTTTCTCGGATACTTAAACCAGCCGCCAACCCTTCGGCGTGCCGATCCGAGGGCATGAAGGCCACCTCGCGGCACAATTTTCGATGATCGAGCAGGCGCCCGTTGAGATACACTTGTCCCTGAAAGGAATGCAGCCCGGCCAATGCGCGCATCAGGTCGGACTGGCCGTTGCCCGCCACGCCGGCAACCCCGATGATCTGCCCTGGCCGCGCCTCGAAACTGACCTTCGAGAATCCTTTTCCGCTAATGCTATCGACATGCAGATTGACCGATTCGGAGCGAACCGTCGGTTTGGCCGGAAACGTGGAGCCCAACTCGCGCCCGACGATCAGCGACAGTAGCGTTTCGTCGTCAACCTCATCGACGATCGCGCCACCACGAACACGACCGTCTCTAAGTACGGTCACGCGGCGCGCGATCTGGCGCAGCTCTGCCAGTCTATGCGTGATGTAGATCACCGACGTCCCTTTGGCGACGACCTCCCGAATTCGACCGAACAGCATCTCAGTAGCATCCTGATCCAAAGATGCGGTGGGTTCGTCCAGGATCAGAACCCGCGGCTCAATAGCGAGCGCCTTGGCTATTTCAAGAAGATGCTTTTCCGCGATCGTCAGTGAGTCACCGCGCGCTTGCAACGAGACATCGAGTTCCACGCTTGACAAAATCTCGGTGGCCACATCTCGGTCGGCGCGCCCCTCAAACACCGCACGCGGCAATGCGACCTGGAGATTTTCCAACACCGACAGATCATCAAGCACGGCCGGATGCTGGAACGAGATCGCGATGCCGAGTGCGGCTGCCGATTCCGGGGACAACGGGGCCACGGGACGCCCGTCGAATTCGATGTCACCTTGATCCGGCTGTAACGCACCGGAAATGACATTCATGAGTGTCGATTTGCCCGCGCCGTTCTCGCCTAGAATCGCATGCACTTCGCCAGCATTGAATTCGACGTCGACATCGGCCAGAGCCGCAACGTCGGCATAGAATTTCGAAATATTGGAGAGCCGGATGACCACGGGACCAGACGCCGACGTTTCGCTCGTGATCCTTAGGCCGTCCGCTGGCTCAATGGCTGCGGCAGAATTTGACATTTGAACATCCAAGCAACTGGATAATCGCGACCACCACGGCGGCCTGAGGAACCGTCCTCAAGCCGCATCGACGCGTTCATTGATTTATGATCGAAGCCTGCTTCTTGGCCGGCATTTGGGACGACAGATAGATGTCTCCGGGAAGATTCGGGCGACACTGCACCTCGTTGGGTTTACCTGTGACCGAATTCTCGAACACCCGCGACTGGAAAGTTGCGCTGTCCGGAACCTGACCCTTGGTGGCCTTGGCCACGGCCCAATGAACGGCCAATCGAACGTTGTCGATGCCGGTCGTCACCGTGAATAATTTGAACTTTGGGTTGTTTTTATGGTGGTTTTTCCAGAAACAACCGAGCGAATTCCCATCGGTAGTGGCGATCGCGGGTATGGAACGGCCGAATTTCTTGAAGACCGAAAGCGCACCCACCAACGACGGGCCGAAGTCTGAAACGATCACGTCGATCTCGTCGTGTTTCGAGATCTCCGAGGCCAAGACCCGCTGGGTCAGGGCCGGATCCCAGTTCGTTACGTCGTACGGATGCGTATTGATGAACTTGTACGAGGGCCCCAGGACCGATTTCATACCCTCGAGCTCTTCGGCGCCTTGACTGTTGCCGGCCGGACCGCTGATGAACAGAATGTTACCGCCGTCAGGCAGAATCTTTTGAATCCAATGGGCCCAATGCTTACCATCGCTTTTAAACGAGGTGCCCACGAATTTCGTGTAGTTCTTACCGGCCTCACCACCAACATGCACCCGGTAAGGAACTACCACGCGACCCGCCTCGTAAGCACTGGTAAGAGCCGGAAGAACCGCCGGCCCGGCATCACCGAATACGATCAGCGCGTCAAAGCCTCGCGCCGTCATGCTCTTGATATCGGAAATCGCCTGCTGGGTACTGCCGTGACCATTGGCGTACTCGAATTTAGTCACGCTCGGACATTTGCTGGCTTCGTTATGAGCGATGTTCTTGGCGATAAGCTTCCAGCTATTGCCGCCCATACCATCGAGATAAGCCAACGATGCTTCTTTCGGCCCGCACCAGGAAGGGCCAGGTCCTTTACTAGCCTGCGCGTCGTTATTCGCAGCCTGACCCGTCGAGTCCTGAGAATCGGATCCAGAGCAGCCCGACAGGAAGGCCAGCGCCAAGCTCGTAGCGACCACGCCGGCTAGGCTAGGTAGCGACATTTTCATAACTATTCTCCTTTAACAATCGGTTTTTGGTTTTTTTCGTGATGCTCGACCAGCGAACCGAATAGACAGCGATCCCGAAACCCAAGGCCAACGCCTGAATAATGGTCTGCGCGGAGTAGGGCACGCCGATCGCCAGCGCAAACTGACCTAGCTGAGTAAGGAAAAAGGCGGCAATGACCGTGGATACCGGAAAACCACGGCCACCCAGCAGCGAGGTGCCGCCTAGCACGACGACGGCCACCGACGGCAACAGCAATGTGTCGCCCTGAAAGGCCGTCGGCTGACTGATAATGCCGGCCAGCAGGAAACCGGCGAACACATACAGCAGCTGCGCGTACGTATACGCCATCATCTGATGCAGTCGTACGCGCAGACCCACCGCATTCGCGGCGCGGGGATTGGCGCCGATCGCCTCGAACCGACGCCCGGCCACCGTCTTTTTCATGACGACGACGATCACCGCGAGAAGGGCCAACGCAAAGTAGACGGAGTGGCCAACGCCGAACGTCTGACCGCCGGCGATCTCCGCAAGCAATCGTGTTGTTGCGCGCGGAACACCACCCGAAACTGCGAATACACCGGCATATAGCAGCGCATTCATGCCAATGGTCGCAATAATGGGATTGAGGCGCAGAAATCCGACGATCAAGCCGTTGACCAGGCCAGCCGCGAGAGCGCAACCAAGCGCCATGCCCGCCGCCGGAAGCAAATAAGCGCTCTGGCCTGCCGGAACATGGGTCGCAATCACGACGGCCAATGACACACCACCCGCCACCGATAGATCGAAACCGCCCTGCTGGACCACCAGCATCTGACCAAGCCCTACGATCGCGAGTATCGCGGCGAACGGAAGACTCCCCGCCAATGCACCTGAGGCCAGGCTGGAGGGCGCAAAGGTCAGGCAAATACCAATGAGAACCAGCGTCGATATAGAAACAGTAATGAACCCTTTGGCCAACGCGATACTGAAGGCGGGACGCGAACGCATCGCGCGGCCTGCCGTCTGCTCAGGCACGCTCACCGGGCGCCACCAAACTGTGTTCCAGCGTGCCGATCTGCAAGCAGGTGATGATGACGACAGGTATACGGCGTCCTAGTATCGATCGCCTGAGCCGCGTCGCATGATTGCTCACGTAGCGACCGCGAAATATGATCGAGAAACGAAGACGAGGTCGCTTGGACGCGGCATCCGTGAGCAGCCCGATCTCCGCACCGGCAATAGGCTTCAGGCGTTGTATGCACGTGTCCACTCCTCCTTTCGTGTCGCGTCATTGCGCGACGACTGACTGCCCATCTAAACGATGCAATCATCGTGGGCTTTGTTATGGCTTTATCCTCGACAAGCGCGAGCTAGAGGTCCAATTCTATTTTTCGGGCTCATTTATATTTAATAAAAATAAATAGGCCGCCTTTCGGGTCGTCGGCAACGGTAGAGGCCGAGGAAGCCAGTGCACGGTTGGATCGACAAACTATGCGGTCGATCTCGGCATTCGAGTGCTGGCGGCGTGGTATTCCGGCTGCTGGACAGCCTGGGTATCGACTGGATGCTTCGAGGCAGCCGAATATGGGCGCTTGTCTGAGCGCGCATCGTTCGAACGGCTATTCGGACCTCATGCTGATAGGCGACGAGATGCTGCGTTACAGCGCCGCCATAATCCGTTTCGCGGCCATCGACAATCGTCTAGTCGCGCTTGACGATCCGGTCGGCGCTGCCGAGCCGCGCCAGCCGATCGAGCCAGGCCCGAACATCACGGGTGTGGCTGCCGGACCAGAACAATTTGTCGCAGGCCGGGCACAGTGCGAAGCGTTCGTAGTAGCGCCGGGTCAGCGGCGCCAGCCGGTGGACGATGTCGGTCTTATCGACCGCCGCCAGCGGCGTGTTGCAATCGCTGCACCGGCTGAACGGCGCCATACGCGCGCCGAGCAGGAAATGGATGGCGATATCGTCGAGCTGGACGTGCGGATCGTCGGCGCGCACGAAGCGGCCGTGAACCACGCGGGCGCGCTTGAGCAGGCCGCGATCGCGCGTGAGCAGAATACGGCGTTGTTCGTCGGCGATCGCGGCCAGCGTGGCGTCGTCGCAGTCATTGCTATAACGGGTGTCGAAGCCGGCCAGCCGCAGATAGCGCGCCAGCCGGCCGAGATGGGTGTCGAGCACGAAACGCGGCGGATCGGGCGGCGCCTCGCGCAGCCGCGACCGGCACCCGGGCCGGCTCGGCGCGACCACGACGTCTGCTTCACTGCCGATATCCAGAACCGTGCTGCCGTTATCGACGCAGCCGTCGATACGGATCGCGCCGATCTCGGTATGCGGTACGCCACAGGCTTCGATAATGTCCTTGATATTCGCCCGGCGCGCTAACGCCTCATGGCGCGTGGCACCGCGCTGTGCCGGGGCAAGAAAATCGCCGAGTTCTCCAAGAAAACGGATTCGCATGATTCGAAACGATTCGGGTGTCGGCTAGCGCCGGCGGAGCTTGCCGGCCAGTGGCTCGAAGATCACCGGCTCGACCCGCCAGCCGTCGTCGACGATACGCAGTTCGATATAACCCGGCCCGCCGTAGGCACGGCTCTTGCCGGCCGCGCCCGGGTTGAGCAGCCAGGGCGCGGCCTCGGTCTCGAGCACGCGACGATGACTATGGCCGCAGACGATGGCGCGGGCATGAGGAAATTCGGCGCGCAGCCGGCGGTGCCGGGTCCTCGACGGCCACTGGTGGCCGTGCATGACCGCGAGTCGGCCGCCGGGCAGATCGCGGCTGGCGGATTGCGGCCAGGGGCTGTCGTCCGGGTCGTTGTTGCCGGCGACAATTAGAAGCTCATCGGCGCGGCCGGCCAACGCGTCGACGACGGTCTCACCGACGTCGCCAGCATGCACGATCAGCGCGGCGCCGGTCGCACACTCGGCGATCCGGGGGTCGAGAAAGCCGTGGGTATCGGCAAGAATCACGACACGCATCGCGCTATTGATCCAGCAATAGCGCCGCCGAGCAAGGCGACGTAGCTCGTCCGAGCAACCAAAATCGACAGGACCGGGCGCGAAAACATAGCGTTCCACGCGTGAGTGCGCCGTAATCATGCGGTGTTAGGCCAAACCCCAGGCCTGATCCCAGGTTAAACCCCAGACCGGCTCGCCGTGCGGCAAAACCACCGGCGCCCCGTCCGCCGGCCCGGCCTCGGCGTGAACCGTCACCAAACCGCCTGCATCGGTCGCGAGCGGCGGATATTCGACGATCGGCCGTATATACCATATCGTTCCCCATTCACGGTTGAGCCTATGGTCACAAACACGCTAGCGTTGCCTCATGTCCAATCTGACGATCGAATTCCGGTATCGGCCATTGGCGCCCATCGCGTTGATGACGGCGGTGCTGATGCTGGCCGGTTGTAGCGCCCTGTCGTGCACGACGCGCCGTGCCGGCCAGGCCTCCGTAACGACGCTCAAGGGCGTGGCGCACATCAGCCGGGCGACCGGCAATGCCTCTGTCACCGCGCCCGATACGCCCCGGTATGCCGACGCGAGAGCATTCGTGCGATCGCAGCGAAAGCAGCTGGCGCGCCAAGCGGCGGCCGGCGGGGGTGAAGATATCGCTGCGCTGGCCATTCTATTGAATAAACCGGACAGTCGAGTTCTTGCACGCTGGATGCAGGCCCATTACCGCTCGCTGTTCAGCGATCGGTCGGTCTCGGCATCTACAATTGTGTCGCGAATCGACGCGCAGGCTGGATAGCGCGTACATTTGGCTTAATTTTTAAGGAAGGCATCGGAAATGAAAAAAGTTATTTTGGTTACCGCCGCCGTGGTGCTGTCCGCCGGTCTGTCGGCCTGTGGCAACAGCGATAGCGGCAGTGACAATTCCGCGTCGAACAACAGCATGTCCTCGAACTCGATGTCCGGCAACAGCATGAGTTCGAATTCCATGTCGGGTGGTTCAATGTCCGGCAACTCCATGAGCAACAATTCAATGAGCGGCGGCTCGATGAGTAATAACTCAATGAGTGGCAACTCCATGAGCAACAACTCGATGAGTAATAATTCGATGAGCGGCAACTCGATGTCGAACAACAGCATGTAGAAAGCCTACGGGCTGTGCCGTATCGCTCCTTATAGCGACGCGGTCTCGCATCGAAACCGGCGCCGTTTTCGGCGCCGGTTTTTTTGCGGCGCGCGGCAAGCGAACGGCCACGCCGCCCGCCATACGCCGCTGCGTCTCGTAACCATTCGGCGCACGGTGACGAACGACGCGTGTTCGGGATAGAATCTGAAAAGATGTCGTTCATTTTCCGTTCGGATGAACGTCGCCATTCTCACCACAATAATCAACGGGAGGAGAACCTGATGCGTCTAACGTTTCTGAGCGCAGCCTTTTGCCTGGCGATCGCCGCCCTACCGGCGGTCGCGGCCGACTACCAGCCCGATGACATCACCGGCGTCTGGCGGACCAAGTTAGGCGGCTACGTCCAGCTCTACCAGGACGGCGATAGCTATTCGGGCCGGATCGTCGGCTCGTCCGACGGCAAAGCACGCTACGACAAAAAGAACCCCGACCCGGACAAAAAAGGCCGGCGCCTGCTTGGTGTCGTGATCCTGCATGGCCTGGAGTACGAAGGCGATGGCGAATACGGCGGCGGCCATATCTACGACCCGAACAGCGGCAAGACCTACAAGGCCAAGGCCACGCTCACGGGCCCGGACACGCTCGACGCCCGCGGATACATCGGCATCAGTCTGCTGGGCAAAACCCAGACCTGGCACCGTATCGACCCCAAGGCCGAGCACGTGCACCAGGACCTGCTGCACCATCCGGTCGGCGCGGCGCCGCAGCCGGAAGGCTGATCGCGACGCAAACGTCCGCACCCCGGGCCGGTGCGTGCCGCCCGGGGGACTTGTATAGTTCATACAAGACTTGGCAGTAGGCAAGTACCGCATCTCTCTTTAGAATCGACATATGACCACGCCAAGCGAGACCGCGCTGCAGCCGCATCTGACGCCGGCGCAAAACGATGCGTTTGCACGTGACGGTTATCTTGTCATGCGGCAACTGGCCAGCGCCGAGCGCATCGCCGCCATGCGCAGCCTTGCGCTCGATCACCTCGAGCGCGCGGTCGAACCTTTGGAATATGAAGCCGATGTGGCCTATCCGGGGGCCCCGGCCTCGCGCACGGCCGAGGGCGGCGATACGGTTCGGCGACTGCTCGATGCCTACGATCGCGACCCTGGGTTCGCGGATTGGGCGGCCGACGACCGGCTGACCGCCATCGTTGCCCAAATGTTGAACTCGCCCACTGTATGGATGACGCCGAACCACCACAATTGCGTGATGACCAAGGCCCCGACCTATTCCTCGGCGACCGCTTGGCACCGCGACCTGCGCTACTGGTCGTTCGCGAGTCCATATCTGGTCAACGCCTGGCTGGCGCTCGGCGACGAGACGCCGGGCAACGGCTGCATGCGGATGCTGCCCGGTTCGCACCGGATGGAGATCGGCGCGGGCCGGCTCGACGACGCCCAGTTCCTGCGCGAGGACGAACCCGTCAACGCCGAGCTGATCGCCACCGCCGAATACGCGGAGCTCGCGCCGGGGGATGTGCTGTTCTTCGATGCCGGCGTGTTTCATGCCGCCGGCGCCAATACCGGCGCCGAACGCAAGTTGGCCGTGGTCACCAGCTATTTCGGCCGCGACAACGCGCCGGTGGCCGGCACCCGTTCGGCACGCCGGCCGGCCATCCAGGTCCGCGAGTAGTCGATGCGCAAATGGTTGCTCGCAGCCCTCCTGGCCGCGGTCTTTATCACCGGCTGCAGCCATGCGGACGCCGGCGCCGTACCCTCGTTGAAGGGGCAATATCGAGTCATCGCCGTATTCGCCGGCAACCCGCAACGGGCGGTGGATTTGAGCAACGCGTTCAAAAGCTCGCCGGGGCTTGAGAAACGCGATATCGCCTGGTTCGTGCTGGGACCGTCCCGGATCACCTCGAACATCGACGCCGTGCCGGATCGGGCCACGCTGGAGAAACTGCATACGGTGGACGGTTTTCAGGCTGTGCTGATCGGCAAGGACGGCAAGCTCGAGGCGAGCCAACTCGGCGGCCTCAATATCCAGGGCCTGATCGACGTGATCGACCAAGTGCCGTTGCGCCGGCGGAAAATGCAGTAGCGATACGCCGAACCAATTCGGCGACACGCCACATATCCGGCGCGGGATTCGCACCGCGCGGGCGCTCGCGCTAGGCTGGACGAACGTTTCCTGCCGCAGACGATGCATGTCGATTGTCGACCCCGTCAGCCAGATATTCCTGCGCCTAGAGCGTCGCAACCAGCCGATGCACGTTGGCGGCCTGCAACTGTTCCGGGTTCCGGGGAACGCGCCCGCCGATTATGTGCATCGGCTGGTCGATCGCGCCCGCGCCCAGAACACGATCCAGCCACCGTTCGACAAACGGCTGAAGTATCGCCTGGGCCAGCCTTTCTGGACCGACGACCACGGTTTCGACATGGAGTACCACGTCCGGCATCTGGCCCTACCGGAGCCGGGCGCGATCCGCGATCTGCTCGCGCTGGTGTCGATGCTGCACGGCGCCCTGCTGGATCGCGCCCGCCCGCTATGGGAGGTGTATGTGATCGAGGGCGTGACCGACCATCGCTTCGCCATCTATACCAAGTTTCATCACGCGATGATGGACGGCGTATCAGCCATGCGGGTGCTGCGGCGTTTTTTATCCATCGATGCCGGCGCCGAGAACTTCCGCGTACCGTGGCAGTTGCCGCCGCAATCAACCACGCGGCCGCCCTGGTCGGCCGGACTGGCCATGCTCCGGAGCGGCTATCGGCAGGCCGCGGCGCTGCCGGCGGCGGCTCGTTCGCTGTACGACGTTTGGCACGACGCGCGCCACGATCCGGATTTCACCGGTCCGGCCCAGGCTCCGGCCTGCATGCTCAATCGACCGGTGAGCGGCTCGCGCCGCTTCGCCGCCCAAGGCTATTCGCTTTCGCGTATCCACCGCGTCGCCGAAGCCTTCGGCGCCACCGTCAACGATGTCGTGCTCGCGCTGTGTTCGGCCGCGCTGCGACGCTATTTGATCGATCACGACGCCCTGCCACGCGATCCGTTGATCGCCATGCTGCCGGTCTCGCTGCACGACGACGACGAAACCACCGGCAACCGGGTCGGGCTGATCTATGCCAATCTGGCCACCGATATCGCCGATCCGGCCGAACGGCTGGCCGCGATCAAACGCAGCGTCGACTACTGGAAGCGGCGCTACAAACGTATGTCGTCCGAGCAGATCATGGCGATGGTGGCGGCCATGTCGGCGCCGGCCGGGCTGAACCTGCTGGCGGGCATCGCGCCCCGGCGCCAGTCGTTCAACGTGGTGATCTCCAACGTGCCGGGCCCGAATGAGGCCCTGTACTTCGGCGATGCCGAAATGCTCGGCATGTACCCGATGTCGATCGTGCTGGACGGCCAGGCGCTCAACATCAGCCTGGTCAGCTACCGCGACATGCTCGAATTCGGCCTGATCGCTTGTCGACGCGCGCTGCCCTCGATGCAAAACCTGCTGAAGTATCTAGGCGAGGCGCTAGACGAACTGGAACGGACAGCGGGCCGCGCGGCCGATTCGTGAAACGCCGCCGAGCGTACCGCAGGCGCCGCTCTCGATACGAACCGATCGGATGACGGGCCAATGCCAGCTCTGTGGCCGCGACGGCGTACGCATCACGCGGCATCATCTGATTCCGCGATCATTCCCCGTTTAGGGCGTCGAACGCAACGCGATTACCGTCTTCGGCGTATAGACGTACCACCGACTTTTCAAAAAGAAACCACTTTTCCGTACTCGCCGAGTCCAAATCATAGTCTGCGGACGACAACACTTTAAACTCATCGCCGCCCTCGGTGACGCAATCGAGAAACCATCGCCCGCCTCCGGCTAAAGCCGACGCCTTCACTCCTCCGCGAATCGCACCGGGTGTGGTCCGATCCACGATGCGTATCTCTTCGGGCCGTATACCAATCATCGCTGCGCCATTTTCGATCTGGCGATCCGGGTCTTTGGCACGAATCCACAGCGGCTCGGATAAAACGGAGCATTCGATACGCACGCGCGATACGTCGTCATGGCCGCACTGCCGGGCGCTCGCATCGATAAAGTTCATTCCAGGCGAGCCCAGGAAGTACCCCCCGAAAGCGCTTTCGGGATTGTTGTACACATCAACAGGGGCCGCGCTTTCGAGGACATTGCCGGTCTGCAAGAGAATAATCTTATCGGCCAGGGTCATAGCCTCGGTCTGATCGTGTGTCACATACAGAATCGTCTGGCCAATTTCTTGCGAGAGCTGCTTGATACCGCGCTGAATCTCAATCTTGGCGTCGACCGCCACATTGGTCACGGGCTCATCAAAAATAACCACTTTCGGGCGCCTTACCACGGCACGCCCCACGGCCACTTTCTGCCGGGACTCATTATCCAATCCATCCACAACGCGATTGGCCTTGGCCGTCAGATTCAGAATCGACAGCAATTGATCAATCCACTCCCGCCTTTCGCCGGAAGACAATTTCCTACGTAGGCCTTGCAGCAAAGGCAATTCCAGGTTCTCGTAAACGGTGAGCCCCCGATAAACGACCGGATACTGAAACACCATCCCGATATCCCGTCGTCCGACGGAAAGGTCCGTCACGTCTTCCCCGCCGAACAATACTCGTCCGTCATCAGGCGTTTCGAGCCCCGCGATGATGCGTAGGAGGGTCGTCTTGCCACAGCCTGAAGGACCCAGCAGACACGTCAGCGACGACTCCTCGAAAACCGCGTTAACGGCGTTGGCCGCGACGACCGAGCCATAGCGCTTGGTGACGGACGAAAGTTCGATCTTGCTCATTGCTCATTGGCCCGAAACGTGCAGTCAAGAATCCTTCCCGAGTCGAGATCGTAGGCACGGATCATGGCCGGTCGAACCCACATCTGAACCGTTCCCCGCAGGTCGTTACGCGTTCTGACCCGCGCGCTCGGCTGACAGGCGACGAGCTTGCCGGCCGCGGTCTCCAAATGAATAACCGAATCGACACCGATATCCTCGATCAGGCGCACCTCGGCCGAAAAATGCACAGCGTCCGCCGGGGCGTTCTCGTACCCGACGTGCTCCGGCCGGACCAGCAGCCTGATACGGTCGGTCGAACTCGGTACCGAACCGGGGTTTCCTACGTGCAACTCGAATAGGTCGGAAGATACCCGGCGACCCGCATCGGTTATCGGCGCCTCGATGAAATTCGCCCGCGGCAAACCGAGCACCCGCGCCATGGCATCCGTTTTCGGCGACTTATAGGCATCGACCGCGGGTGCGTTCTCCTGGATTCGGCCGTCAGCGAGCACCGCCACGTTATCGCCGAGCATCAGCGGTTCGAGCGGATCGCCCGTCAAATACAGAAAAGTCGCCCCGATCTGCTTCTGCAGCAGACGCAGGTCGAGGGCCAACTGCTCCCGCAGTTTGAAATCGAGCCCCACCAATGGGTCGTCGAGCACGTACAGGGCGCATTTTTTGACCAATCCACGCGCGATAGCCACACGCTGCTTCTGGCCGCCCGAGATCTGATCGACCCGCTTGTCGAGAAGGCTATCGATACCCAGCATTTCCGCCATGCGACGCACCTGGGATGCGGTATCGTTTTTTTTCTGCTTGGCCCGAAGCAACGGATAGGCAATGTTCTTGTACACCGACATATTCGGGAACAAGGCAAACGACTGCGGCACGTAGCCAATATGACGATTGGCCGGCTTGAGCTGGGTTATATCCTGATCCGCAATATGCACCTGGCCGGCATCGGCCCGTTCAAGGCCGCAGATAATACGTGCCAAAGTGGTCTTGCCGGTCGAAGGCAGCCCGCAGATCACCAATAGCTGCGCCTCGCCGGCGGTCACATTGATATCTTCCAAGACTCGATCGCGGCCAAAGGCTTTGCCAACCCCGATAACTGAAAGACTTTTGCGCTCAACCATGAAAAACCTAACGTCCGAGCGTGGTCAGCAAAGGAGCACTCACGATACTGATCCCGACCACGCCTCCGGTAATGATCCAGGTGATGATCAACCCCTTGACGATCCCGGCGAAGCTCGTTTCTTCAGGGAGGTTGTTAAACGTGAATCCCAACAGGACGGTCACGATCGTCAGCAGAACGCCGATGGTGTAAACGAACTGGCTGGCGCGCTGCGCGATCAACACGAGCGAGGCCAGCAGCAGAACCGCGAGTACTGTCCTGGTGTTTCTTATGAACCGCGGCGCACCCGGCGTGGGCTTGTCCCGACTCATACCTCACCTCGCACGGTTCCGAAAGTCATGCCGACCAGAAGATACTTCTGGAAGAAAAAGATCATGACGATAACCGGTATCATGTAAATAGTTGTCGTGGCGGCCATAAACGTCCAATCCACGCTGCCGCCGGAATACATGCCGGTGGCCAGCAGGCCGGGAATATTCTGCGTCGACGAACCGCCGACGATGTAGTTCACCAGGAATTCGTTCCAGACAAAAATGACATTGAAGATGAACGCTGCGATAAGCGCCGGGCGGACCTGTGGCAGAATGATGCCGAACATGATCTGCAAATGATTGGCGCCGCAGATCAACGCGGTTTCGTCGAAGCGCTGCGACACGCCGTCCAGAAACCCCTTCAGTATCCACAGCGAAAACGGAATGGAATACATCGTGTAGAAAAGAATCAGGCCGACATAGCTCCCTTTCCAATGAAATTGCACGAACATTAGAAACAATGGAATGATCACCGCGGCCGCCGGAACCATGCGCATGCTCAGCAGAAGAAACATCAGAAAATCGGAGCCCTTCGGCTTAAACCTTGAAATCGAATAAGCCGCCGCGAACGCCACTACAACCGCCAGTACCACGGAAACCACCGATAAAATCACGCTGTTGATCAACGCCGGTATGAATTCCGGGCGGTAGAGCGCGTGAACGATATTTTCGAACGTCGGACTGAAAAATACCGTGGGCACACTAGACAGCATCTGATCCGCCGACTTGAGCGAAGACAATACAATCCAGAGCACCGGCAGGAAGAACATCAGCGCGATAGCCCAGAGGCTCGCGTAATATACCGCTCGCTTGATACGCGCTCCGGT
>NZ_DASSKM010000202.1:0-3364 GCF_035690525.1 Salinisphaera sp.
AAGCGCCACAACCAAGCCGTACGATCGTTGGGCCGTCATCTCGTGCGCGTCATCTGGCGGATGCTGAAAAATAAGCGAGATTACGAAGTTAAATTTAAAATGCCTTGAAAATATAAGAGGGATGTTCAAGTCTACTCACTACGTTTTAGTAATGGGTCAACCAAAACCAGACTCACGAAATTCGACATTAAGCTAATGAGTAGACTGATCCCCATTTGGCCCTAAAGCACGAGCAGTGGGCGCGCTGTATTCGTGCGTTCGTGGAGTTGGTTTTGACGTGGGCGCCCGCATGGTAAAAGGACATATATTTGTGACCGGATCTCCGATGGGTGCTTCCTTGCGCGACAAAAAGACCGCGCGCGGTGCCGATGCGCCGCGCGTAATCCGCTGGGCCGATATGACTTGGCGCGACTACGTACGGATCGGCGCCGGCGTGTTCTTCTTCTTGCTCGGCCTGGCCGGGCTGGTGTTGCCCATTCTGCAGGGCGTATTGTTCCTGATCGTTTCGGCGATCCTGCTCGCGCCGTATTCGCGATGGGTACAGAAACAGCTGGCGCGTTTCGAGGCGAAATTCCCGTGGTTATCGAACAAGGCACGCGGTATCGCCATGCGCTGGGGCCGCAAGAAAGCGGTTCGTGACTGAAACGATCGGCGCGGCTGCTTTATTAGCGGCCGACGCGCGTATCGAACGCTGGTTCTCCGATCGGAACTGGCGAATATTCGATTTCCAGCGCCAAGCTTGGGCCGCCCAGCGCCGCGGCGAATCGGGGCTGATCCACGCGCCGACCGGCACCGGCAAAACGCTGGCCGCGTGGTTCGGCGCGCTGGGCGATTGGCTGGCGACGACCGACAACGCGTCGGCCACGCCGGGGTTGACCGTGCTCTGGATCACCCCGCTGCGCGCGCTGGCGGCCGATACCACACAGCATCTGGCCGCCTCGGCCGCCGAGTTGGGTCTGAACTGGACGATCGAGCGCCGCACCGGCGACACGAAATCGCACGTCAAGGCGCGCCAGCGCAAGAAGCTGCCGAGCGCGCTCGTGACCACGCCGGAAAGCCTCGCGCTGCTGCTGTCCTACGCCAATCACGAGCGGATGTTCGCGTGCCTCGAATGCGTGGTGGTCGACGAATGGCATGAACTGTTGTCGACCAAGCGCGGCGTGGCGCTGGAACTGAGCCTGTCGCGGCTGCGCACGATCAAGCCGGATCTGAAGACCTGGGGCCTGTCGGCCACGCTGGCCAATCTGGACGAGGCCGGCGATGTGCTCACGGGCGGTCAAAGCGTCACCCATATCCGTGGTGTGGTGCCGGCGGCCACCGAAATCACCGCACTCATTCCCGACACGATCGAGCGCTTTCCCTGGGCCGGGCATATGGGCACGCAGATGGTCGGGCCGGTGATCGCCGCGCTGGAGAACGCCCGCACCACGCTGTTGTTCACCAATACCCGTTCACAGGCCGAACTCTGGCATCAGGCGCTGATCCGGGCGCGGCCGAACTGGCTGGACCAGATCGCGCTGCATCACGGCTCGCTCGCTCGCGAATTGCGGGATACGGTCGAGGCGATGATCGCCGACGGCCGGCTGGCCTGCGTGGTGGCAACCTCGAGCCTCGATCTCGGCGTGGATTTTTCGCCGGTCGATCAGGTCATCCAGGTCGGCAGCCCCAAGGGCGTGGCTCGGCTGCTGCAGCGCGCCGGGCGTTCCGGCCATCGGCCGGGCGTGACCAGCCGGATTCTGTGCGTGCCGACGCACGCGTTCGAACTGGTCGAGATCGCCGCCGCTCGGCGCAAGGCCGAGGCCGGCGAACTGGAAGCGAGACGCCCGCTGACCGGCGCGCTCGATGTGCTCGCCCAGCATATCGTCACCCGCGCGCTTGGCAGCGCGGGCGCGGGCGGCGTCGCGCCGGACGACCTGTTGGCGGAGGTCCGTAGCAGCCATGCCTATCGCGACCTCACCGACGCCGAATGGCGGTGGGCGCTGGATTTCGTCACCCGCGGCGGCGCGGCGCTGTCGGCTTATCCGGAATTCCGGCGGGTCGATCTCGTGGCCGGGAGGCTCGTGGTCCACGATAAGCGTATCGCCCGCCGGCATCGCATGACCATGGGCACGATCACCGCCGATGCCGCGATGACCGTGGCCTGGCTGAAGGGCGGACGGCTCGGCACGGTCGAGGAGCGCTTTATCGCGCAGTTGAAGCCCGGCGACGTATTCCTGTTTTCCGGGCGGTTGCTCGAACTGGTACGGGTCAAGGAACTCACGGCCTATGTCAAAGCCGCTACGCGCCGTAACCGGCAAGTGCCGCGCTGGGCCGGCGGGCGCATGGCGATCTCCGGCACGCTGGCCGATGCGATCCGTGACCTGCTGGAAGCCGCCCGCGACGATCGCTTTGATACACCCGAACTGGCCGCCGTCCGCGATCTGCTGGCAGTGCAGAAACGCTGGTCGGCGCTACCCGCGGCCGATGAGCTGCTGATCGAACACGTCACCTCGCGTGAAGGCCGGCACTGGTTCTTTTATCCGTTCGCCGGCCGGCTGGCCCACGAAGGTCTGTCGGCGCTGGCAGCCTGGCGGCTGGCGCGCATGCACGCCGCGACCTTTCGGTTTTCGGTCAACGACTACGGCTTTGAACTGGTGACCCGCACAAAGGTCGAGTTCACCGAGGCCGAACTGCGCGCCGCTTTGTCCGAATCCAATCTGGTCGACGATTTGCTGACCTGCCTTAATGCTTCGGAACTGGCTAAACACGCGTTTCGCGATATCGCGCGGATCGCCGGGCTGGTGTTTCCGGGTTATCCCGGCGCGTCCAAGAGTGCGCGCCAGATCCAGGCTTCCAGCGGACTGGTCTACGATGTCCTGGTGCGCTACGACGCCGACAATCGGCTGCTCGGCCAAGCCCGGCGCGAAGTGCTCGAGCGCGAACTGGAGATCGGGCGGTTGCGGTCCGCGCTATCGGCCATCGCGAACCAGTCGATCCGGCTCGCCGAGCCGCCCCGCCTGACGCCGCTCGGCTTTCCGCTCTGGGTTGAGCGCGTGGCCAGCCAAGTCACCGGCGAATCCTGGCGCGACCGCGTCGAGCGCATGACCGTACAGCTCGAAAAAGCGGCCGACCGGAAGAAATCGGCCCGCAAATGAACGCGGTGTGCGCGAATAAGAGCGGATTTATACCAACCTGCAAAAACAGAATCTCGTTATATAATCAGTACGTTATCTTTGACCCGTCGCTAGAGGCTTGCCGATGACTCGGCCCATTCCATTGCGAAACGATTACCGTGCCGAAGACCTGCGCGAATTGGCGCGCAAGACCCACGACGCGTGCCAGGCGCGGCGCCTGCTGGCAATCGCGGGCGTATACGCGGGTCTGA
>NZ_DASSKM010000203.1:0-2691 GCF_035690525.1 Salinisphaera sp.
CGACGGCCAGGCCTCCGCGCCCGCGCCGGAGGCGACGAGCCTCTACTCGCCGGCTTCGCAAAACGCCGTCATTCCGTTTCCGAACAACCTACTGTTCGTCGACACCGATAATATGCAAGGCGCGCTCGCCGGCATCAGCGCGGACGGTACGCTCAATATTCCCGACGCCAGCGGCGTCAATCCGGTCATCGCCGGCGCCAACAAACTCGACGGCTTTTCCACCACCGAAAATCTCTACGCCGATTTCGCCGGTGCGGACATCGACCTGGCCACGGCCAATAACGGCGGCGTGCGTGTGATCGACGCCGGCACCGGCACCGAGTTGACCGCGGGTAAGGATTTCGATGTGGTGAAGTCGCCCGCCGTGGTCGACCATACGCGGCTTCTGATTCGTCCGCTCAAGCCGCTCGATCCGGCAACCACGTATTACGTGCTCATCACCGACAAGCTGAAAACCGCCGGCGGGGGCAGCGTGGCGCCCAGCGATCAGTTCGCGATCGTGGAATCGTCGGCCGAAGTCGGCTCCGCGGACAATCCGGCCGGCGACTACAGCACCGCCCAACAGGCCGCGCTGGCGTCGATCCGCAGCAGCCAGGTGCGCCCGATTCTCGAGGCCGTGCCCGGCGCCGGCAGCGACAACGTAATCGTCGCCTGGCAGTTCACCACCCAGAGCATCGGTGCCTCGCTGCGCTATCTCGCCACCCATCCCACGCCGAATCCGAATGGTGTCGACGACGGCGGCATTCGGGTTCGGCCGCTGCCGGACGGTCAGGGCGGTCAGCTTTCGACTGGCGAGGTGAATCCCAGCCTGCCCGATACGGCGAATCTCTATCAGGGCACGGTCGACCTATCCTACTATCTGGCCGCGGCCGCCGACGACGGCACCGCCACGCCCGCACCGTTGAAGACCTACTGGATCTCGAACGGCGAAGCCGCGCCCGGCCATGCCACATTGCACGCGCCCAGCGGCGCCGCCATTCCCTGTAGCGTGCTGACCGCCAGCAAATCCACCACCGGCTGTTTTCCGTATCCGCAACGGCGTTCGATACAGTCGGTGCCGGTCCTGGTGGCCGTGCCCAATGCCAACAGCCCGAGCGGCGGCAACCCGCCGGACGGCGGCTGGCCGGTCGTGATTTTCCAACACGGCATCACCGGCGACCGCACCAACATGCTCGCGATCGCGCCCGCGCTGGCGGCCGCCGGGTTCGTCACCGTGGCGATCGATCTGCCATTGCACGGCCTGGCTCCGGACGCCGCGCTCGCCATCGACGGCGGCGAACGTACCTTCGATCTGGACGCCAACGGCGACGGCGTGGTCGATTCCTCGGGCGCCAACTTCATCAACCTGTCTAGCCCGATCACCTCGCGTGACAATCTGCGCGAAGCGGTGGTCGACTTGATCGATCTCAACGCCACGCTCATGCAGGGCGCGATCGCGGTCGTCGGCGGCGACGCGATTCCGCTCAACGGCCAGCCGAGCCAGTATCTCGGTCATTCGCTCGGCGCGATCGTGGGCTCCACGCTGATGGGCGTGACCTCGAGCAGCGCCTTCGACGCCGCCACGCTCGCCAATCCCGGCGGCGGCGTGCTCCGCCTGCTCGACGGCTCGCCGGCATTCGGCCCGCAGATCGCGGCCGGGCTGAAAGCCGCCGGCGTGGGCGAGGGCAGCGAGACCTATCAAAGCTTCCTGCGGCTGGCGCAGACGATCGTCGACGGCGCCGACCCGATCAACTACGCGCAGACCGCGGCCGCGCGCCATCCGCTGCACATGATCGAGGTCGTGGGCGGTGGCAACGGCGGCGCGAATCCGCCCGATTTGGTCGTGCCGAACGCCGTACCCGCCAATGTCGGAGCGCGCTTCACGCCCGCGACCAGCGGTGCCTGCCCGGCCACCGACGACTACACGCCGACGCTGGATACGGTCTGCGTGGGCGGCCCGTTGTCCGGTACCGATCCGCTGGCCGCGGCCATGGGGCTGGCCTCGGTGTCGGCGAGCGTGCCGTATGAAACAGGCAGCCAGAAAGCCGACAGCGTGGTGCGTTTTGCCAGCGGCGCGCACAGCACGATACTGGACCCGACCGCCGGCACGGCCAACGGCCAAGTCGATCCGCAGGAGGGCTTGGCGACCACGGTCGAGATGCAGTGCGAGACGATCGGCTTTCTCGCGGCGGCCGCCGCCGGTGCGTCGCCCCCGAGCATTCCGCTGGGCTGCGCGCAATAGCCGGCGCTCTCGCTTCGCGGCGCCCGGCCTAATCGCCGACCTGGTTGCTGGGCGCCGCCTGATTCAGTCGCTAGACTGAGCGGCCAAATCGCGCCGTCTGAGTATTTTTCGATGAGCATCAAGTCCGATAAGTGGATCCGCCGCATGGCCGAGAGCGAAGGCATGATCGAGCCCTTCGAGCCGGCTCAGGTCAAGGCGTGCGACGGCGAGAAAATCGTGTCCTACGGCGTATCGAGCTACGGCTACGACGTGCGCTGTTCGCCGCATTTCAAGATTTTCACCAACATCAATACTGCGGTGGTCGATCCCAAGGCTTTTGACTCGAAAGGCTTCGTCGACTTCGAGGGCGAGACCTGCATCATTCCGCCCAACTCGTTCGCCTTGGCCTCGACGGTCGAATATTTCCGTATTCCACGCAGCGTGCTCACCATCTGCCTGGGCAAGTCGACCTATGCGCGCTGCGGCATCAT